>QHVC01000143.1 GCA_003222205.1 Gemmatimonadota bacterium | reverse complement strand
GAGCAGGTAACCCACAGCGGTGGAATCGTCCGACGAGCCGTACTCCTCCGCCCAGAACTGGCCGCCGGTGAACTTCTGGTAGCGCAGCATGTCCATCACGCCGACGGCGGGGAGCGCGACGCCGAACAAATCCGGGCGCTGGGTCATGACCGCGCCCACCAGCAGGCCGCCGTTGGAGCCGCCCTGGATCGCCAGAGTGCGCGGCGTGGCGTAGCCCTCGCGAACCAGGAACTCCGCCGCGGCGATGAAGTCGTCGAACACGTTCTGCTTTTTCTCCCGCATCCCGGCATGATGCCACACCTCCCCATACTCGGCGCCGCCACGCAGGTTGGCCACCGCGTACACCCCGCCCAGCTCCAACCACCCGGCCACGGCGGGCGAGTAGTAGGGCGGCAGGCTGATGTCGAAGCCGCCGTATGCGTACAGCAGGGTGGGATGGCTGCCGTCGCGCGCCAGCCCTTTGCGGGCCGTGATGACGATGGGGATGCGGGTGCCGTCCTTGGACTGATAGAAGGTCGCGCGGGTCTCATAGGGCCCCGGGTCGAACGGCGCATGCGCGGGCTGGAACGGCTCGAGCCGGCCGGCGCGCAGGTCGTAACGGTACACCGTGGCCGGCCGCAAGTACGAGCTGAAGGCGAAGAAGACGTCGCTGCCGTCGTTGCGGCCGGAGAGGCCGGCGACGGTGCCCACGTCGGGCAACGCCACCTCGCCGCGTGGCGTGCCGGCGAGATCGAACAGCCGGATGCGGCTCTGGACGTCCACGAGGTAGGTGACCACGAGGCGGTCGCCCACCAACGCCGTCTCATTCATCACGTCGGGGCCTTCGGCGACGACCGTGCGCCAGTGGGTGCGGTCGCTGTCGCCGACCGTCGCGGCCACGATGCGGCCGCGGGGGGCCTGCCAGTTCGTGTAGAGATAGAGCGTGTCGCCGACGACGCCGAGCGCGGTGTTGACCGCGTCCTCGGCCGTGACCACGGGCGACAGCGGCGCGCCGAGGTCGGGATGGGCAGCGTTCTTGAGGTTCGCCACCCACAGCCGGTTGTTGGTGGTACCGCTCCCGGAGAACACGAACAGCCAGCGGCCGTCGTCGGAAACGCCGCCGAAGACCCCCGCCGTTGAATCGTCGAGGCGCTCGAAGACGAGCCGGTCCGCGGCGTCGCCCAACGTGTGATAGAACATCTGATGGTGCGTGTTGGCGTCGCGGAGGTTGGCCCGCTCGGCCGAGCCGCGGAAGCGGCTGTAGTAGAAGCCCTTCCCGTCCCGGGTCCACGAGATACCAGTAAACTTCACGCGTGGGACCACCGCGGCGAGGTCGCGCCCCGTGGCGAGGTCGCGGAAGTGGATGTCCTGGAGGTCGGAGCCGCCGGCGGCGGTGGTGTAGCCGACGAGGCGGCCGTCGGGGGACACCGACCACTGCGCCACTGCAACCGAGCCGTCGGGCGAGAGGGCGTTGGGGTCGAGCACGGCGACCGCTGCGCTGCCGAGGCCAGCCGCCCGGTACAGCACCGACTGCTTCTGCAGCCCGGAATTCTTGCGGAACCACAGCTGACCCGCTTCGCGCACGGGCACCTGCACGCGCGGGTAGTTCCACAAGGCGGTGAGCCGCGTGCGGATTGAGTCGCGCCGCGCGATGCCGCCGAGATAAGTGAAGGTGATCGCGTTCTCAGCGTCGACCCATGCGGTGGTGGCCGGCGCGTCGAGGTCCTCGAGGGGGCGGTACGGGTCCGCCACCTGGCGGCCGAAGTAGTTGTCCATGACGGCCGCGCGCGGCGCGGGCGGGTAGTGCCACTGCTGGGCCGCGGCGGCGGGCGCGAGCAGCGCGGCGAGGCATAGGATGGTTTTCATCGGTCGTAAGCTGCAGGCCGGGCTTGCGGGCGTCCAGCGGGCCGGGTAATTCTGGCGCAGCGGAGGTACCCTCATGCTACAGCCCCTCTCGTTCCCCCTCGCGGCGTCCGGGCTGGTCGCCGCCGTGACGCTGAGCTGCTCGCAGACAGCGGCCCCACCAGCGGAAGCGATCCACGCCGAGATCCAGGCCGCCACCACCGCCTCGACTCCCACGCTCACGCCGCAGCAAAGCGGCACGACCAACCGGCTGCAAGCGGTCAGTCCGGTGAACGACCAGGTAGTGTGGGCCAGTGGCGTCGGCGGGACGTACACCGTCACGACCGACGGCGGCCAGACGTGGCGGGCCGGCGTGGTTCCCGGAGCTGAAGCTCTCCAATTCCGCGACGTGGAGGGGCAGAGCGACAAGGTCGCCTATCTCCTCGCGGCGGGCCCCGGGGAGCAGTCCCGCATCTACCGCACCGAGGACGGCGGCCAGCACTGGTCCCTGCAGTTCGAGAATCACGACCCCAACGCCTTCTACGACTGCTTTGCGTTCTGGCACGGTCAGCGCGCCATCACCATGAGCGATGCCGTGAACGGTCGCTTCCCGGTGATCCGCACGAGCGACGGCCGGCGGTGGAACAGCATCGCCGAGCGGTTACCGGCGGCGCAGGACGGCGAGGCGGCGTTCGCCGCCAGTGGGACGTGTGTCGCCACACAGGGAGGCGATCTGGCGTGGATCGGTACCGGCGGGGCGACCAAGGCCAGAATCCTCGCCACGATCGACGGCGGCAACACGTGGAAGGCTTATGACACTCCCATCGTGCAAGGCACCCCGAGCTCCGGCGTGATCACGGTGGCGTTCCGGGACCGCACGCACGGCATCCTCGGCGGCGGAGAGCTGGCCCGGCCCGACGATTTCGCCGACAACGTAGCGAGCTCGAGCGATGGGGGAAAAACCTGGACGCTCCGCACCCGGACGCCGTTTTCAGGATCGATCTACGGCCTTAGTTACGTGTCGGGATTGGGCGCGACGGTGGTGGCCACCGGACCGAAGGGGGCGGCCTGGTCGCCCGACGAAGGCGGGCAATGGTTCTCCCTGGCCGACGCCCAGAACTACTGGGCCGTCGCGTTCGCGAGCCCGGCCGCCGGCTGGCTGGTGGGAACTGGGGGCCGGATCTTGAAAGTGAGCTTCTGAGCCGGGGTTAGAACGCCGGGGATTGCTTCGGCGTCAATCGCCCCAGCAGGTATCCGATGCCGCTTCCCACCGCCGCCCCCGCGAGACCGACGACCACGGCGTCCCCGGTGCAGCTCTGACCGGAGCCAGCGCCGATCGGCTGCGGCTGATTGTGACACGCCTCGGCACCGATCCAGGCACCAACGGCGCCGAACACGAGACCACCCACGACCAGACCTTCGAGACGGTAGTCACGCCGCAACGACGTGGCAGCGGGAGCGTTTGTGGAGACGCGGAGCGTGGGAGACCAAGACTGCCAGCGCGCCGCGTCGACGCGCTGCCCGGCGACGCTCGCCGGGAGCAGAGCGAGGAGAAAGACCGAGAGCGATCGCGTCATCGGGACTCCCTATGATAGAAGGAGGGACATACCCCGGACCGCAACTTCCAGATCGCACGGGTGTTGTGGCGTGAAGGCCACTACTTCTCCGACCACACCGCCAGCTCGTTACCGTTGGGATCGAGGAAGTGAAAGCGCCGGCCGCCCGGGAAGGAAAAGATCGGCTTGGCGATCTTGCCCCCTTTGCTCACGACCTTGGCCTGCGTCTGCTCGAGCGCCGAGGAGTAGAGAATGACGAGCGGACCGCCGGCACGGTTCGCCGGCACCTTGGCAAAGCCGCCTTCCATATCGCCGTCGGCGAACGCGACGTAGTCGGGGCCGTAGTCGGTGAACTTCCAGCCGAATACCGCCGCATAAAACGTCTTCGTGGCCGGGATGTCCGTCGCGGGGAGCTCGATGTAGTCGATGCGGTCGTCGTGATGCTTCATGGGGATGAGCCTTTCGTTCGTGTCTCCCGCGGCCTGAAGGCCCGGCTCGGCGGGAGCGATTCTTTCAGCTCGCATACTTCATCACCGCCACAAAGTGGCACGCCGTGCCTGCGATCACGAACAGGTGCCAGACGAAGTGGCTGTAGCGGCGGTGGGCCGCGAAGAACGGCACCCCCGCCGTGTAGGCGACGCCGCCCAGTCCGAGCCACAGGAATCCCATCGGCGGCATGCGCAGCCACAGCGGCCGCACCGCCACGAGCATCAGCCACCCCATCGCGACGTACAGCGCCGTGGACGCGACGCGGTTGTGCAGCTTGCCGGTGGCGGTGAGCGCGACGCCGGCCGCGGCCAGCGTCCAGATCGTCCAGAGGAGCGCCCAGCCCCAGGCCCCGCGCAGCACACCGAGGGTGAACGGCGTGTAGGTGCCGGCGATGAGCAGGAAGATCGCCGAGTGGTCCAGGACCTGAAAGACGCGCTTGGCCTTCGCCGATTGCACCGCGTGGTAGAGCGTCGAGAACAGGTACAGGAGCACGGCGGTCGCCAGGAACACGCTCGCGCCGACGATGGTCCCGAGACCGCCGTGCCGGATGGCGCTGGCGATGAGGACCGGTCCCGCGACGAAGGTGGCGACGAGCCCGACGGCGTGGCTGACGCTGTTGGCGAGCTCTTCGCCGGGGG
>QHVC01000156.1 GCA_003222205.1 Gemmatimonadota bacterium | reverse complement strand
TGGTCGAGGCGGCGATCGTGGACGGGGCCGGGTTCTGGCGCCGCCTGTTCAAGGTCGAGCTGCCGCTGCTCGTGCCGGTGGTCGCCGTGGCCGTCCTGTTCGGCGTGGTCTACACGGCCACCGATCTCGGCGTGGTCTACATCCTGACGGGCGGCGGGCCGGCGAACACCACCCAGGTGCTCCCCACCCTGGCGTTTCAGCGTGGCGTGCTCGGCGCCGATTTGGGCCAGGGCGCGGCGATCGCGGTGTTCCTGCTGCCGTTTCTCATCGTGGTCGCGGTCGCGATGCTGCGCCTCGCCCGCCGCGCCGAGGTGGGCGCCCGATGAAACGCGTGGCGCTCTACGCCGCGGCGGCGGGCTTCATGGCGTTCGCGGGTTTCCCGTTCTACTGGATGCTGCTCACCGCGTTCAAACAGAATCGCGACCTCTACGTCGGCGCGTTCGACACGCGGCACGTGCCGTGGATCTTCAACGACCCGCCCACCCTCGAGCACGTGCGGCTGCTGTTCGGGCAGACGGAGTTCCCCCGCTGGGTCTTGAATACGCTGGTGGTGGTCGTGGCCGTCGTCGTCATCACGGTGATCGTGGCCGTGCCGGCCGGCTACAGCCTGGCGCGGCTCACCGGCCGTTGGGGCGAGCGGCTCGGCATGGGGATCTTCTTCACCTATTTGATCCCGCCGACGCTGCTGTTCATCCCGTTCTCGCGGGTCGTGGCGATGCTGGGCCTGCAGAACTCGCTCGGGGCTCTGATCCTCGTCTACCCCACCATCACCATTCCATTTTGCACCTGGCTGGTCATGGGGTTCCTCCGCTCGGTCCCCTGGGAGATCGAGGAGCAGGCGATGATCGACGGGTACAGCCGGCTCGCCGTCATCATGAAAGTCGCGCCGCGGCTCATCGTTCCGGGGATCTTGACGGTGGTCGTTTTCAGCTTCACGCTGGTGATGCAAGAGTTCGTGTACGCGCTGACCTTCCTCAGCTCGGTCGACAAGATGACCGTAAGCCTGGGCGTGCCGATCGCGTTGGTCCGCGGCGACGTGTACCACTGGGGGGCGCTCATGGCCGCCGCCCTGGTTATCAGCATTCCGCTCGCCATCATCTACAATCTCTTCATCGATCGCTTCATCCAGGGCTTCACCATGGGGGCGGTGAAGGGATGAGGCCGCTCCATCACCCAGTCCCACAGGAGGGAGGGTCCTCATGAGTAGACGTATCGCGTGGTTCACCGCAGTCGCGATCGCGCTGGCTGCGTTCCTTAGGGGGCCGTCGGCAGCGTCCGCTCAGCAATCGGTCAAACTGGGCGCGGGAGACACCCTGACGATCAGCGGCTTCATCAATGCCACGCTGTTCAACAACCGCGGTTATTTCGACTTCGGGCAGGGGCAGAATGCCGAGTGGGCGAGCGTGGCGCAGCCGGGGATCGACCAGGGGTACTTCGACGGCGACATTCGCAACACGCGCATCCGGTTCGATTTCAGCTCCGGACCGGTGCTGGGCAAGTGGGCACCCAAGGCCACGCTCGAGGCCGATTTCTTCGGACAGAACAACGGCCTCCCGCCGTTCGGGGATGAGCAGCCACAGCTCCGCGGCCGTTTTGCCTACGTGGACCTGACCAACGGCCGCACAACGCTGCGCATCGGGCAGTTCTGGTCCCCGATGTTCGGCGAAGTGCCCGTGTCGGTGACGCATCTCGCCTTCCCCTTGGGATATGGCGCGACCGGCATGGTGGGCTGGCGGTTCCCGGGCGTGTTCGTCTACCACGACCTCACCCCCGGTAAGCCGCTGACCGTGCAGGTGCAGCTGGCCCTGTTGAAAGGCTCGGGCCTGGCCGTGACCAACGGCATCGGGAGCGGCGAGGCGTCGGGAAAGCCGCAGTTCGAAGCCCGGTTCAACCTCGCCAAGCGATTTGGGACATCGAGCTGGAACGGCTACGTGGTCTACCACGTGGACAACAAGGACATGAACGGCGTGGGCGTCCCGGGCGGCGCCTTGAACGGTTGGGGCGTCGAGACGGGCCATAACTTCACGTCGGGCAAGCTCACGGTGCACGGCAACTACTATACCGGGCACAACCTCGGACAGCAGTTTGGTCACATCACGCAGGGCGCCGGATCAAACTCGGCTCAGCAAGGGAGAATCCAGGGCTGGGGCGCGTGGGCCCAGGCCGGTTACGATCTCACGCCCCACTGGGGCGTGTGGTTCTACTACGGTATGGACCAGCCCGACGCTGCGAAGTACCTGCAGCAGAATGGCGTGGCCCTGCTCCGCCAGTTGAGTCACGACACCGACGGACTGATCCGGTTCCGGGCCGGCCGCTATGCGATCGGGCTCGAGTATTTCCGGGCGGTCACTCGGTGGAGCACGGGTGTTCGGACGGCTGACCAGTACGCGCTGAGCGTGTTGTACTCGCTGTGACAAGTGCCAGGGGCCAGGTGCCAGGGGCCAGGTGTCAGGTGTCAGGACCTGACACCTGGCCCCTGACACCTGTTTCTTTCAGCCAGTGGAGGGTAGGTCCATGACCAAGCGGAAGGGGTTGGACCGGCGCGAGTTCGTGACGACGGCAGGCGCGGCGGCCATCGCCGCGGCCCTGGGTCCCACGATCTTGATCCGGCGCCAGCAAAAGACCCTCAAGATCATTCAGTGGAGCCATTTCGTCCCCGCCTACGACGTGTGGTTCGACCGCTACGCGAAAGACTGGGGCACGGCCAAGGGCGTCGAGGTGACCGTGGATCACATCGCCCTCGCTGACCTGACGACGCGGGCGAACGCCGAGGTGGCGGCCCAGCAGGGCCACGACCTGTTCCAGTTCCTGTCGCCGCCCGGCGCCTTCGAGCCGCAAGTGCTCGACATGGCGGACGTGGTGCGCGACGCCGAGCGCGCGCACGGGCCGCTGCTCGACCTGTGCAAGCGCAGCACCTACAACCCGGTGACGCGGAAGTGGTTCGGCTTCAGCGACAACTACGTGCCCGACCCCGGCGACTACCTGAAGAGCATCTGGACCGAGATCGGGAAGCCCGACGGGCCGGTCACGTGGGAAGACCTCCTCACCGCGGCGCCGCAGATCAAGGCCAAGCACCCCGAGATCCAGATCCCCATCGGCATCGGCATGTCGCAGGAGCTGGACTCGAACATGGCCGCGCGCGCGATGCTGTGGTCGTTCGACGGCTCGATCCAGGACGCGAACGAGAACGTGGTCTTGAAGTCGGACCAGGCCCTCGAAGCGCTGACGTTCGGGGCGCGGCTGTTCCAGGCGGGGATGACTCCGGCGGTGCTGAGCTGGAACGCCGCGTCGAATAACCAGGCGCTGAACGCCCGCGCGACCTCCTACATCCTCAACTCCATCTCGGCGTACCGCACCGCGCAGGACAACAAGCTGCCGGTGGCCGACGACATCTTCTTCGTCCCGGCATTGAAGGGGCCGCGGGGGACGGGGTGGGCGAGCGAGCACGTGATGGGGATCTACGCCATCTGGAAGTTCGCGCAGAGCCCCGACGTGGCGAAGCAGTTCCTGCTCGACCTCGTCGCGCATTACCGGGACGCCGTGACGGGAAGCAAGTTCTACAACTTCCCCTCGTATCCGGGCTCCGTGGCCGACCCGGGCACCGCCCAGGGGCAGAAGCCCGCGGCGGGCCAGCGCTGGCTCGAGCAGGCCACGGCGAACGACCCGTTCGGCTCCAACCCACCCACCAAGCTCAAGCCGATCAGTACCGCCTTGCAGTGGGCGACGAACATCGGGCACCCCGGGCCGGCCAACCCGGCCGAAAGCGAGGTATTCGACACCTTCGTGCTGCCCACCATGTTCGCCAACGTGGCGACGGGGCGCATGACGGCGCCGCAGGCGCTGGACGACGCGCACCAGCAGGTGAAGCGCATCTTCGAGAAGTGGCGCGCCAAAGGGCTGGTCGCGGGAGGGGCCGGCGATAAGGCGTAGGCGGGCGCGCTTCGTTCAACACTCATACTCGCGGGCACTCTTAGGGAGGAATACCGATGAGCCACGCCACCGCCGCGGCACCCCCCTCTCGTTTTGGCCGGGAGGAGGCGCGAGTCATCTTCGCGTCTTCGTTAGGCACGGTGTTCGAGTGGTACGACTTCTATCTGTACGCGACGCTCGCCCCGTTTTTCGCATCGCTGTTCTTCCCGGCCGGCAACGCGACGGCGGCGTTGCTGTCGGCGTTCGTCACGTATGCGGCCGGCTTTCTGGTGCGGCCGTTCGGGGCGCTGGTATTCGGGCGCATCGGCGACATTGTCGGCCGGAAGTATACGTTTCTCGTGACGATCGTCTGTATGGGCGCATCGACGTTCGCCGTGGGGTTGCTGCCCACCTTCGCGTCGGTCGGTTGGATCGCCCCCGTTCTGCTGGTGCTGCTGCGTCTCGTGCAAGGGTTGGCGCTGGGCGGCGAGTACGGCGGGGCGGCGACGTATGTCGCCGAGCACGCCGCGGAAAACCGGCGCGGCTACGCGACGAGCTGGATCCAGACGACGGCCACCTTGGGCTTCTTCCTGTCCCTGGCAGTGATTTACGTGTGCCGGACAGGCCTGACCCCACAGCAGTTCACCGCATGGGGCTGGCGCATCCCGTTCCTCGTCTCGTTGCTCTTGCTGATCTTCTCGATCTACATCCGGTTGCGGCTGCAGGAGTCGCCGGTGTTCCAGAAGATCAAGAGCGAGGGCCAGACCTCCAAGGCGCCGCTCACCGAGAGCTTTGCCAACTGGAGCAACGCGAAGATCGTCCTCCTCGCGCTCATTGGCGCGACCGCCGGTCAAGGAGTGGTCTGGTACACGGGCCAGTTCTATGCGCTGTTCTTCCTGATCATCACCCTCAAGGTGCCGTTCCAGACCGCCTACCTGCTGATCGCGCTTTCGCTCCTCATCGGCACGCCGTTCTTCGTCCTATTCGGCCGGCTGTCGGATAAGATCGGGCGGAAGAAGATCATCATGGCCGGCTGCCTGCTCGCGGCCCTGACCTACTTCCCGCTCTTCAAGGGGCTCACCCATTACGCCAATCCGTCGCTCGAAGGCGCGTCCGCCAGGACGCCAGTCTCGGTCACGGCCACCGACTGCCACTTCCACCTCTTCGTGGGCCCGTGGTCCAAGTTCACCGACTGCGACCGGGCGAAGGACTTTCTGGCGAGGCAGGGAATCTCGTTCCAGACGAGCGAGCCGCCCGCCGGCTCGGTGGACAAGGTGACGGTCAAAATCGGCGCCACCGAACTCCACGGCTGGAACGAAGCCGATGCCAAGACGGCGCTCGCCGCGGCCGGATTCCCGGCCGCCGCCGATAAGAGCCAAATCAACTACTTCATGACCGAACTGATCCTGGTCATCATGGTGATCTACGTGA
Organism: Gemmatimonadota bacterium; assembly: GCA_003222205.1. Lineage (GTDB taxonomy): Bacteria > Gemmatimonadota > Gemmatimonadetes > Gemmatimonadales > GWC2-71-9 > QHVC01. The sequence goes on along the minus strand of QHVC01000156.1, from coordinate 789 downwards.
CCATGGTCTACGGGCCGATCGCGGCGTATCTCGTGGAGCTGTTCCCCGCCCGCATCCGCTATACCTCGATGTCGCTCCCCTACCATATCGGTAACGGCTGGTTCGGGGGCATGCTGCCGCTGCTCGCCACCGCCATAGTGGCCGCGGCGGGGAATATCTACTACGGCCTGTGGTATCCGATCGTCGTGGCGGTGATGACCTTCGTCGTCGGGACCGTGCTGATCAAGGAGACTAAGGACCACAAGGTTCGGGTCGATCTGTAGAGCGGTGGTTCGTGGCGAGAAAAGCCCGCGATGGCGGGCTTTTTTCGTTGCGTCTTGGCAACACCAAACCCGACCGGTAGGTTTGGACTGGTCGGGCGTCTCTCTCCTCGCGGATGTCCAGAGCATGGAACGCGCAACGAAACGACCTGCGAAACTACGCGCCGTCGCTCCCCGCCGGCTCCGCACCCGCGTGCTCGTCGCCGACGATCATCCGATCGTGCTGCAGGGGGTCCGCTTGTTGCTCGAGTCGCAGGGGTTGGACGTGGTGGCGGTGGCCCCTGACGGTCGTGAGGCGGTGCGGCTGGCGCAAGAGCTGCGCCCCGACGTGGTCGTGCTCGACGTCGTGATGCCCGTGTTGGACGGCCTGAGCGCCGCACGCGCCATCATGCAGCGCCTGCCGGAAGCGGGGTTGATCCTGTTGACCGGTATGCCGCCGGAGCCGCCGGTGTCGGACGCCCTGCGCGCCGGAGCCCGCGGGCTTGTCCTGAAGTCGGAGGTTGCCGAGGACCTGGTCGAGGCGGTGCGC
>QHVC01000074.1 GCA_003222205.1 Gemmatimonadota bacterium | reverse complement strand
AAGTCCCACTCGCCTCCCCCGTACATGCCGAAGTCGTAGTTCTGCAGCTTGCCGCGTGGCTTCGTCTGCCGGTACCGCAGGTTGACAAATCCGAAGCGGCCGTCGGCGTTGCCGAGCCGGCCCGCGTCGTTAGGGTCGTACCCGGGCGATTCCCAGCCGTAGGCAAGGCTGTACAACCAGCTACCACCAGTCTTATTGAACTGCACGTTGGCGACGCTGCCAGTGAGCGATGTACGCCTGGGATCGTAGGTGAGGTAATGCGCATCGGGCCGCTGAAAGAAATGCACCGCGGACTGCTGGACCTTGTTGATAGCCGCCGAGTCGCCGCGGATATGGCTGAACCCCAGCCAGCCGCGCAGCTCGTAGGCCCCGCGGTTCCAGCGCAGCACCCAATCAGCGCCGCCGGCGAAGGCGTCGCGGTTGTACCACGCGGCGAGCGGGTCCGTCGAGCCGATATCCCGGTGCACCGCGGTGAATGTCGCGCCGACGACCGACCGGGACGCCCCGAATTCCTGCTGGACGCGGGCGACGCCGTAGCCCGCGGGCGGCGCGACCGGCGTACGCGCGAACGTCGCCGTCGCGGTGTCGTAGGTCCGGGCGGTCTCGCGCGCCGTCACGGCCGCGAGCGCGCCCAGCGACATCCCCGAGGCGAGCCGCCCGGTGAGCTTCGCGGCGCCGAGGATGGTGCTGTTCCGCGGATAATCCACGAAGTCTCCGCTCACCGGGCCGCGCGGCGGGCCGCCGATGCGCCGCGAGTAGAAGTAGCTCGGCCCGTTGCCGCGCAGCAGCTGAGCCCCCTCAGTGAACAACGGCCGCTTCTCGTCGAAGAAGACCTCGAACGCCGAGAGATTCACGACCGCGGGATCGGCTTCGACCTGCCCGAAGTCCGGGTTCACGGCGCCGTCGAGCGTGAGGTTCGGCCCGAGTCCCATCTTCACGTCCGCGCCCGCCCGGGCGCCGAGGTTCTTGCCGTCGTCGAAGGGGTCCGCCGGCTGCGGCCGCCCGGTGAAGGTCGCATCGCCCGCGGAGTACGGCAGCACCTCGAGTCGGCGTGAGGGCTTGATGCCTTCGATGCCCACCAGCTCGCCCATCCACGACGACCAGCCGGTGCGATTCGTCGGCACCGGCACCCAGAACACGTCCTCGCTGGTCGCCGGATTCCAGTGGTCGGCGTTGAAGCCCCAGACCTGCACGGGCACGTCGTTGAAGCGGAGCTGCGAGAACGGGATGCGCATCTCCGCCGTCCAGCCCAACGAGTCCACGACCGCTTTCGCCTCCCACACCGGGTCGAAGCCGGGGTCGAGGTTGTACTCGTTGTCCTGCGGGTGGTACCAATCCATGCGCACGCCCGACGCGGTCACGCCGAACGAATACGCCGTGCGCCGGTCGTGGTAGGTATCGAAGGAGACCCACAGGTGCTCGGCCTGCGAGGTATTGTCGCGCCGGGAGAGCGGCGCCTGAATTTTCGAGGGGTCGCGGCTGTACATCCGCGCGCCGACGTAGAGCGCGTCGCCGTCATAGAGGATCGCGATGCGCATGCTGTCGCTGGGCGGGGCGCCCTCATGCGGCATCTTCTGCGTGAAGTCGGTGATCCAGTGGGCGCCGGCCCATGCCGGGTCGTCGAGCCGCCCGTCCAGGCGAATGCCGCCCGCCGCGATGCGGGTGGCTGAAACGACCTTCCGGGGAGGAAACGCCGGGGGAGCCCCCGGAGGAGGGGCACCGGGGCTCTGGGCGCCGGCCCCGACGGGGGCGGCGGCAAGCACACACAACGTCGCGAGAATCCTTCGTGGCACGGCGAGCCTCTCGGGTCGGCGCTTCAGTATGGGATGCTGGCCGGGGATGTACGGTTGCAGACCGCCCGAAGTTACGAAGCCGGGGCCAGGCCGATCGGCCAGGATTCCGTCACGGCCGCTCCCGCACCGCGGTCCACCGCCCCTGCTGACTCGGGCCCCCCGCTTGGTGGCGCGAGGTGTAGGTGCCCGAGAGCGTGTCGCCCACCAGCCGCCCCTCGAACGTCGTGAACAGCGGGCAGCTGCACATCGGGTCGGCGTACGGTTTCAGAGTCCCGCTCACCCGGCCGCCCGTGACGCGCACGAACCTGATCTCGATCCACTGCGGCGCCGGCGCAGGAGTGGCCGCTGGTGCCGCTGACGGATTCGGCACCTGGACCTGGTTGGCGACGGCGGTCGGGTTCATGAGGACATCGCCGAACGCGCTGTCGCCGGTCGCCGAGAGCCGGAAGACGATGCTGCCGCTGCGCCCGGTCTCGACACTGCTGAAGTCACCGACCCAGCGGCCGGCGAGCTGAGTGAGATCGGTCGGCGTGCCGACGACGGGCACGGGCGTCCCCGCCTGCCCGCAGGCGAAGAGCACGGCCGCGACGACCGGAAGTGCGATGCATCGCATAGTGTCCCCTCTGTTCATTAGTGTAGCCCCTCCCGCACCCGCCAGGCCTGCCACAAGTGGCGTCGCTCGTGCGCCATCACGAACGCGAAGTAGGCGCCGAGCGGCATCCGCAGCAGGGGCGTCACCGGCGACACTACGCGGTTGCTTCCGAGGTCCAAGCCGTCCGCCTGGCGCACCCGCTCAGCGAGCTCGTCACGCACCTTCAGAAACTCCGGAAGGAGCGTGGCGAGAGGCTGGGCGCCGGGCGGCGGCGGAACGAAGATCTTGAACGTCCGCATGCGGCGCTTGGGGGGAGGCTCCATCGATGCGATCATCCAGCGCGAAAACCAGCCGTACCGGAACGGCCCCGCCGCGGTGCGCCCCTTCGTTCGACCCGCCCTGATCGCTCGGTCGAACGCCGGCAGCGTCTTCGCGTCAGCCACGTTCAAGTGAGCGAGGCACTCGGCGATGCACCACTTGTCCGGTGCGGGACGGCGGTTCGCCTGCTCCTCGCTCAGCCCGGCGACAAGCGCGCGGGCGTCCGCCTTCACCTTCTCGATCTCGGTGAGATAGCCCTGGAGCTCGGCGTTCACGGTGGCGCACTCCTCCCCGTTGAATTGCTCCGTCCGGTGCCGGCGTCTACGTTTCCCGCGTGAGCGTGCTCGCCGCGGTCCAACCTTCGTTCCGGGCCATCGCCGCCACCGTCGTCCCCGAAGCCGGAACCCTCGACGCCGGCGGCTGGATGGAGCTGGAGCGGATCGTCGAGCAGGCCCTCGCTCCTCGCCCCCGCCGGTTGCAACGCCAACTCGTGACGCTCATCCGGGCGATTGAGTGGCTCCCCCTGCTCCGCTACGGGCGCCGGTTCACGCGTCTCGACCCCCGTCGCCGCGCCCGGGTGCTCGAGGTGCTCCAGAACTCCCCGCTGCTGCTCCTGCGCCGCGGCTTCTGGGGACTGCGCACGCTGGCCCTCATGGGATACTACGCGCGACCCGCCGCCGCCGCGAGCATCGGCTACCGCGCCGATCCACGCGGCTGGGCCGCGCGGCGGTGACCGCGGTGGTCGAGCGCTTCTATGACGTTGTGATCGTCGGTTCCGGCGCCGGTGGCGGCACGGTCGCGCAGGCGCTCGCCCCCCTGGTGCGGGACGGCCACCGCGTGCTCGTGCTCGAGCAGGGTCCCCGCTTCGACGACGACGAGTTCACCGGTCGGGAGCTCGACATGGCCGGCGCCCTATATGCCGATGGCGGCGGGTTTCTCACCGCCCAGGGCACTATGACGCTGGCGTTCGCGCACGCATACGGCGGGTCCACCCTCGTCTACACGGGTACCTCGCTCACCGCGCCGGAGCACGTGATCCGCAGCTGGGGGGTGCCGGGACTCGACCACGCGGACCTGCTGCGGCGCTCGCAACGCTATCTCACCGAGAACAACGTGCACCTGCTCCCGGCCGAGGAGATCAACGACAACAACCGCCTGTTCGTCGAGGGCGGCGCGCGGGCCGGGTATCGCGTGGAGCAGTTCCCCGTCAACGTGAAGGGCTGCCGCGGCTCCTCGCTGTGCAACCTCGGCTGCCCCAACCAGGCGAAGCAGGGCACTAATCGGGTTCAACTGCCGCGTGCCGAGCGGGACGGGGTCGAGATCGTGACTCGCGCCGAGGTGCTGCGCGTCGAGGCGGACCGGACGCTCGCCGTGCGTGTCGCCGCGAAGCCGGACGGCGGGAAGGGACGGCCCAGTGAGTGGGCTCCGGGGGATTACAGACTGCGCGCGGGAATCGTGGTGTGCGCCGGCGGCGTGATGGGAACGACGAGCTTGTTGCTGCGGAGCCGGCTGCCTCTCCCCCGAGCCGTCGGAGCACGCTTCACCTGCCATCCCGCCCTGATCCTCGTCGCCGAGCACTCCGGCCCGATCACCAACGACGTGGGACACCCGAAGAGTTACTTCGTGGACCGCGGCGCCGAGCAGCGCTTCGTCCTCGAGACGTGCATGTATTTCCCGTTCACGACCGCGAAGGCGTTGAGCGGCTTCGGCCCGGACCACACCCGCGTCATGCGCGCCTTCCCGCGTCTCCAGATGATCCTGGTACTGGCGTGCGACGCAGCGACGCCCGGCAACCGCATCACCGTGGACGGCGCCGGGCGGCCGGTGGCGCACTACCATTTCACGGAGGAGACGGTGGCGGGGCTCGTCGAGGGGACGCGCGCCGCCGCGCGGATCTTCTTCGCCGCCGGCGCGGTCCGCGTGCACGCGCCGTTCGCGGACCCGCCGCTGATCGAGGCGAGAGACGCGGAACAGCTGACCGACCGGATCGCCGCCCGCCACTTCAACGAAGGAAAGGTGGCGATCTCGGCGGCGCATCTGATGGGAGGGTGCGCCATGGGGGCAGGCGCCGAGTCCGTCACGGACGGCTGGGGGCGGGTGCACGGCCTGCCGTGGCTGCGGGTGGCGGACGCGAGCCTGTTCCCGGATTCCCTCGAGATCAACCCGTACGTGACGATCATGGCGCTCGCCGACCGCGTGGCGGAAGCGATCCGCGTGGACGCCCCCACCCTGCTCGGCTAGCCCCGCGCGGCCTGCGCGATCGCCGCCGCGGAGCGCTCCACGTCGGCGGCGGTGGTGGACCAGTTGGAGACTGAGATCCGCATCGCGGGCGACCCGCGCCACGTGGTCCCGCCCAACCAGCAGGTGCCGTCCTGCTGTACCCGCGTGATGACGGCCTGCGTGAACGCGCCGGGATCGCCGCCGCCGGACGGCCGGAAGCGCACCAGCACCTGGTTCAAGACCACGTCGTTGAGGATCTCCGCCCCGGGCACGGCCCGGAGCCGCGTCGCCATGAGGCGCGCCAGATCGCAGCAGCGGTCCACGAGCGCCGCCACACCGCGGCGGCCCAGCGCCCGCAGGGCGGCGTAGACGGGGAAGCCGCGGGCGCGGCGCGAGAATTCCGGGGTCCAGTCTTCCGCGTCGCGTCGCCCATCCCCGCCTTTCACCAGGTACGCGGCCGTCGCCGTGAAGGCGGCGCGGTGGGCGGCGGAGTCGGCGACGATGGCCACGCCGCTGTCGTACGGGACGTTGAGCCACTTGTGGGCGTCCGTCGCCCACGAATCCGCGCGCGCCGCGCCGGCGGTGTGGTGGCGATGCCGGGGGCTGGTTGCGGCCCAGAGACCGAAGGCGCCGTCCACGTGGAGCCACGCGCCGCGCGCGCGCGCGAGCGGCGCGATCTCCTCCAGGGGGTCACACGCCCCGGTGTTCACGTTCCCGAGCTGGGCGCAGACGATCGCCGGCCCTGTGCCGCCGGCGAGGGCGTCCCGCAAGGCCTCCGGCCGCATGCGGCCCTGCTCGTCCGCCGCCACCGTGCGGACCCGCGCCGCACCCAAACCCAGCAACCGCAGCGACGTAAAGATCGTGACGTGGGCGTCCCCGCCGACGATCACCTCGATCTCCGGCGCGCCGAACAGCCCGAGCTGCTCGACGTCCCAGCTGGCGCGGCGCAACACGGCGGTGCGCGCTGCGGCGAGGCAGGTGGCGTTGGCCATCTGACACCCGGTGACGAATCCGACGCTCGCGGACGCCGGCAGGCCGAAGAGATCCAGCAGCCAGCCCGCTGCCACGTCTTCGACCACGGCCGCGGCCGGCGACAGGACGTAGATGCCGGCATTCTGGTCCCAGGCGGTCGTGAGCCAGTCCGCACCGACCGCGGCGGGGAGGCTGCCGCCGACCACGAACCCGAAGTAGCGCGGCCCCGCGGAGGCGACGATCCCCGGGTCGGCGGCGCGGGCGAGGTCGGCGACGACGCGGGCGGCGTCGACGCCGTCCTCGGGCAGCGGTCCGCCCAGCGCCGCGGTGAGCTCGGCGGGGGTCGCGGCGGACCCGACGGGTCGATCGGCGACGCCCGCGAGGAAACGCCGCGCCGCCTCGGCGGCAACGGAGAGCGGGTCGGAGGTGGCCATGATATGATTGTCGCATGCCCCGCGGTCGCGTACAAGCCGTGGCTGCCATCGTCATCGGCGCCGGCCCCGCTGGCCTCGCCACCTCGCAGCAGCTCGGCGCCCGCGGGATCCGCCACGTCGTCCTCGAGCGCGGCGACGCGGTCGGTCACACCTGGGCGAACCTCTACGACAGTCTCACGCTACACACCGGCAAGCACCTTTCGAGCCTGCCGGGCCTGCGGTTTCCCCGCGCCTACCCGCTGTTCGTCCCACGCCTGCTGTTCTGCGATTACCTGCGCCGTTACGCCGAGACATTCCGGCTCCCGGTGGAGACGGGCAGCGCCGTCACCGCCGTGCAGCGCGACGACGGCGTCTGGCGGGTTTCCACCGCGCGCGGCGATCACACCGCGCGAGCCGTGGTCATCGCCACGGGGATCGTGGCGAATCCGCAGCGGCCGCGGTTTCGCGGCGCGGAATCCTTCCGGGGACGCCTCACCCACAGCGTCGAGTATCGGAACCCGGCGCCGTATGTGGGTCGGCGCGTGCTGGTTGTCGGCGTGGGGAACTCGGGCGCGGAGATCGGCAGTGAGATCGCCCGAGCGGGAGGCGGCGGCGTGGTGACGATCGCGGTGCGCTCCGGGGCCAACGTCGTCCCCCGGACCGTGTTCGGCCTACCGATCCAGTACCTGGCCTACTGGGTCCGCAAGCTCCCCCGTCCGGCGCAGGAAGCGATTGTAGCGGGCGTGCGCAAACTCACGGAGCTGCGGCGGGGCCCGTCGGTGTTGCCGCGGCCGCGCCACAGCCCGCTCGACGCGATTCCGGTGATCGGATTCCATCTCGTAGATGCGATCCGCGCAGGCCTGATCCGGGTGAAGCCCGGGCTCGCGGAGTTCACGCCCGAGGGCGCCCGGTTCGCCGACGACAGCGTGGAGCCGTTCGACGACGTGATCCTCGCCACCGGGTTCGCTCCCGCGCTGGGCCCCCTCGGCACCGCAGTGCGCACGGACGCGAAAGGGTTCGCGCTGCGGACCGCTCGGGTGACAAGCGTCGACCAGCCCAACCTCTACTTCGTGGGACACAACTACGACGCGACCGGCGGCCTCTACAACATCAGAGTCGACTCTCGCCTCGTCGCGCGGCGCATCGCCCAGGCCGGGTAGGCCCGCAGCGACGTGTCGCACACCCGCCACAACCGCCCCGCGCACGGACGTGGCCCCATCGTGGCCCGAAACTTGTAACCTCGACGCGACATGGGGCTGCACGTCAAGGATCGGCTCGAGCTGAAGGGGCACCACGCGCCGGCGCAGGCGCGCGTGCTGACGCCGGAGGCGCTGCAATTCGTGGCCCGCCTGCAAGAGGAATTCGGCCCGACCCGCGCCGCCCTCCTCCACCGTCGCGCCGTCCGCCAGAACGAGATCGACCAGGACGCCCTTCCCGACTTTCTCCCGGCAACCGCCCCCGTGCGCGCCGGGCCCTGGCAGGTGGCCGCCGCCCCTGCCGACCTGCAGGACCGCCGCGTCGAGATCACGGGACCCGTCGAGCGCAAGATGATGATCAACGCCCTGAACTCCGGCGCCCGGGTGTTCATGGCGGATTTCGAGGACGCCCTCTCGCCGACCTGGGACAACGTGGTCCAGGGCCAGGCGAACCTCCAGGATGCCGTCCGCGGCACCCTCGACTACACCAGTCCCGACGGACGCGTCTACCAGCTCGGCGAGCGAACGGCGACTCTGATGGTGCGGCCCCGCGGCTGGCACCTCCCCGAGCGCCACGTGCACTTCGCAGGAGCGCCGGTGGCGGCGAGCCTGTTCGACTTCGGACTGCACTTTTTCCATAACGCCCGCGCGCTGCTGGAGCGCGGCTCGGGCCCGTACTTCTATCTGCCGAAGCTCGAGTCCCATCTCGAGGCGCGGTTGTGGAACGACGTGTTCCGCTTCGCGCAGGATGCGCTCGGGCTCCCCCAGGGCACCATCCGCGCCACGGTGCTGATCGAGACGATCCTCGCCGCGTTCGAGATGGAGGAAATCCTCTACGAGCTGCGCGAGCACAGCGCCGGCCTCAACGCCGGACGCTGGGATTACATCTTCAGCGTCATCAAGAAGTTCCGCAACCACGCGGAGTGGGTGTTGCCCGACCGGGCTCAGATCACGATGACGGTGCCGTTTATGCGGGCCTATACGGAACTGCTGGTCCGCACTTGCCACGCCCGCGGCGCCCACGCCATCGGCGGGATGGCCGCGTTCATCCCCAGTCGCCGCGACCCCGAGGTCAACGCCCGGGCGCTCGCCCGGGTGCGCGAGGACAAGCAGCGCGAGTCCGCCGACGGATTCGACGGCACCTGGGTCGCGCACCCGGACCTCGTCCCGCTGGCGACCGAGGTATTCACCGCGGCGCTGGGCGACGCCCCGCACCAGCTGCACCGCCTCCGCGAGGAGGTCCGCGTCGGCGCGCGCGAGCTGTTGGACATCCGCGTCCCCGACGGCCAGGTCACCGAGGCCGGCGTGGGCGCGAACGTGAGCGTCGCCTTGCAGTACCTCGACAGCTGGTTGCAGGGCACCGGAGCCGCGGCGATCGCGAACCTCATGGAGGACACCGCGACCGCCGAGATCTCCCGCGCACAGTTGTGGCAATGGGTGCGGCACCGCTGCGGGCTGCCCGACGGCCGCGCGATCGATCCCGCGCTCTACCTCACCATCCGGCGGCAGGAGTCGGCGGCCCTCGGCGCGGGGGGCCGGCGGCGCGAAGCCGCCGAGCTGCTCGACGCCCTGGTCCTGGCTTCCGAGTTCGCCGAGTTCCTCACCCTGCCGGCCTACCGGCTGCTGGATGCCGGGCCCGAGAACCGGAGCTGATCATGCGACCCGACCTGCAGCAGGAAGCCGACGCCCTGGCGCGGCGGTGGACCCACGATGCGCGCTGGCGCGGGATCCGCCGCGACTATCAACCGGGGGACGTGGTGCGGCTGCGGCCGTCCGTCATGGTGGAGCATACCCTGGCGCGCCGCGGGGCGGAGCGGCTGTGGGCGCTGCTGCAGCGCGAGCCGTACGTCAAGACGTTCGGCGCCCTGACCGGTACTCAGGCGGTGCAGATGGTGAAAGCGGGGCTCGAGGCGATCTACCTCTCCGGCTGGCAGGTCGCGGCCGACGCGAACCTCGCCGGGCAGACCTATCCCGACCAGAGCCTGTACCCGAGCAACAGCGTGCCGGCCCTGGTGCGGCGGTTGAACAACGCCCTGATGCGCGCCGACCAGATCCAGCGCGCCGAAGGGAACGGGCAGGCGGTCGGCGACTGGTACGTCCCCATTCTCGCCGACGCCGAAGCGGGGTTCGGGGGCGTGCTTCACGCGTTCGAGCTGATGAAAGCGATGATCGAGGCCGGTGCCGCGGGCGTCCATTTCGAGGACCAGCTCGCCGCCGAGAAAAAGTGCGGGCACCTCGGCGGGAAGGTGCTCGTGCCCACCCAGCAGTTCATCCGCACGTTGAGCGCGGCGCGCCTCGCGGCCGACGTGTTGGACGTTCCGACGCTGATCGTCGCGCGCACCGACGCCTTGAGCGCCACGCTGCTCACCTCCGACATCGACCCGCGAGACCGCGAATTCTGCACCGGGGAGCGGACGGCGGAGGGGTACTTCCGGGTGCGCGACGGCCTGGAGACGGTCCTGGTGCGCGCGCTGGCGTACGCTCCGTACGCGGACCTGCTGTGGTTCGAAACGGCCAAGCCCGACCTGGAGCAGGCGCGCCGCTTCGCCGCGGCGATTCACGCGCGCTACCCGGGCAAACCGCTCGCCTACAATTGCTCGCCGTCCTTCAACTGGTCGCAACACCTGGAGGCGCCGGCGATCGCCGCGTTCCAGGACGAGCTGGGGCGCCTGGGCTACAAATTCCAGTTCGTCACGCTCGCCGGCTGGCACGTGATCGGGCTGCGCACGTTCGAGCTGGCCCACGATTATCGCGCCGAAGGCATGCCCGCGTACGTGCGCCTGCAGCAGGAAGAGCTCGCGCGCGAGGCGGACGGCTACACGGCCACCAAGCACCAGCGGGAGGTGGGCGCGGGCTACTTCGACCAGGTGCTGTCCGCCGTGATGGGCGGCGGCGCGTCGACCGCCGCCCTGGCGGGCTCGACCGAGGCCGAGCAGTTCGTCAATTCGACCCGCTAGTCGCGGCCGGCGCGGGCGTCCCTCCGTACTTCTGGAACCAGCTCATCATGTAGAGCTGGGTGCGCATGAAGTTCGTGGGCTTGGAGCCGGTGCCGTGGTACTCGCCGCTGAAGCGCAGCAGCACCGTCGGCACGTGGCGCATCTTGAGCGCCTGATAGTACTCCTCCGACTGCGGCATCGGCGTGCGCAGGTCGAGCTCTCCCGTCATGAGCAGCGTCGGCGTCGTCACATTCCCGACGTACATCAGCGACGACTGCTTCAGCCACTGATCCGGCTTCTCCCAGAACGGCGCGTCGAAGAAGTTGTAGGTGAACAGCGGGATGTCCGTCTCCCCCGCCATCGAGATCCAGTCGATGACCGGGCAGCGCACCGCCGCCGCGGCGAACCGCGTCGTGTGCCCGATCACCCAGCTCGATAGCACTCCGCCGCCGCTGCACCCCGACACGTACATGCGCTTGGCATCCACGTACCCGCGCCCCAGGACCGTGTCGACGCCCGCCATCAGGTCGTCGTAGTCCACGCTCGGGTAGGCGCGCTCGATCGCGTTGCCGAACGCCGTGCCGTAGCCGGTCGAGCCGCGCGGGTTGACATACAACACCACGTACCCGTTGGCCGCGAAATTCTGGAACATGTAGCTGAAGCCGACGCTGTACATCCCGTGCGGCCCGCCGTGGATTTCCAGGATCAGCGGGTACTTCTTGGCGGGATCGAACCCGGGAGGCTTCACAATCCACGCCTGCACGCGCGCGCCGCCCGAGGAGGGGTACCAGATCTCCTCCTCTTTCGCGAGCCGCATCCCGGCCAGCACGTCGTCGTTGACGGTGGTCAGGCGCTGGGGAGCGCCCGGCCGCTTGAGATCGTAGCGCACCACATCGGGCGGGTCGGTGAACGTCGAGCGGACGCCGGCCGCGGTCAGCGAACGGGCCAGCGAGCTCAGCGACAGCATGTGCACGCCGTCGGTGATCTTGCGCGGCGCCGCGCCCCCGGTCGCGGGCACGAACCACACGTTGCTCGTGCCGCGGTCGCCGGCGGAGAAATACAGCCCGCTGCCGTCCGGAGCCCACGTCAGGTCGCCGGGATCGCGGTCCAGCGTGCCGGACAGCTTGCGGACGTTGCCGCCGTCGAGGCCCATCACGTAGAGCCCGGCGGCGCGGTAAGACATGCGGCTCGAGTCGCCGCCGGTGAAGGCGATGGTGCGGCCGTCGGGCGACACGACGGGGTCGGTCCAGGTGCCGGGCCGCTGGGTGATCTGGCGGATCGCACCGGACGCGACGTCGACGGCGTAGATGTGCGCGTTGCGATAGTTGTAATCGGCGGCCGGGTCTTTCAGGCCCTCGAAGACGATGGTCTTCGCATCGGGTGTCCAGTCATACCCCACTCCCGACTCCAGACCATCGAACCGCGAGCCGACGTTCCAGGGACCCGCCGTCAGCTGGCGCGGCGTGCCGCCGTCCGCCGGCACGACGAAGAGGTGAAAGAACCCGAAGTCCATGAAGCCGCGGCGATCCTGGCGGTAGTGCATGCGGTCGACCATGCGCGGCGCGGGCGTCCACTTGGCGTTGGGCGGGGCGGCGGGCATGCTGATCGGCCACTCGTGCTTGTCGGGGACGAGCATCGCGAACGCGATCGCCTTGCCGTCCGGCGCCCAGCGCAGTTCGGCGGGTGTGTTGGTCACCCGCGTGACCTGCGTGGTAGCACCGGTCGCATCCATCCAGCGCACGAATACCTGTGTGCCCGCGGGGTCGCCGTCGGCGAGATAGCTGATACGGGTGCCGTCGGGCGACCACCGCGCCGACGCCCCCTTGACAAGAAAGCGCGCGTGGGAGCCGTCGGCGTTCATCAGCCACAGCGCCGACTCCCACTTGTCCTCGAGGCGGTTCACCCAACGGCGCGTGTACACGATCTGCTGGCCGTCGGGGGAGATCTGCGGGTCGGCGACCTGCTCCCAGTCGAGGTAGTGATTCACCGTGAGCAGGGTGTCGGACGCGGTTTCCTGCGCCCGGCCGGCGGCCGGTGCGAGGAGCAGCACCGCCGCCGCGAGCGGAAATGTCATGCGGCTTGCTGAACGCATAAGAGGCTCCGTGCAAGGTACCGGGGAGCCTCTAAGAGAACCGTCGCCGGGCCAATCTGCCAGGCCCGGGTATGACGAGGACGCTACGCGGGCGCGAGCGGCCGCCGGGCGTGACGTTGCAGCGTGCGGAAGTGCGAGCGGATCGCGGAGAACAGCGTCGGCTGATGGTAATACGGCAGACCGTACTCCCGCGTAACCTCGCGCACGATCGGCGCCAGCGCGGGATAGTGGACGCTGCACACCTTGGGGAACAGGTGGTGCTCAATCTGGTGGTTCAGGCCGCCCACGTACCACGTGATCAGCGGGTTGCCGTTGGCAAAGTTGGCCGTCGTGGCGAGCTCGTGCGCCACCCAGACGTCTCCCATCGAGCCGTCACTGGCCGGGAGGGGATGCGCCGTGTCTTCAACGACGTGGGCGAGTTGGAACACCACGCCGAGGATCAGCCCCGCCGTGAGGTTCATCGCCAGGAAGCCGATGGCGACCTGCCACCACGGGAGGGGCAGCACCAGGAGCGGGACGACGATGGCCCACGTGTAGTACGCCGCCTTCCCCAGCACCAGCGTCACCACTTCCGACGTCGACGGCCGGTGGTTCTTGTACGGGCCCAGGTCGCGCTGCAGGAAGTACTTGTAGTCCTTGATGAACACCCAGAACAGCGTCGAGAAGCTGTAGAGCAGGAACGCGTACATCGGCTGGAAGCGGTGGTACCAGTGATAATCGGCGCGCGGCGACAGCCGTAACAGCGGCGAGACCTCGAGGTCTTCGTCGATGCCGTGGATGTTGGTGTAGGTGTGGTGCACGACGTTGTGGGTGATCCGCCACATGTAGCCGTTCGCCCCGCACAGGTCGAAGGTGTACCCGATGAGGCGGTTGACCAGCGGGGACTTCGAATAGGCGCCGTGGAGGGCGTCGTGCGAGACGCCGAACCCGATCCCGGCGAGCCCCACCCCCATCAGCACCGCTAGGCCCAGCATGGCGAGGGGTGGCAGGCCGCCGAAGAGAATCAGCAGGTAGGCGCCGCCGGTGAGGCCGAGCATCGAGACGGTGCGGGCCACCATCAGGGCGTTGGCTTTGTCCGAGATGCCGCGGGCGCGGAAGTATGCCGCCACGCGCTCGCGCAGCACGGCGACGAACGGTGCCGCCGTGGAGCTTTCGAAGATCACTCGGGTTGCCGTCATGTACGGTCCAAGATATTGACCCGAACGGGCCCGGGCAATGCAGGGGGACTACCCGGGGAGGCGTGATCCCTGTCACTTTGTTCCTCGCTTTCACAAACGGAGCCCCGGTCGGATGGAACCCCGCCGTGACACGCGTGCCGCCGTGCTTGCCGGCTTCCTGGGCTGGACCCTGGATGCGTTCGATTTCTTCCTCGTCGTGATGTGCCTGACGGCGATCGCGGCGGAATTCGGTCGGCCGGACAAGGATGTCGCCTTTACGCTCACGATGACGCTCGCCTTCCGACCGGTGGGCGCCTTCGTCTTTGGCCTGCTCGCGGACCGCTACGGGCGCCGGCTGCCGCTGATGCTCGACCTGATCTTCTACTCGGTGGTCGAGGTGTTGTCGGGGCTCGCGCCGAGCTACACGACATTCTTGATTCTGCGGGCGCTGTTCGGGATCGGTATGGGCGGGGAGTGGGGCGTCGGCGCATCGCTCGTCATGGAGAAAGTCCCTCCCCACAAGCGCGGCATGTTCTCGGGGTTACTGCAGCAGGGCTACGCGGCCGGCTACCTGCTGGCGGCGCTGTGCTACTTCTTCGTGTTCCCCCGCTGGGGGTGGCGGCCGCTGTTCTTTATCGGCGGGCTCCCCGCCCTGCTGGCGCTGTACGTGCGGCTGCAAGTAACCGAATCGGAGGTCTGGAAACGCACCCGTCACCACGACTGGAGCGGCCTCGGCCGGACCATCGCCTCGCACTGGAGGCTCTTCCTTTACATCACGCTGCTCATGGCGGGGATGAACTTCGCCTCCCACGGCACCCAGGACATCTATCCGACCTTTCTGAAGCGGCACTGGGGATTCGGCCCCGGCACGGTCACGGCGCTCACTGCGCTCTCGATGGTCGGCGCGCTGAGCGGTGGCGTGTTGTTCGGCGTGTTCTCGGATCGCATCGGCCGCCGCCGTAGCATTGTCGTGGCCCTGGCGCTCGCCGTCCTGGTGATCCCGGTGTGGGCGTTCGCGCCGACCCTGGGGCTGCTCGTTGCCGGCGCGTTCGTGATTCAATTCATGGTGCAAGGCGCGTGGGGGGTGATCCCCGCCCACATCACCGAGCTGAGCCCCGACTCGGTCCGAGGATTCCTCCCCGGCTTCGCGTATCAATGCGGCGTGCTCATCGCCAGCATCATGCCGCGCGTGCAGACCGGGCTCGCCGAGCGGCTGCCGTATCCCTGGGCGATGTCGCTGTCGGCCGGCACCGTGTTCATCCTCGCGGCCGTGGCCGCCGCTCTGGGCCGCGAACGCAAGGGTATCGCGTACGGCACCGCGCCGCCGGGGCAGTAGGTGACGGCGCGGCGCGGGCTGCTCGCGCTGTACAGCGCGGCCGTGCTCTTCGTCACTCTCCAGAAGGGACTGCACCACCCCGGGAACTTCCTGTTGTTTCGCGGCGCGTTCGAGCGGCTCGTCGGCGGAGAGAATCTGTACGCCACGGCGCCCGATTATTTCGGCTACCTGTACACGCCAACGTTCGCTCTGCTGTTCGCGCCGTTCGCGCTCCTGCCGCCGCTGTTCGGCTTGCTGTTGTGGAACGCGGCCAACGCCTTCACCCTCGCCGGCGCCGTCACCCGCCTGCTCCCGCCGCGGGCGGCAGCCGTCGCCCTCGCCGTCGCGTTCCTCGACGTGGTACGATCGCTGCAGAATTCGCAGAGCAACGCCCTGATGGCGGGGCTGATCGTCCTGGGGTTCCTCGCCGCTGAACGGGGCCGCCCGGCGGCGGCCGCGCTCGCGATCGCGGCGGGAGCGTTCACGAAGGTGTACCCGATCGCCGCCGCCAGCTTCGCCGTCCCGCACCCGCGGCGCGGGCGCGCCGCGCTCGCACTCGGCGCCGCGGTGCTCATCTTCGCGGCCTTGCCGCTGCTGGTGACTTCGCCGGCGCTGCTGGCGCAGCAGTATCGCTGGTGGGCGGCGGAGACGACTCGCGACGCGGCGCTGCACGGGACGTCGGTGATGGGAATCCTGGCGACCTGGCTCGGCGTCTCCTGGCCCAGCTGGCCGGTGCAGGTCGCGGGCACGGTGGCGCTGCTCGCGCCGCTCGCCCTGCGGCGCGCACGCTGGCCGGATCCCGGCTTCCGGCTGGTGTATTTGAGCTCGCTGCTGATCTACGTCGTGATCTTCAATCACCAGGCGGAGTCGGCCTCGTACGTCCTCGCCACGACCGGCATCGGCGTCTGGTTCGCGACGGCGCCGCGGGAGCGGTGGCGTGACATGCTGGTCGCGGCAACGCTGCTGCTCGTCTCCGTGGCCGCAACCTCGCTCGTCCCGTCCCAACTGCGCCACGACATCCTCCGCGGGTACGCCCTCCAGGCCGCGCCGTGTTTCGCCTGCTGGCTCGCGATCCAGCGGGAGCTGTGGAGAAGACCCGTGCCTCAGAGCTGACCGAAGTGGCGGAGGACGAAGTCTCCGCGCGTGATCCGGTCCCGGACCTCGGGCGACAGTAACGCGGCGAGCTCCCGTTCCCTTCCCCCGGTGTACGCGTCCCAACGGACCAGCCCGCCATCGGCGTACCCGGGGTGCACGACGAGCTCGATGGTCCCGGACGGGAGGTGGTCGAGGAGGCAAAGCAGCTGCGCGGCGAAGCTGCGGGTTCCACGCAGCGCGAGGCCGCGCACGCGGACCGCGCCCGGCGGCCGCCCGTCGCGGGCGGCGACACGCCACGACGCAGCGAGCAGGGCCAGGCGCAACCCAGCCGGGCCGAGCGGCGGTGGCTCCACGGGGACCCGCACCATCCGGATTCCCGCCGCGCGCGCCGTCGCGACGGCCGGCGCCCACACGCCCGGCAGCGCGTGCACGTGGCGATGGCCGTCGAAGTGAGTCGGCGTGAGGCCCGCCGCGCGCAGCCGCCCGAGCTGCGCCGCGCACTCGGTGGCGACGTGCGCGGGGCGGATACGGCCAGCGAGCGCGCGCACTACGAGCCGCGGCAACGAGGCGAAGGCGCCCGAGCGCCGGTCCACGAGGCTGGCGACCGCGCGCGGCGGGGCGACGGGAGCGCCGGCGGTGAGGTTGAAGTGCAGGCCGATCCCGAGAGTCGGGAGGCGCGGCGCGCGGGCCACGGCGTCCTCGAAGCTCGGTAAGTTGACCATCAGCGAAGCAGACGTGACCACCCCCGCGGCGTGCGCCGCTTCGATGCCGCGATTCACGCCCGCTGAGAGGCCGAAGTCGTCGGCGTTGACCACGAGCCGCCGTTCAGCGATAGCGCCCCCGCAGGTCGTTCCAGCGCACGCGCACCAGGTCCGCAACCATCGTCGCGCCGTCACGCAGGAAGTGGACGGTGCTGGGCTCGCTGTCGTAGCGATAAGCGACGGGCACCTGACGGACGGCGAGGCCCTGGCGGCGGGCGATGAGGAGCAGTTCGATGTCGAAGCCGAAGCGCGGGATCGTCAGACGGGCGAAGCAACGCTCCGCGGCCGCCGCGGTGAACCCTTTCAGCCCTGCCTGGGTGTCGAGGATCCCGGGCAGCAGCGTCCCCCGCACCAGGCGGTTGAACGCCCGGCTCACGAGGTGCCGACTATACAGATAATGAAAGAAGGAGGGGCTGATCACGTATCTCGACTCGGGCAGGACGCGGCAGGCGACCGCCACATCCGCCCCCGACTCCAGCGTCGCAACGATCCGGTCCACCTGGTCCAGAGGATAGGCGAGGTCGGCGTCGGTGAAGACGCGGTAGCGGCCTTGCGCCGCCAGCATCCCTCGCGCCACGGCCCTGCCCTTGCCGAGGTTTCGCGCATGGCGAACCAGGGTGACGCCGGCAGTCTCCCGCGCGACCTGCTCGAGCAAGGCCGGCGTCTCGCCCCCGCTGCCGTCGTCCACCACGACCAGCTCCGTCGGGTACGGAGCGGCGCACAGGTAGGCCGTCAAGGCCCGCAGCGTTGCGGGGAGGCGATCCGCCCCGTTCAGCACCGGTACGACAATCGAGAGGCGAATGTCCCGAGCGGCCACGGTCCACCGGGTGGAGGGTCACTGGTTCGACCCGCCGAGCCGGCCCGGAGTCACGCGCGGCCCCTCGCTCACCTCAGCCGTCGGCAGGAAGCGCGGCGGCCGCCGCAGTTTCGTGGCCTGCTCGTACGCATAGGCGAGCTTCAACAGCGTCGGCTCGCTGAACGGCCCGCCGATGAACGACAGCCCCACCGGCAGTCCGAAGACGCTTCCCGCCGGCACCGTCACGTGCGCGAACCCGGCCACTGCCGCGGGGGTCGAGCTGCCGCCCAGGAAGTGGTCGCCGTTCACGAGATCGATCGGCCACGCGGGGTTGCCGGTGGGCGCCACGATGGCGTCGAGCTTCTTCTGGTCGAGCACCGCCTTGAGCCCATCGTCGCGCCCCAGGTGGCGGCACCGCGCCAGCGCCTCCACGTATTCCTGCGTGGTGAGGTCGCCCTTCGCTTGGGCTTTGACCAGCAAGTCCTGGCCGAAGAACGGCATTTCGCCGTCCTTGTTGCGCTCGTTGAAATCGATGACGTCTTGCAGCGTCTTGACCGGCGCGCCGGCGGCGAATTCGGCGAGGTAGGCATTCAGATCCGCCTTGAACTCGAAGAGCAGCACGGTCAGCTCGGCGTCGTCGTATTCGCCGAGATGCGGGATGTCAGCGGGATCCACGATGGTCGCTCCCTGCCGCCGCATCACGTCCAGGGCCTGCTCGACCAGCCGGTCGGTCCCCGGATGGTAGCCCATCAGCTTGGTGCGGGCGACGCCGATCGTCGCGCCTTTGAGGCCGCCGGCATCGAGGAACTTGGTGTAATCGGTGATGCCGGGCCCGGACGCCGTGACGGCATCTTCGGGGTCGGCTCCCGCGAGGACGCCGAGCAGGATCGCCGCGTCGCGCACCGTGCGGGCCATGGGACCGGCGGTGTCCTGGTTGTGGGCGATGGGGACGATGCCGCGCCGACTCGCGAGGCCGAGCGTCGGCTTGATGCCCACGAGGCCCGCCGCCGAAGACGGGCACACGACGGAGCCGTCAGTCTCGGTCCCGACGCCCACGACGGCGAGGTTCGCGGCGATGGCGCTGCCGGTCCCCGAGCTCGAGCCGCAGGGGTTGCGGTCCAGCGCGTAGGGGTTGAGGCATTGCCCGCCGCGCCCGCTCCAGCCGCTCGAGGACTGGCTCGAACGGAAGTTCGCCCACTCGCTCAGGTTGGTCTTGCCGACGATCACCGCGCCCGCATCGCGCAGCCGGCGCGCCACCGCCGCATCGCGCGGCGCCTTGGCGCCCACGAGCGCGAGCGATCCGGCGGTCGTCTGCATGCGGTCCGCCGTCGCGATGTTGTCCTTGATGACCACGGGGATGCCGTGCAGGGGCCCGCGCACGCGGCCCGCCTTACGCTCGGCGTCGAGCTGCGTGGCGCTCGCGATGGCGTCGGGGTTGGTCTCGATCACCGCGCGTAGCGTCGGCCCGCGGCGATCGATTGCCTCGATGCGGGCGAGATAGCGCTCGCACAGTGACTTCGCCGTATACGCGCCGCGCCTCAGGCCGTCCTGGAGCTGATCGATCGTGACTTCGTCGAGCTCGAACGGGGGGACGCGGGGACGTTGGGAGGCGGGCGTCGCGGCGCGCAGAGGAGCCGCGCCGACCGCGGCGGCCAACCCGCCCAGCGCCGTCGTCTGGAGGAATTCGCGACGATCGAGCGTCATGAGGCACCTCGCGCGGACCGCGCCGCGCTATTGCGTGTGAATGCGGATCGGGACGATGGTCGTACCCCAGTGCAACCGCAACACGGCGGAGTCGGGGCCGACCACGGGAAAGTAGAACGCCAGCACCTCCATGGGACCACCCTGCTCCGGCGCCACGGTGACCCGCAGCGCGTCCTGGGCCTCCCCGGGGTACGGGATGTGGAACACGTCGACCGCGTGACTGAAGATCACGGTCCAGCGGTCGGGCGTGGGGATGGTCCACAACGTGTAGCGTCCTGCCGGCAGGTCGTGCCCCTCGATCTGCACGTCGCGGCTGACGCTGATGGTCGTCGCCGAGTCGGCGCCCGGGTGCCAGACCCGCCCCCACGGCACGAGGCTGCCGAACAGCGCCCGGCCCCGGGCGACGGGCCGGTTGTAGGCGATCGCGATGTCTGTGAGGCCGACCCGCTGCGAAACCGATCCGTGCTGGCTGCGCGGGGTCGCCTGGCCCGCCGCCGGGCCGCTCAGCGTGCACGCGACGACGGCGCACAGGAGGACGACGCGCCGCATCGCGCGTCTCCTAGAGCTGCTCGTAGGTACAGCCCTGCTCCTGCACCAGGCCGAGCAGCATCGTGTGCGCGGGGACCAGCCGCACGCTCGGCAGCAGTCCCGCCCGCAGCTCCTGATACACGGTCTCCGCAGGCGCTCCCGCATCGGGCGCCAGCCGCTCGGCGACTCGATGCAGGGCGTTATTGCACTGCCAGAAGATCGCGCCGCGCGCCTGGAGCGCGCGCACCTTCATCTTCTGTTCCGCTTCCGTGGCCCCGCCGCTGAGAAAGACGTTGCGCACGGCCGGAGCGGTGGTCTCGGGGTCGGTGACGTTCCATCCCTTCCCGAGCTTGTACTTCTCCCACAGCGCATCGGCGGCGTTGATGGGGAATGCGCGGCCCGCGATGCCGACGACGACGTTCACGTCGGGAAACTTGAGCCCGAGAACGGCCTCGAAGGCGTCGAGATAGTTCGCCACGACCCGCAGCGGCTCGTCGAGCGACCCGGTATCGAACACCTGTCTGTGCCTGCCCCGCAGCGTCTTCACCCAGGACAGGTCCCAGGGGCCATCGTGGGCCACGGCTTGCTGCGCCAGGGCGTCGGCGGAGCGCGCCAATGGCTCGAGCAGGGTGGCGCCGGTCAACGAGGTGACGGCGGCGAGGAACGACCGACGATCGGCCATGAGGGCCTCCGGCAGCGAGAGATGATAGAGCGGGCTACCAAGCTGTCGCGACGCGCAGCGTGATGTTCCGTCCCGGATTGAGCGCGAACTCTTTGTAGCGACTCAGAAAATCACGGTAGCGCCGGTTGGCGACGTTGCGGGCCGCGAGGTCGATCGTCCACGACCGGCCCAGCGCGGCCGTCACCAGGCCGCCGTCGAGATGCACCAGCGCGTAACCCGCCGTCGGGATGTCGAGCGAGTCGAGCCGCGTCTGCCGGGCCACCGCCTCGACCTCCAGGCCCGCCCGACGCCCGCCACCCTGGAATTCCACGCCGACGACGCCGCGCGCCGGCGGCACCAGCGGCAGGGGCTGATCCGTCGTGCGGTTCGTCCCCCGCACCATGTCGAAGCGCGCGCGCACCACCACGGTCCGCGCGACCTGCGCCGCCGCGGACACCTCCATTCCCGAGAGCCGCGCGCCGGCCTGCCGGTAGTCGTACACGCGCAACGAATCCCCATTGAAGACCTGGTACTGCGCCGTCGGCTGGATATAGACGTAGCGGCCCACCGTGTTCTGGTATGCCGCCACCTCGGCCTGTACCACTACCCCGGCCCAGCGGACGCTCGCATCCAGGTCGGTCCCTAACTCGGGCCTGAGCCCCGGGTCGCCCACTTCCCAGCGCGCCTCGCCCAGATGCGGCCCGTTGCTGAACAGCTCGAACAGCGTTGGCGCGCGCCAGGCGCGGCCCACGTTCGCGGCGAACGCCAGCCGCTCGACGGGACGAAACACCAGTCCCGCGTCGCCCGACAACGCGCTCCAGCTGCGCCGCTGCGCAGTGAGCCTTAGGATCGTGTCGGGGTCCGCCGCGACGCGGCGGGCGTCGGCCCGCGCGCCGGCCAGCACGCTCCAGCGTCCCATGCGGACTTCTTCGAAAAGGAAGGCTGCGGCTCCGCGCACCCGTGCGTCGGGCACGAGGGGAATGGGGCCGCGGGAATCGTTCCATTGGCCGATGCCGGAGAAGCCCACCGTGCCGCGCATCCGGTCCCCGCCGTGATGGGCCAACAGATCCAACGTGCCGGTGTTGAGGAGCAAGTCGAACGCCGTGCTCTCTGTCGGCGGGCCGCCGCCGGACGCCTCGTCGGAGACCTCGATGAGGTTGTGCCGCTGCCACTGCGCTTTGAGCTCCAGCCGCAGGGCGCCGGCGCTCCGGCCCGCGGTGAACTGAAGGCGATCATCCTCCATCTTACGCGCCGGCCCTCCCGCCTCCGGTCCCGGCGGCTTGTTGGCCTCGAGCAGCTTGAACTCGCCGCCGTAATGGCTGAGCCGCAGCTGCGCGTCGCTGCGCGCTCCGCGGACGCCCACCGCCCCTTCCCCGCTGAACGCGCCGAACCCGGTGTTGTCGAGCTCGCCCGCCGGAGTGTGCAGGCTCCCGGCGAACCGGCCGACTCCCAGCACGCGCCATCCCACGCGGCGGGACGCGCCCTCGAGCGTGACGGCGCTGCCGACCTCGATGTTGTTGGACGCGCCGTAGGCCTCGACGCGACCGCGCAGGAATCCCGGCCCGCCGGCGGCGTCGGGGAGATCGGCGGGGATGACGTTGACGACGCCGCCCAGCGCATCGGAGCCGTAGAGCACGCTCGCCGGGCCGCGGATCACCTCGACGCGCTCGGCGAATCGAGCGTCGACCGACGGCCCGTCCTCGTCGCTCCAGGAGTAGTCCTCGAGGCGGCTGCCGTCCTCGAGGACCAGGACCCGGGCGCCCGTCATGCCGCGGATCACCGGCTTGCCGATCTGCTCCCCCGTCCCCAGCACGCGCACACCGGGCAGGGCGGCGAGGGCGTGCGCCAGCGAGACACTCTGCTGGCGGCGCAACGCGTCCGGGCCGAGCGACGCGACCGGCAGCGGCGAGCCGAGATTCGCCAGCGGCGCGCGCGTCGCCGTCACCGTGATCGGCTCGACCTCGAACGGCGCGGGCTCGAGCACGAGGTCCACGCGCACGGGACCCGCCACGACGACCGGTCGCACGACGGCGGCATACCCAGGGTGCCGAACCACCAGGGTGTAGCGCCCGGGGGGAACGTCCGGCAGCGAGAACCCCCCGTCGCTCGCGGCGAGGGTGGTGCGATGCAGCTCGACGAGCTGGACGGCGGCGGCCGGGAGGGGACTCCCGGCGGAGTCCACGATGCGGCCGGACACGGTGTCGCCGGCCAGGGCGATGAGGAAGGCGAGCGTGATGGTCACGGGTGATCTCTGACGTTATCCGGACGCCTTGCGTACGCAACCCTTGAGGAGAATGCTGCATCCTATAAGACACGCCGCCCTCGGGAGCCGCCATGGTAGCCGTGCTGTGCGCCGCCCTGCTCCAGTCCCCCCCCGCCACTGCCGACTCCGCCGTGTTGCGCCACGCCAACGGCCTGATTCCCCCGGCGATCGTCGCTGTCCGCGTGGCCCGCCCCCCCATCCTCGACGGCCGCCTCGACGACCCGGCGTGGCAGGCGGCCACGCCGCTCACCGACTTGCGCCAGAGCGACCCGCAGGAAGGGAAAGCCGTCTCGGAGTCCACGGAAGTGCGAGTCGTGTACGACCGGGACGCGCTGTACATCGGCGCGCGGTTGTTCGACCGGGAGCCCGCCCGCATCGCCCGCCAGCTCGGGCGCCGCGACGCCTTCACCCAGAGCGACGACTTCCGGGTGCTGCTCGACAGCTACCACGACCACCGCAGCGCCTTCCGGTTCGACGTGAACCCGCTGGGCGTCAAGCACGACCTGGTGTTCGGCGACGACGGCAACTTCGCCGACGATTCGTGGGACCCGGTGTGGGAAGTCGCGACGGCGATCGACTCGCTCGGCTGGACGGCCGAGTTCCGGATTCCGTTTTCGCAGCTGCGGTTTTCGAGCGCGCCTGAGCAGGTCTGGGGCATCCGCTTCGTGCGCACGATCCTGCGCAAGAGCGAGTTCAGCTTCTGGCCATTCGTCTGGAAGACGGAGAGCGGGCTCGTATCGCGCTTCGCCCACCTCCTCGGGCTCCGGGACATCCCCGCCCCGCGGCGCGTGGAGCTGCTCCCCTACCTCGTGAGCCGCGGCACCTCGCCGGCTGCGAGCCCCTGGGGGAATCCATTCGACCGGCGGGCGGACTACTTCGGCGGGGCCGGGCTCGACTTGAAATACGGGGTGACCTCGAACCTCACGCTCGACGGCACGGTCAATCCGGACTTCGGCCAGGTGGATGTCGACCCGGCGTTCGTGAACCTCACGGCGTTCGAGCAGTTCCTCCCCGAGCGCCGCCCCTTCTTCGTCGAAGGGGCGAGCATTTTCAATTTCGGGATGATCACGAGCTTCGTGGGCTTCGGGGGCACACCGCAAGTCTTCTATTCGCGGCGGATCGGACGGGCGCCCACCGGGGCGTACACCTCGGCGGCGACACCGGGCGGCTTCACCACCTTGCCGGATTACACCACCCTCGCGGCGGCCGGGAAGCTCACCGGGCGCACAGGAGGCTGGTCGGTCGGCGTGCTCGACGCCCTCACGCCCGTGGAGTACGGCACCTGGGAGGACACCGCCGGGGTGCACACCCGCGCGGCGGCGGGGCCGCTCACAAACTTTTTCGTGGCGCGCCTGAAGCGGGATTGGGCGGGACGTTCGGGGTTCGGCGTGATGGCGACGGCCGTGGACCGGCACATCGCGCCCGGCGCGAGCACTACGCTGCGCAGCAGTGCGTATCTCGCGGGCGCGGACTTCTTCCACCGCTGGCATCACAACGACTATTCGCTGTCCGGATCGCTCAGCGGCGCGGTCGTCCGCGGCGACACGATCGCGATCCAGGCCACGCAGCTGGCCTCGTCGCGCTACTACAACCGTCCCGACGCAAAGCACCTCTCGTTCGATCCAACACGCACCTCGCTCGCCGGCATCTCCGCCGACCTGGGAGTGAGCAAGGACGGGGGCAGCACCAACTGGGAGGTCGCTGCCAGCACGACGACGCCGGGCTACGAGGTGAACGACCTCGGCTTCCAGAGGCGCGTCGACCGGATCTCGGCGGCGGCGTTCCTGGGGCATCGCTGGACCAAGCCCGGGAAGCTATTCCGGTTCTCGAGTCTCTCGACGTCCTGGGGCCCCAGCTTTAACTACGACGGCGACGTGATTCAGAACGCGGTGAGCGGCTCGGCGTTCGGGCAGTTCCTGAATTTCTGGGGAGTCAACGTGTTCGGCACCTACAGCGCCCGGGCGATCGACGACCGGCTGACGCGAGGCGGCCCCCTCGCCGTCCAACCGGCCGGCTGGAGCGGCGGGCTCAACGCTTTCACCAACAGTCGCAAGGCGGTGACCGCGAGCATCCTCTCCACCTTCAGTCGCACCACCGCTGGCGGGTGGTCGGTGTTCGTCAACCCCGACGTCACGCTGAAGGTCTCGGCCGCGGCGGCGCTGGAGCTCGCGCCGAGCTACACGGTGGGCCACAGCGCGGCGCAGTACGTGACGGCCATCCCGGACCCGACCGCCACCGCCACCTTCGCCCACCGCTACGTGTTCGGGGCGCTCGACCAGCACTCCGTGGACGTCACGATGCGCTTCAACGTGACGATGTCACCGACGCTGAGCGTGCAGCTGTACGCGCAGCCGTTCACGTTCGCCGGGGACTTCACCTCCCTTCAGGAGCTCGCGGCGCCGCGCAGTTTCGACTTCGTCGTCTACGGCCAGGGCGGCGGGTCGACCGAGTCCGTCGTCGCGACCGATCCCCGGGGCCGCCCCGCCACGTATCAGATCGACCCCGACGGACCCGGCCCGGCGGCGCCGTTCACGATCCGCAACCCCGACTTCCACACGCGCTCTTTCCAGGTCAAGACCGTGCTGCGCTGGGAGTATCGACCCGGCTCGACCCTGTTTCTCGTCTGGACGCAGAACCGCGGCGGGTTTTTCCCGTTCGACCCGACGTTCAGCGCCGGAGGGGACCTGAGCGACCTGCTGCTGTACGGGCGGGATCGGCCCACCAACGTGCTGCTCGTCAAGGCAAACTACTGGCTGACCTTGCGGTAGGCAGCCGGAAGTAGAATCTTGCTGGGCCACGGCATGAAGCGGCTCAGCAAATCATGGGAGCAGTTGGCGGGGCGGCGCTTCGGCGCGCTC
This sequence comes from Gemmatimonadota bacterium, assembly GCA_003222205.1. Taxonomy (GTDB): domain Bacteria; phylum Gemmatimonadota; class Gemmatimonadetes; order Gemmatimonadales; family GWC2-71-9; genus QHVC01. The sequence continues at coordinate 3,042 of QHVC01000074.1, read as the reverse complement.
CGCCCCGACAGCATCCGCTACAAGATGCTGTTTTTTGCCGTGGTCGTCACGCTCGTCCCCTCGCTCGCCACGGCGTGGGTTTCGTACTTCCAGAACAAGAACGCCCTCACTGAGAAAATCACGGCGGATCTGGTGAGCGTGAGCGGCGCCGTCTCGCGCGAGCTCGACCTGTGGCTCAAGAGCAACCTGTACAACCTGCGCGTCTTCGCCTCCTCGTACGAGGTGACGGAGAACATCGAGCGCGCCGGACGCCCTGGCCCGAACCTCTCCCGGCTCACCGACTACCTGCGCTCACTGCGGAGCCGGTTCCCCGACGAGTTCGACGAGCTGTTGGTCGTCGATCCCCGGGGGACCCCCGTCGCGACGAGCGCCCCGCATACCACGCCGCTCCCACTCCCCCCGGACTGGCTGCAGCAGATCCGCTCCGACAACTCCGCCGTGGGCCCGCCTCTCCCTGCCGACAGCGGGGAGACCCCGGTGCTGGTGGTCGCGGTACCGATCGTCGTCCCCAGCGGCCGCTTCGTTGGGGCCTTCGCGGCGCGCGTCAAGCTGCACGGCGTCGAGCGCATCGCGAAACGGAGCGTGCCCGCCCCCGCCGGCGCGACCCTCGTCACGACGCATGAGGGCGCCCTGCTCGCGTCCTCCCGCACGGGCATGCAGGGGTACCTGCGCGACAGTCTCCCGCCGCACACGCTGAGCGCGCTGGTCGCGAAAGCCGGCGCGGCGCTCGAATATCGCGGCTTCGACGGCCAGGGGGCGGTCGGCAGCTACCAGGAGGTCCCGCGCCTCCGCTGGGCCGTGGTGAGCGAAGTACCGACCGTGCGGGCGTACCAGCAGGTCATCCACCTGCGCAACGTTACGGTCGGGATCGTGCTGGGACTGCTGGCGGTCATCGGCGCCATCGCCTACTTCCTGAGCATGTTGATCGTGCGGCCGTTGAACCGGCTCGCGCAGGCGGCGGGGAAAGTCGCCGCTGGGGACCTCGCCGTGGAGCTGCCAGTCGCCGGCGGGGGCGAGGTGGCGTTTCTCACCCAGGTGTTCAACGCGATGGTGGTGCGGCTCCGCGAAAAGACCGAGGAGCTCGAGCGGCTCTCAGTCACCGACAGTCTCACCGGCCTGCTCAACCGCCGCCGGCTAATGGAGGAGTTGACGGATGAGGTGAAGCGGTCCCAACGGCTGGAGCACACCTTCGCCGTACTGATGGTGGACGTGGACCACTTCAAGAAGTACAACGACGCCTTCGGCCACCTCGCGGGCGACGAGGTGCTCGTCACGGTCGCGAAGGCGTTGCGGGAGCAGACGCGCGAAGTGGACTTCGTCGCGCGCTACGGCGGCGAAGAGTTCCTCGTGATCCTGCCCGAGGGGGACCTCCAGGAGGGCACGCGGGTCGCCGAGCGCATCCGCGGCGCCGTCCGCGCGGCGAAGCTGCCGGGCCGGCACGTCACCGTAAGCATCGGCGTCGCGGAGTACCCCGCGCACGGCGAAACGCCCGACGCGATGATCGCCGCGGCGGACTCGGCGCTGTACGACGCGAAGTACGGCGGGCGGGACCGCGTCGTAGCCGCCGCGCCCCGCCAGCCGGTACCCTAGCGCGCGGCCTCCGCGCGCCGCCCCACCAGGCCGTAGTAGATCCAGCCGGTCCGGCCGCTCTCGTCGGTCACGCGCACCCACTGGTCGGCGTAGGAGCGCCCGGTCACGTTAGTCCCCGCGTCCAGCGTGAAAACCACATGGAAAGCCGCCCCCGGTCCTTCGCGCACGTTGGCGCGTCCCATCGTCTGCAGGCTGATGGGCAGCGCAAACAGCACCTCCCCCGCGCGCAGCGTCGTGAGGTCGCCGCCGCCCAGGGTCCCGCGACCCGTGCCCGTGGCACCCTTGGATTGGTTGGCGAGGTACAGCGCGCCGCCGTAGTTCCCCTTGTTGAACTCGTCGCTCGCCTGCGCCAGCAGCTGCCGCGCCTCGACGATCCCCGGCGGCACCTGTCCGGCTGGCAATTGCAACGATTGCAGCGCGACTTCGGCTTCCGCCATCGCGGAAGCGGCTTCCGCCCGGCTCGCCAGCGTCTGCAGCTTGGCCATCGCCCGCACCACCTCGCGGCGTGCGGCGTCCAGCTGCGTTTGCAGCTGATCGACCTGAGCATCCCGCTCCAGGCGCTGCAGCTCGAGGCGCGCCACCCGCTGCTCCAGGTCGTGCGCCCGGACCGTCATTGAGTCGGCGCGACCGGGGTCGGGGACGGGCGCGGTGCTCGGCTTGCGGCACGCGACGAGCAGGGCGGCCGTGCAAGCTGCCAAGCCGAGTGAGCGGGCAAACGCCGAACGCATGGGTACGAAAGTACCCACGGCCGGCGGAGCGGAGCAACCGCAGCGGTGTGGCTCCAGCGCACGGACGGAGCCGGAAGCGTACACTAAGCCCCATGCCCGAGCTTCCTGACATCGTGATCTATATCGAGGCCTTGGAGCGCCGTATCCTCGGCCGCCGATTGATTCGTTGTCGCATCATCAACCCATTCGTCCTGCGCTCGGCGGGGGTGCAGCTCGCGGAGCTCGAGGGACGAGGCGTCCTGGAACTCAGGCGCCTCGGCAAGCGCATCGTCATCCGGTTCGAGGACGACCTCGCGGCGGTCATTCATCTGATGATCGCCGGGCGGCTGCACTGGAAGCCGCCCGACGCACGCCTGTCCCGGCGCAACGGACTCGCCGCGTTCGACTTCGCCGAGGGCAGCCTGCTTCTCACCGAGGCCGGCAGCAAGCACCGGGCATCCCTGCACCTCGTGCGCGGCGCGGCGGCCGTCGACGCGCTTGACCCGAGGGGCCTCGAGCTCGCCGCCTCCACCCTCCAACAGTTCAAGGACGCGCTCACCCGCGAAAACCACACCGTCAAGCGGACGCTGACCGACCCCAAGGTATTCAGCGGCATCGGCAATGCCTACTCGGACGAGATCCTGCACGCGGCGCGCCTGTCCCCGCTGGCGCTGACGTCACGCCTGGCGGACGAGGAGATCGCCCAGCTGTTCCGAGCCGTGCGCGAAACGTTGGAGACCTGGAC
>QHVC01000152.1 GCA_003222205.1 Gemmatimonadota bacterium | reverse complement strand
CTTCGAGCTCCATCAGCACGCCGTGGCGGTCGATTCGATTCTGGTCGAGGCGAAGCCCGACGTGATCCTCGATCCGCTCGCGCCCCAGGACCTGCAGCGCATCACCGGAGAGGAAATCCGCCGCCTGCCGGTGACGACCGTAGAGGAAGCGGTGGCGCTGTCAGCCGGGGCCGTGGGCGAGAGCTACCGCGGTGGACGGCTGGGCGAGCAGGCCTTCGTGCTCGACGGGCTCGGCGTCAAGAACCAAGTGGACGCCTCGACCGGACCGCTCGGCGTGCGCATCCCGCCCGACCTCCTGACGGAGGCCTCGCTCGTGACGAACGCCTTTTCGGCGCGCTACGGGCAGGCCGTCTCCGGTCTCATCAACGTCGTGACCAAGGACCCGGGAGACGAGTGGCGGAGCCGGCTCGCCTACGAGACCGATCGCCCGCTGTGGAACGGGTGGGACTACGGGATCGACCGCGTCGTTGCCACCACCAATGGGCCCCTCGGGCACGGCATCGGCCTGCTCGCGGCTGTCGATGCCGACACCCGGCTCGACGCCGACCCGGTGAACGCGCCGCCGCCGACCGATCCGCGCGACCCTCGGACCGCCTCGCCCTGGCTCCTGCCGCACAACGGCGGGCAGCGGCTCACCGTGGCGGCGAAGGTCACGGCGCCGCTCGGCCGTCAAACGATCCGCCTGTTCGGGCTGCGGTCGACGGATCAGCGCCTGCTGTTCGACCCGGCGTACAAGTACGACGGCGCGTTCGCGCCGGCGCAGCGGGTGCGCGGGGACCTCGTGAGTGGGCACCTGCAGCGCGCGTTCGGCAACAACTCGGTGAACCCGATGACGCTGGATCTGCGCGTCGGCTGGTTCGACCGGGAGTTTCTGCGCGGCTCGCTCTCCCAGGCCCCCGCCGCTGCCTTCGGTCCGTTCCCCGGCGCGCCATTCCACTTCCTGGGTGAGGATCTGGCGCGCGCGCGAGACACCGCGGGGGCGATGGCGGCGGTCCCGGCCTTCACGCCGCCTGCGCTCAGCGAGCACACCCCGTGGGGCGTGCCGGCGTTCTTCGTGTCGAGCGGGTCCCGCGGCGAAATCGCGTGGAACCGGTTCCGGGAGCTGCGCACCCAGCTCGACGTCACCCTGGGTGGCGGCCGGGACGCGGACTTCTACCTCGGCGGTGAGTTCGCCGCCCAGCACGTCGAGACGTTCCAGCGGGTCAAGGCCTACCTCCCGGTCGGAGTCAGCGCCACGGACCCCGTCCCGCCGCCGACGGCCTCGGACTTCCGGCCGCACAGCGGTGCCGTGTACGCGGAGACCCAGCTCCGCGTCGAAGACCTCGCGTTCACGTTCGGGCTCCGCTACGACCAGTTCGACCCGCGCCCGCCCGCGGGCGCGGGTACGCAGGCGGCCGGCGTGCAGCGCAGCATCAACCCACGGGTCGCGGTGTCCACGGTGCTCAAGAACGCGACGTTCGTGGCCAGCGTCGGCCGCTTCAGCCAGCCGCCCGACTTCCAGTACCTGGTGGATGCCTCCTTCGACGATACGCTGCGCACGGGACGCTTCCGCCGCGGTAACCCGAGCCTCGGATTCGAGGCGGCGGTGCAATACGAGTTCAGCGTGCGCATGCGGCCCACCGCGATCACCGCGGTGCGGGTCAACCTCTACGTCAAGCGGCTCGACGGACTGGTGGCGTCCGTGCCGCTCGGACTCGACCCCGACTCGGCGATCTTCGGCAACGGCGACTTCGGAACGGTGAAGGGGGTAGAGCTGCTGCTCGAGCGCGACATCACGCGCGGCTGGGGCGTGCGCGCGACCTACGCGCTCATGGGCGCGACCGCCACCGCCACCAACGCCTTCCAGATCCTGCGGCGCATCCGCATCGGCACGTTGGGCGATACGATCTTCCCCGCGCGCGTGGAATTCCCGCTCGACTACGACCGCCGCCACGCCATCACGGTCGTGGGGCAGGGGCGCGTGACCCGGAAGGGCCCCTTCAGCGGGCTGGAGGCCGCCGCGATCTTCCGCTACAACAGCGGGCTGCCGTATACGCGGACCAACGCCACCGGCGATACGCTGATCGGCCTGCCCAACAGCTACCGGCTCCCCGCCGAAAAGACGCTCGACCTGCTGGTGCGGCGGCCGCTCTCAGTCGGCGGGCTCTCCGGGGGCATGTACCTCGACGTGCGCAACCTCTTCAACTGGAGGAACCTCGAGAGCGTGCGGCGGGACACCGGCACGCCCGGTGCCGACGCGACGACGATCCAGAGATGGGCGCAAGACGCGTACGCAGCGAACCCGAGTCCCATTCCGTACGAGTCCCCGCGGTACCGTCGCTGGGCGGACGTGAACGGCGATGGGTACCTCGCGGGGCCGGGAGAGCTGATGCCGCTCTACCTCGCGGCCGCCCGGGACTTCGGCCAGCCGCTGTTCGCCTACGGGCCGCCGCGGCTGGTTCGGTTGGGAGTGGAATTCGCGTTCTGAGCTTCAGCCGGCCTGGCTTCGTTGAGATAGCCGGCGGCCACGCCGCCCGCCACCAGCAGCAGGCCGAGCCAGCCGAGCCCGGTCAAGCGCTGGCCGAAGAGCGTCAAGGCGAGGAGCGCGCCCACGACCGGCTCGACGGTCGCCGCGACGGCGGTGGGGGCCGCCTCGATCCGCTGCACCGCCGAGAAGAACAGGAAGTTGGCGCCGAGCACCGAGCCGGCGGCGAGACCCAGCAGCCCGCGCCACGCGGCGGCTGACGGCGGGACGACGGGCGTGCGGCCCCACAGCGGCAGGAAGATCAGCAGCGCAACCACGCCGCCGACGACCTCCAGGAACAGCACCTTCGCGAGGCCGTAGCGCGGCACCGCGAAGCGCGCCAGCAGCGTCGTAAACGCGTAGCTCAAGGCCGACAGCAGCCCGCCCACGATGCCCACCGTGAGCCCGAGCCGGGCCGCTTCCGCGCCGGCGTTGCTGCCGCCGTGCACCGTGAGCGCGACGCCGACCATCACGACGACTGCGAGCGCGAGACGCAGCGGTGTCAGGGCTTCCCCCAGGATCAGCCGCCCCAGGACGGCGACCAACACGGGCGCCGTGTACAGGAGAGCGGCCGCGCCCGCGACACCGGCGCCGGCGATCGCGAACTGATAAGCGACCTCGAACAGCGCGACTAGGAGCCCGCCGCCCACGCCGATCAGCAGCCAGCCGCGGCGGTCCACGCGGAACAAATCGCGGTGGAACGCGAGCCCCCACAACCCTAGCGCGACCATGCCGATCAGGATGCGCCAGAAGCCGATGCTCGTGGCCGGCATCAGGTCGTAGAGGCCGGTGGACAACGGGCCGGTGGTGCCCCAGGTCGCGCCCGCGCCGATGGCGCACAGATAGCCGACGACGCGCGATCCGCGACTCACGTACCGCCGGGGCCCCCCGGGCCTTGCACCCGCGCTTTCAACGCCCGGCACATGCCCTCGAACCCCTCGCGCAGGTTGATCTCGATCAACTCTGTGTAGAAGCCGACGATTGGCCCGGAGAACGTCGTGCGCGCGATGACGTGCGTGCGATTGGTTCCCTTGGGGACGATGCTGACCGTGTGGTAGGCCTCGAGCAGGCCGAGGAACCCCAGGCGCCCGTGCCAGCGCAGCTCGCGGGACGGATCCGCTTCGAGCACGGTAGGCCGTAGCGTCCGCAGATGCGCGCCCGGCGGCTCCAGCCGCAGGTCCAGCCGCTCGCCCGGCTCGAGCGCGCCGACCGCCTTGGTGATGAACGGGTTCCACTGCGGATAGGCGCCGAAATCGGTCAGCACGCCCCACACCTTCTCGGGGGTCGAATGGATGTCGGTGGTGGTGCGGATCTCTTTCATCACCCGGTCCGGTGTGGGGGTCGGGCATGAAACTGCCCCGCGGCCGCCGCGGCGGCAAGCGGCGGGTCAACCCGCGAGCTCGCCCGTGAGTACGGTGACCGCCTGGCCCCCGAGGCGCACGCGGTCCCCGGCGACGCGCACCCGCACCACGCCGCCGCGCGCGGACGCTTGGTAGGCGAGCAGCTCGCTTTTGCCGAGCCGCTCCTGCCAGTAGGGGCCGAGCGCGCAGTGGGCGGAGCCCGTGACAGGGTCCTCGTTCACCCCGGACCGCGGGGCGAAGAACCGCGAGACGAAGTCGAAGCCGTTCCGCGTCGCCGGGGCGGTGACGATGACGCCGCGGGCCGCGACGCGCTCGAGCGCGGAGAAGTTGGGGCGCATCGCGCGCACCGCGTCCTCGTCGGCGACCTCCAGGAGGTAGTCGAAGCGGGTCTTCCCGACGTAGCGCGGCGTGACGCCGAGCGCGGCGGTGAGCCC
>QHVC01000151.1 GCA_003222205.1 Gemmatimonadota bacterium | reverse complement strand
CTCGATCCAGTCGCCGCGGCGGTCGGCGGTGAGGCGGCCGCTCTTGGTGGCGAAGCGCGCTTGGGCGCTCTCCGGCAGGAAGCGGTCCTGCCACAACACGTGGGCGCTGGCCAGCGTCGCATGGCCGCACAGCGCCACCTCGACGGTGGGGGTGAACCAGCGCAGCCGCCAGGCGTCGTCCTCGCGGTGCAGGAACGCAGTCTCCGACAGATTCATCTCGCTGGCGACGGCTTGCATCCAGGCGTCAGCGCGTGGGCCAGGGAGGACGCAGACGGCGGCGGGGTTGCCGGCG
>QHVC01000047.1 GCA_003222205.1 Gemmatimonadota bacterium | reverse complement strand
CACGGTTCCGCCCGCGGATCTCGCGACCTGCGCGGCCAGCACGCCTGAGCCTGCGGAACGCTGGCGCGGCGTCGTCGCGCGGGGCGGCGCCGCCTATGGCCTCTCGCTCGACATGCCGGCGTTCGGCGAGGCCGCGACGCCGGAGCAGATCCGCTGGGTGGTGCGCTACGTGCGCTCGTTGTGCGGCAGCGCGGCGTGGCCGCCGGGAGAGCTGAACTTTCCGCGCGGCTTCCTGGTCGAGAAGGCGTTCCCCGAAAACGAGGTTGTGCTTGTCAATCACGACCGCGAGCAGAACTACATCTTCGAGCGGCGCTTCGGCGCCCGCTTCCAGATCGAGGCCGAAGCGCGGACCGCGTTCGACGGAGCGCCCAACAGCTTCGACGGGGCGAGCCTCGCGGGGAAGCTCGACCTCTGGCACTCCCCGCAGGCGCTCGCCATCACCACCCTCGGCCTCGAGGCCACGCCGCGGCTCGGGCGACAGGACCGCTGGGAGGTCGAACCGTTCCTCGCGTTCGGCTGGAGCCCGCATGAGGTGGTGACCGTTCAGGGGCAGATCGTCGGGACCTGGGAAGAGCAGGCGGGCATCGCCGGCTTCGAGTACCGGCTCGGCGTGGCGAAGGATTTTGGGCGCGTCATCCCGATGGTCGAAGCGGGGTGGGTCGTGCCCCGCCAGGGCGACCACGCCCTGTCGTTCTATCCGCAGCTGTGGATGCAGCTCTCGCGGCTCGGGCACGTGGCCGGATCGATCGGCGCGGAGCTGCCGGCGGTGGGACCGGAGCCGCGAAGACCGAAGCTGATCGCGTTTCTGCTGTGGGATTTCGGCGATGCGGGGCTGTTCAAGGGGTGGTAATGGCTGACGTCTGATGTCTGGCGTCAGACATCAGACGTCAGCTATTACTATTCACCCGGAATCTTTGAATCGTCTCCGTCAGCTTGGCCGCGGCCTTCACCGCCGCTTAGGCTGCTCACTTCGGGTTGATCGGATCACCCATGTCGGAGCACACCTTGTTGGCTTCGGCACCGGCGGCCAAAGTGCCGCTGCCTGGGACGAAGCTTTCCATCATACCCAGGGCGTCGTGTGCGCCGAGTCGCTGGGGATCCCGTTCTCCCTCGGCGAACGCCTCTCCAGCGCCTAACAAGCCATGCACTCCGGAGTGCTGGAGACCCTCCCATAGCCAGTTACCAGCAACTCTGAGGGGGCCGCCACCCGCGTTGACAATCGCCCCGACCTTGCTTACACCAAACGCATCCATGATCAGATGGACCCCAATAGCCACGTGGGCAACCGCACACTGGGGCGCCTTCGTCGGCAAGGGATCGAGACAGATGCCGCTCATCGGATCGTTGAAGCGACACGTCATCGCCACCTCGAGCTCGTGAGCCCGCCTCCAGCGCGAACAGTCGTGGAATTCACGAATTTTAAGTACCTGGCCGTCGGGAAGGCGGGCGATCACTATGTAGGTCTCATAATCCTCTAAGCCATGCTTCTCGCATTCCTCCTTTGTTTCGGGCTGCAGCCCGAATGGATCACCGAAGTTTATCGGATCGCCCGCCGCAAACCCGTAGGCGTTGAGGCCCCCGCCGAGGCCCATGGGATCTTCCTGCGTAAACCGGCCCGTCAACGGATCGTAGTAACGGTTTCGCATATACCGGAAACCTGACCCGTCACGCTTGCCCTCGAGCAGGGTCCCATGCCAGTAGTCGTGCGGCAGTCCCCCATTGCGGTCGGACGATGACCAATTGAACGGCCACCGAATCGCCACACATGCGGTATCATAGCCGGCCGGATAGATGTGGGGGACACCGCACAAGAATTGGTCTCCAGTGCTGAAGACACCCACAGGCGCATCGCCGCGCGCATTCCAGAAGGGCACGATCGTGAACGGTGCCTTCACACGAGGCGGGTTATAGTCGAACTGCGACCCGTTGTTCCCGTAGTACCAATCCATGCCCATCACGTAGTTCACACGCGTGATCGCGATCGGTTGATCGACCCCTCGCCGACCGGCATAGATGACGTGCCCGAAGTAGGGATTGGGGTCCCCGACCAGCGAGCCGTTCACGTTCAGGAGAGGGAGCGATACAGGGTTCACGTCGTTTTCCCACCACTGCGCCTGCTGCGTGGTATCGTACCCACCGATGTACACGCCTTGGAGAGCCCAAGGCATCTGGATCTCGGCCAATTCCTGGTCGCCGTCCCAAATGATCCGTCGCAGGACGCCGACGCGGCACTCGGTGGCGGCCGGCAGGCTCTTCCCATAGTCGTCACACCACTTCCGCGCCCGCACCCAGACCCGGCGTCCTAGTGCATCGTAGCGATAGTCTTCCACGACATACGTCTGCCAATCTCCCATGTAGACGTGCGGAACTTTTGCCGCGCGGGCGTCGACCATACGGAGGCTGCCGTCCGCCGCGAAGAACGAAGCCCGCTCCGTAGCCGGGTGGGTAACGACGTTGTCGGGATCCATCGCCGAAGAGAACTCTTGATTACCCGCCGAATCATAGTAGAACGAGCGCGGGTATTGCTGGGCCACGGACATCGTCGTCATTCGCCCTGTGCCCGGCTGATAGCTCCAGGTATCACAGCACGTGGTGCTGCTCTGATAATGCCACTGGTCGCCGTCGGGGTAATACACGATTCCATTGATCGTGTCTCCGACGAAGCTTTGGGTCAGATTGCCAAACGCATCCAATGTGTAGGATTCGACGGTTGCGTGGCGATCCGTTGGCGCTATTTGGCAGCCGTTGCACCCCCACTCGGTCCAGTACGTGCTCTTGAGGTTCCCGAGACCTGTGTAGGTCGGCCGTAGGCTGTCCCGTAACTGGATCGCCTCGCCGCTCAATTGGAGCTTGTGCCTCGCGTCGAAGAGAAACCTCGTCGCCCTGACGAATGGAGCACTCTGGATCCTCGGGTAGTTGGCAGAGCCGTTGTTCCGGATCGTATCCGCCGCGAGCTGGCCGTCCACATCGTATCCCAGTGCCTCGCTGTACGACCCCGGATCGGCGATCGAGCCGAGGTCCCCGTGGAAATTGTATCCAAAGCCGTATGAGGTTCTCTGTAGATCCGTGACGGTCTGCAGCGCGCCGAGCTGCGCGTCGTACGCAAAGGAGATCGTCGTATCGTTACCGATCCCGAGCTGGTGCGGTACGGCGAGCACCGTCCGACGACCATCCAGATCGTACGTGTTCCGCAACCCATACATGTGACGGCTCCAATCGTCGCGGGCTACCGTCTGGATCCGCAGGCTGTCCGTCTGCAGGAGGCCCCCGGGGTAGTACGTGCGCTTCACTCTGGCATCGGCATTGTCGGCTGTCAGCAGCCGGCCCATGGGGTCGTACGTGAACGTGTGCGTTTCGGCTGGGATCGCGTACGCGGGGTAGTCCAAGGCGTCCCACACGCTATGCGGGGGCTGGATGTAGAAGGCCGTCGGTCGGGACAGATAAGTGATCTGAGGTAGGACACGCGTCGTCAGCCGGTTGAGCGCGTCGTAGCTCTGGTTGATCGTCAGGCGCGTTCCACTCGTGGGATCCTTGCGACGAGTGACAGCATTTACGGCGTTGCCTGCCGGATCATAATTGGTACTATCGACCATGCCATCGGGAGCGACCTCGGCCACCCTGCGGTTGGCGACGTCGTAACGCCACTGGGTCGTGATCGTGCCAATAGCAGCAGGGTCAGGGATCGAGACCCGGGCGAGTGAAAGCAGGTTGCCGGCGCCATCGTAGCGCTTGTCCACTCGCACTTCTTCTGCGCCGTTCGGGGCGATGGTCTCTATAATCGAATCGCGGTCCATGACCGTGAAGACCGTCCGCTGCCGCTGGCGAATGGTCATGTCCTGGGCGCCGCCCCGGGTCTTGTCGGTGCTGTCGATGGGCGTCACGAGGAGGGTATCACGGCCGATGGCATCCTTGTAGTAGCTCGTCCAGAACCCTCTGGCCGTCCGGCTGCCCGCCACATTCCATTGACCGTCATACACGACCGAGTCTTCCTTGATAGACTGCACGACCACCGATGAGAGTAGATTCTGCGCGTTGCCGTAGTTGAATGAGACTCGCCTGTTCACATCCGCTCCCACCTGCTGGAAAAGACGGCTTCCATTCTGCGCGTCGTACCCCATCGTCGTTGTGACGCCCATCGGGGTGACGATGGAATCGACGAAGTCCCACTTCGCGTCCCAGTGATACCGGGTGACGGCGTTCCGGCCGTCACCGAGCGGATTGACCGCGATGAGCGTGTCGATGTTGCCGCGAGGATCGTATTTCGCCTGCGTGACGAATCCGTCCGGGCTGCGCACCTCGGTTGCCAACCCGGCGAACATCGGGTTCTCCCGCTTGATCACGGTCTCGTAGCCCAGCGAGTTCACGATCCGCCGCGGCGCCCCGAACCGGTCCAGCCAGAGCGCACTCGTATCGGCCACATCCACGCGTGGGCCGTCCATGCGGGTGTACGCCGCCGCCGTGTCGATGGCCGTGGTAAGGCCGACGGCTTCGACCGCTCGGAGGCGCTGCACGATCGGGGTCTGCCCCGTCCCGAGCGGCAAGCTGTCCGTAGCGAGTTTGCCCGCGGCATCGAAGGAGTAGAACGTGGTGTTGCCCCGCTGGTCAGTCCGGGAGATGATCCGGTTCGTGAAGCCCGGGTCGTAGCCGAAGCCCACGCTGAACGTGTCGGGGTCTCGAATCGTGGTGACCTGGCCGCCGACGACCGTGACCGTTGCGACCCGGGTCTGAACGCCGGCAGGCGGGGCTGTGACGCTCGCCAGCGGGGTCGTGCAGTCCGTGGCGGACGTGTAGGTGAAGGTGTACATGCGGCTCGTCGTGTCGGGCGGCAACATGATCCGGCTCAGTCGACCGCAGTCGTCGTAGCGGAACTCCGTTCGCTGCCCGAGACGGTTGACGGTTGCGATGTGTTTCCCGGTCGCTGCGCTGAAGTGCACGCCAACACCATGCGGCGCCACGCGAACGTAGTCGGCACCCGTGCCGTCCAGCGTATCGAGGCGCGTGGGGTTCGGGGCAGTGTAGAGATTCGTTGCGACCGTGGAGTACACACGAATCGTACCGTCGCCGCCGATCACGAGCTTTCGCCCGTCGGCGATCCACCGGAACTCTTCAAGGCCCGCAAGCCACCAGCCCGCACCGAAGGGGCTGCCGCTGCGGTTTACAATGACGACCTCCGCATTCACCGTCGTTGGCTGGCTGGGAGTGGGGTCAGGATACCAGTTACGGATCTCAAGGGTGTAGGAGTAGACGCCGGTCGCGTCGTTCAATGCATCGAAGCCGAACGCGACGCGCCGAGTCTGGCCGGGCGACCACTGGTTGCCCAGCCACTTCGCGCGGGCACGCGTCACCCCGCCGATGGTCAAGGTCCCGGTCACACTGTCCGGGACCGTCGCTCCTGACGGCAGGGTCACGTTGGCCGCAACGATGGGGTAGGGGTGCGCCGTTTGGCTGTTGTACAAGAGCGTTGGCGTCCGCGCCCTGTTCATCGTCCGGGTCGGCGGAAGCGCGTGGACGATCCGGAGGTCGCCGCATTCGGAAGCGGCAGCGGGGCCGGCCGCAATCGTGAGGCAGAGGTCGCGGCCAACGAAGGTGCCAGGGTTCACGGCGCTGACATCCACGATCGACGGCTGAGCACTCGGAGTGACCACGGGGACGGTGAAGCTGCCTCCGTCGCTGGCGTAAGTCCCCGTCGCCGTCAGACTCAGCGTCCCAGTCCCCACGGCGCCCACATTGTACGAGGCCACGACCGTTTTCAGGGCGCCGCCGACCAAGTTTACACTGGACGCGGGTACGCCATCGATCGTCAACCCCGTGCACGTCACGTTCGCCGAGCCGCCGCATGAGAGGCTGTAATTGTCCTGCCCGGTCCCCGTGTTCTGCACCGTGAAATTCTCGCTGTAGCCCGAGGTATTGGCGGGGCGCTGCGGGGTGGTCGCGCCGTCTGGCGTCACCGCCACGCCGTAGGTCACCCGCGTGATCGAGAAGCTCGCGAACGTGCAGTTCGAAGCAGCGTCGCAGATGTGCGCCGCGACCGTGTTGCTCCCCACCACGAGCGAGACGCTGGAGGTGGTGGAGGTCGCCTTCACCACGCAGTCCGGGGGACCGCCGCCGACATAATCGAAGCTCGTCGTCTTGTCGACGCCATTCACCTTGATCCAGCGGCTCGCCGCATCCAGCGAGGTGTTGTCGCACCAAGCGAGCTGGATGGTGGGGTACTCGACTCCCACGTCGCCCGAGGGCGCGAGCAACCGAATGTCGGGAGGAGTCCCGTCCACGGTGACGTTGTACCAGCCGGAATCGGAGACGCCGAGCCTGGAGGCGGTCAAGGTGATCGTACCAGAGCCTGCCAAGGGTGTGGAGAACTTGATCGGTACGCCAGTCGCCTGCATGAACGTGACGTCGTAGCCGTTAGGAGCCCAGCAATTTGTGATAACGCCGGAGCAGACAGGCGAGACATGCCAGGTCTGCTGGGTGCTAGCCCCAGTGTACAGCGTGAATGAGACTGTTTTTTCCAGGGAGTTCAAAGGGACTATGAGGGAGCCGGCGTCCGGAGTTACACTGATTTGGTCGGTCGAGGGAGCGGCCGATGCGAGAACGGCGGCCACGGCGAGCAAGGCGCCGAGAGAACCACGACGAGCGACCACGGGGCGGCTCCGGATGAGGGTCCGAGTCCCGTAAGGGCAGGTCCCATGCCCCGCCCACCGCCTTGTAGTGACGCTAGTTACCGATTCGCGCCGACTGATTTTCGCGCGAATTCGCGCGGTGAGGGTGCGAATTCGCGCTCCCGGAGGCCTCTGAATCCGAGACTCGGCGTAGCCAAGAACCTAGGGGCGGGTGGTCCCGATGGTCGAGGCTGGGTGAGTGGATCCAGTTCTCGCGGCTGGGCCACGTGGCCGGGTCGATCGGGGCGGAGCTGCCGGGGGTCGGGCCCGATCCGCAGCTTGGCGCGCCACCTCGGTGCCCAGGACCTGAGCGCCGTGTTTCCGGCATTCACGCCGGACCCGGCGCGCTTCCCGGGAGCGATTCGGGCTAGGGAATTGGTTGAACCCAGTTGGAGAATTTGGAGGATGAGGGAACAGTCAGCCTGAACAGTTGAGTTGGGACGCCCACTAGCGATCAACGTCCGAGGAACCGCTCAAGGTTGTGTCTCACGTTCCAGTCGTGTCGTGGATTTCGAGAGGCTAATCGACATCATCGGCGCGGCCTAGAGTGACCAGCATTTCTGCCCCCGCGCTGATGGCTTGTGGTGGCGGCGGGTTGAACCGGAGTAGGTACCTAGAACGGCGCACAAAGTATTCAGACAGCCACGCCTGATGAACCTCAAATGGAATGACCATCGATTTCATCAAGTCCCTGCACCAGCACCCGTAGGTCGCTCATGGCGCCTGTGTGAACAGCCTGGACCTGCCTACTAATGTTGTCGGCCGCTAGGCGATGGAACCGGACCTGGTTCGTATCAACGGGAAACTTGCAGAGGACCCCGATACCGTCGGCAACAGGCTGGGCCGCACAGTCAAGGGGCTTGGGTTTTCGGGCCAAGATACGAACAAGGTCTTCCGGAGTGACAATTCTATTCTCGGGAAGGAGGACCCACTTCGACGATCGTGGTGCAGAACCCTAGGGCAGCGATGCCTTAAGCGCCATTACGGTCAAAGCCGCCGCGGCAAGGTCGGGGTCCCTCATCCGAACGCGCCTTCATCAGGGAGCACAGCCACATCTCGACCGCTCTGCTATCGGAGGTGATCCGTTGGTTCATCCATGCGGAATTCTCCACGCCCAAATGTCAACACTGCTGAGGCTCCACGTGATCGCGCACTATCATCTACGGGATCCAATCTCACGCCATAGCTTGACAGGCAATAGTCTCGAAAGAAACTCTCCACGATGTGAAACGGAACAAGCAACGATTCATGGTACCCTCGAAGTTCAACGATTGGGTCAGGGTCCTTGAGTTGGTCCATACCGCGAACCGCAATCTGGAACTCCGAGATCGTCTCGTTCGAGTCTTCCTCTTGAAAACCCAGAAGGTCAGGCCGCACGATGGTGCTACATCTAACGCTTAGAAGCTCATTTGCAACACTGCCCTCGCATGCCATGGGCTTCTCCAGGCTCGCAAGAGCTTCAGCCCGCTTGGGCCTGACTAAGGACAATCGAATCGGGCTCGATAACAAACGCGTTCGGTTTAGCGTTCTCTCGATCGGCGAGTCCCGCCCGGAGCGCAACAAGCGCAACACGGGCCGACAACAAATCACTGTCGGGTGTATCTATCACCGCGTTCTGTCTACGGCTTCGGTCCCGAACCCGTCTCGATCATGTCGGTAGGCCCAATGCTGAAGACTGCAACCGCTCCCCTCGAGCGGCCCTCAATGTGGGGGGGAACAATCGAAAACGAAAAGGGAATCCGGAAGTCACGAATAAAGGCTTCCAAGTCCGTGAGAGGAAACAACTCAGATTCTCTAGGTCCGGTTACCAGGATGAGGCTACTATCAGTGATCGGTTGTGACGCTGGATTCAGGTCTCGCAGAGCCTCCCTTAACTCAAGAAGCATTTGTTCTCCTTGTACATCCCAAGGCCGCACGGAATCATCTGTCACCAAGTGGCGACAGTCTATAGACAGACTTCCCTCGATGGCGGACGACGTGCATAGGACAGGTTTAAGTTGATTCGCCAGGAACGCCGCGGCATCATGCTCTACAAGCACCTGACGAGAGGGATGGAACATATAGCCCTCACCCAGCGGCGACGAGTCCTCACGAATTGCTCGCAGCACTATGAGTGCCATCCTTGCTTGGCGGAATTCAGGCGAGTCCCACGAAAGCATGTTACCTGAACCTCCCTCCCATATGGCGCAGCTGATGCCAAGCACCGCCACAAGAATCCCTCCGATCTGTCTCATAACAGGCTGCCTCGATTCCCAAAGGAAGAGAATAATGATGCTCTTGGGCCACCGCCTGTGCGTTAGTTGACACTAAAACCCTGGAGTTCCGCCACACCAGTCACACAGTCTAAGGTACCTGTCACCGGGCCACCATAAGGTTTGCCCGGAATATCAATACCGAACAACTTGAACAGGTAGTAGGGCGTACCATACACCGAGATACGCCCCGCATAGTATCCCTTTCCCGTAAGGACATAGGGTTTGCCGCGATCCGAGGTCCGATGCAAGAGCACCAGACCAGTGACGTAGACGAAATCCCCTCCATCGTTCACGCGTCCTTCAACGAGACTCCGACCAGCAACGAGAGGGCATCTCTTCTGCAAACCTGGGATTACCCACTTCCGTTCGCGACCGAATTGGGTTCCTTGGAAGTCGTCGGCGAATTCTGCTACGCCACCCTTGACCTCCCACTGCGCGTAACCGTAAGGGTTAATGAAGAACAGGATATCGTCACCCGGCATGGCCAACGCATCAGAGAGCCCAAAGCCGAAATTCGACCAAAACCATGCATCGACCGCATCGGCAATGTCCATGTTCGAGCTACCACCACCGCTCGAGCAGCTCGCGGAGGACGCTGCGGACGCCATCAGTTTAGGAGTTGAGCTGCAACCGCCGCTCAGGCCGCTTGGATCCCCACGATTCACGGGATCGTTCCCGGCGTAAGCGTATTGGTTTATCCCAGCACCCAGGCCTAACGGATCCTCCGAAATAAAGCGACCGACGGCAGGGTCGTAGTACCTGGCACGGAAGTAGTAGAACTGCGTCTCCGAGTCATACTCCCGGCCGGCGTGACGGAGGGCGTTTGGAGCCGTGCCGTTAGCCACCCTCTCATCACCGAACGGACCCTCGCGGTACTGATTCGCGATCGTGACACTCGTCCCGTTCCGCTGGAGGAGCGCCAGAATGTTGCCCTCGACCCCTTGCAGATAGTAGTAGATCGCATCCCCGAGATCGTGGCGCACCACGCTCTGTGGAGCGTCGACCGCCGGGTTGTAGGTGTACTCGGCCACCCGATTCCCCAGCGTGTCGAGCTCCATCAAAAGCGCATCACCATCCCAGAGAAAGCGGCTTGTTCCGGAGGCGCTCGATTTCCGAACTCTTCGCCCCAACCCGTCGTAACCGAAGGCGACCTTGGTCAAGGCGCCAACGCTGTCTCGCGTACGGACGCTATCGAGCCTTCCCAGAGCGCTCCAGAACAGCGAGTCTCTCCGCAAAACGACCGTCGTGTCGGTAGCGCTCACCGTGCGCTTCAGAATGAGATTTCCCGCCACGTCGTAGTCCATGCGGTATTGCTGCCAGCGGCGCAACCGGTTCCCAACGTCAAGCCCTCCCGCCGGCGCTACGGGATCTTGCCGGTTGCCGACGCGGTCGTAGGTGTAACTGACCCAGCGGAGCAAAGTCGGGGTGTCGAAGTGGGAGGAGCACTCATCCCCACGAAGGTTGTTATTGCACCCTGAGGTCTGCTGGCCCCAGCTATGAAGCGTGTCGATATACGAGGTGAGTTCCCCGGCATTGTCATACTCGAAACTCCTGCTGGTGTCCGGAGAGCCGGCGGGCCCGTGGTACCTCTCATCCGTACTGCCCGAGAGGCCGAAATAGTATCCCATGCGCAGCGCCGCATTCAGCGTTGAGTCGCTCAGCTGAATCTCATCACTCCGGTGATTCCATACGTACTCGAATGCAATGCTGAGGTTGTTCAGACCCAGGAGCGTCGTCCCCGCCGGCATGAGCTCGGGGTTTGACGCAAAGGTCGCCTTCTCACCGGCAAAATTCGTCAGCGTATCCAGCACCGACCGATTGTTGTAATGGTACAGTATCGAAAACTGTGAACCGCCCCAGATGCCCGGCGCCGCTACCACCGTGGCCGTGCGCCGGTCCCTGATTTGGTACGACGAGCTGTCTCTGAAGCATTGCGCGGCGTTGCCGGCGGCAAGGACACGGCAGGTGATCGCGACCAGAGGCCGGCCGGCAACGTCGAAGCGCAGCGTATCGGTACTCTCGCGGTTAGAAACGGCCGCGTAACGCCCGGCCGGGTCCGTATAGAGCTTGGTCGTATCGTTGCCGACGATCACCAAGCGTGCGACATCGAGTGAGTCATAGGTGAACTGGATACTCTGCCCGAGCCGGGTCGTCCAGCTGGTGAGATTCCCGTTCGCGTCATACCCATAGTGATCGACATGCCCCCCCGGATCCGCAATCGAATCGGCCCAGCCGAGGGCGTTCACCCACGACCTGTAGAGCTGACCCTTCGCATCGCGGACCTGGATCGGATACAGCGAGTCGAAAGTTTGGATGGTCGTGTCGGAGAGGGGGCCTATCGTCTTGAAAACGCGGCCAGTCGAATCGTATACCAGCGTGGTTGTACTTCCCACCTCATTGACGGCCGTGAGTGGCTGGCCGTGGCCATCGTACTGGCGGGTCACCTTCCCGATTGTGTAACCGCCGGCAGTCGAGGTCACCGTATCCAGGTTCTGAAATCCCGTCGCCTGATAGTGGTAGATGGCGCCGTGGGCTCCCGGATCGGTGCGGGTGAGGAGGCGCCCAGACGGGGAGTAAGTATAGGTTTGCCACGCCCCCCACCCCGTAACCAGGGTGCTATCGAGATGACCACCGTGCCAACGGTTGCGGACGGTATCCACGTCGCCGTAGACAAGGGTGTCCCGGTTATAGGTCATCTCGTACAAGTAGTTGATGGTCCGACCCGTGGCGCTATCCCACCGTTGCGTCAGGTTCGGGCCGCTCCACGTGTATTTGATGACCTGGCCGGAGGGCAAACTGTCGCGAGTCACGTGGGCACTCGTGTCCCGCTGGAAGGCTGTCGTGCGGCCCAACGGTTCCTCGATACGTGTCGGAGCCCCGTACCGATCGAGGGCGTACGCGGTCGTGTAACCTCTGGGATTTGTGACGGTGGCGCGTAGCGCCGACGTATTGATATGCGGTGCCGGGTTCCCAGAGGTCCCGTACCCTGACGCCGGATCGACCAAGATTCCCTTCTCGATCGATGTATACAAACGGGTCGGGCGCAGCTGCTGTCCACTCGCGGTAACCTGCGGCGCTGTATCGGACGCGACCTTGCCGGAGAAGTCATAGGACACACCCCATGCGCCCCCTCGCCGATCCGACCAGCCCAGAAGACGGTGATTGCCATCATAACTGCCTTGGAAGGGAAGCCCTCCCGCGTAGTCCCGGATCCTTGTCAAGTTTGAGGAAGCGTCGATCGTTACGGAGTCCAGCCGGCCACCAGGATCTTTGATCCAAAGCAGCTTGTTGCTCCCCGAGTAGCCAAGCGAATCCGCCTTACCGGCGGGATCGACGATTGCCGTCAAGAGATTCGCGCCATTGTACGAGTAGGTAATGGTGTTGCCGAAGCGATCCTTCACGTACGCGAGCCGGCCATCCGTGAAGAAAGAGTATGTCGTTCCATCAGGATACCGGCGATCGAACTTGACGTTATCCGGCCACGAGCCACGGCTCGTGAGAGTCGAGAAGTCGCTGGCGGATGACGGATAGGAACAGCTGCTCTGGCAGGACGCCGCGGAGCCGAAGTAAGCCACGGAGCCATTCCCTTCGGTGATTGCGATGGAGCTGTCGGATTGAAAGAAGAGTCTTTGTAGTCCCGCAATCGACCAGCCAGCGCCGAACGGACTGTTCTGTTCATTGCTGATGAGCACACGCACCGGCGCCAGATTCTCCCGAAAGGAGTTGTCCGCGCGATAGCTGCGCACCACGGCGACGTACGCATAGGCACCGGAGGCGAGCGTGCTGGCGTCAAACTGCGCCACGAGTCGGTTCGCTCCTGCGGCCCAAACGAAGAACAGCTCCTGAGAACCGTTGGTGAAATTCACGAAGGTCCCGTCGGGCCGTCGCAACAGCAGGGACATCTTGACCGGTGAGACTGAGGTCGTATCGGTCGCGTCAACCTGCACGAGTCCCATGGGCTTCGCTTGAGCGCTGGTGTAGATGAGTTGTATGCTTCGTGGCACATCCAAGCTGAAGTACGGTGGCGTCGCATAGCTCGCCACGGCGTCGAAACACGCCGCGACGCACTTGGACACATCCCGGTATGCACCGTTGTGCGCCGCAAGCGAAATCACCGGCCCGTTCAATAGCGGGACTGTTACATTGAAGGTGCCGTTGTCGGACTCGAGACCGTTGACGCCCGTCGCGGTTAGTGTAAGGACACCAGTGCCCGGGGGACCAACGTTGTATGTCGCAACGACCGTCGTGTTGGTCCCCGGCTGCAAGGTAAAGCTGGTCTTGTTGAGACTGACTCCAGAAATCGGCCCCCACGCGGACTTCGCGAAGGTATAGGTGTCCCCGCAAAGGCCGGTGTTGGTGACCGTAAACGTGGAGGTGTGCCCGTTGGTGTATGCGCTCCAGGTGACGGGGCTGCCGTCTGGTGTGACCGATACGGCGTAGTCTACGTAAGTGGGCGGACCAGCCTCGCTCAGAACATCAGGCTCAGCGCCGCTTGGCCCCTGGGGAAGTTTGGGGCAGGTCTTGGCGCTGGTGCCGGGCAGTGAGATGCGGTGCGAAGCGATTCGGGTTCGCAGCCTGGGTGGCGTAGTCCCGGGAAACAAAGCCACAGCCAGGAGAACGGAGGGCCACAATCGTGGGGCGATCATTGAACCGAGCTCACGTGGAGGTTTCGGCCATGCTTGATAGCACGTCGCGTGCCGGACGCCCCCCCCTTGTTGTGACCCTAGTTACCGATCCCCATCGATTGATTTGCGCGCGAATTCGCGCGACGAACCTGCGAATTCGCATTCCCTAACAGTCCCTGCACCCGCGCTTCGCGCGGGGACACGCCCATCGCGCGGAGCCGGCGGTATACGGTCGCCAAGTGGATGCCGAGGGTCCGTGCTGCGCTCCCAAGGTCCCACCGTGTAGCCACACAGGCATCGAGTATCCGCTGGTCTTCATCACTGCACCGCACCGGCGTGCGATGGTGGCGCGGGTCCGATCCGCCGAGCGCGATCGCCTCCAGCACGGCGGCCCTCGACACGGTTCCATCATCGACGAGACACCCCGCCCGCTCCATCGCCAGTAACAGCTCCCGGGCGTTCCCCGGCCACTCGTACCGTCTGACTTCCCGTAGCGCTGCCGGCTCGAGCACCTGCCCTCGGCACGCGGCGAAATGGATGGCCAGAAGCGGTATGTCCTCCGGCCGATCGGCCAGGGGGGGTAGCTCGATCCGCACCCCCGCGAGGCGCTGATAAAAGTCCTCCCGGAAATCGCCCCCGGTGATCCGGTCGCCCACGTCTTCCTGCACCGCCGCCACGACCCGTGCGTCTACGCACCGCTCGGTCTCTCCCCCCAACCGCGTGATCTCCCCGGCGTCGAGCGCTCGTAGCAGCTTGACCTGACTCTCCAGCGGCAGCGCCAGCAACTCGTCGAGAAACACTGTCCCGCCATCCGCGCGCTCAAAGTGCCCGCGGTGAAGCTTCACCGCTCCTGAGAACGCGCCGCGCTCGAAGCCGAATAGCAGCCCCTCCACCATTTCGCGTGGCAGCGCACCGCAGTTCACCGGTACAAACCGCCCGACACGACCACTACGCCGGTGGATGTGGTGCGCCAGCAGCTCCTTGCCGGTCCCGGTCGCCCCGACCAGGAGAATCGGCAGCGCGGTGGGCGCGTAGCGTTCGACCAGCTCCCGCGCGCGGCGCATCGCGACCGAGGCGCCGACGATCGGGCTTAACTCTGGTTGGGCGCTCACCGCTCCACCCCCTTCGGCAGCCGCGGCGCCGTCACACTGTCCGCATCCGCATCGGTCTTGAGAATCCTGGGCGTCAGGAACAGATACAGCTCCGTCTGCGTCTTCTGCCTCCTGGCGCTGCCGAACAGCCCCCCGATCAGCGGGATCCCGGAAAGGATCGGGACCCCACCCTGAGTCACATCCCGCTGCTCGTCCTTCAAGCCGCCGATCACGATCGTCTGGCCGTCCTTGACCAGCACCTGCGTCGCCGCTTCGCGCGTCGAGATCACGGGAGCGTCGAACGCGACCTCGCTCGTCGCCTGGTTCACCTCCTGCTGAATGAGCAACGACACGTACCCGTCCTGGTTGATCGTGGGCCGCACCGTGAGCCGCGTGCCCACATCCCGGTACTGCACCACTTGGTCGCGTGTGGGCGTCTCCGTGGGGAGGCTGCGGCTCACCTGGACGAACGGCCGCTGCGACCCCACGAGCAATCGAGCTTCGGTGTTATTCGACGCGAGCAGCACGGGACGCGACAGGATCTTCACGTCACCGCGGCTCTCGGCCGCGGTGATCGTCGCATCCACATCCGCGTGGCCGAGGCTCAGGAGCTTCAAGACGAAATCGCCGAGGCTGCCGCCCGTGACGTTGACGGACGCCGTGCCGTCGCCGTGATCCACCCGCTGCGGTGGCACGAACAAACTCGAGCCGATCGAGAAGGTGCGGTCGCGCCGCGCCTCGACGATGAGCACTTCGATCAAGACCTGGAGCGGCCGGATGTCCAGCTCGCCTACCGCCTGCACGAGCACGTCGTAATCGTCCTTCGCGGCCCGGATGAGCAAAGAGTTCGTCAGCTCATCGGGCACGATGATGACGGGACCGGACAAGGCAGACCGTCGGACGGTCGGACTGACGGACGGTGAGGGCGGGGGCTGGGCGCCCGTGGGCTGCGGAGGCACCTGGTTGCGGCGCAGCTCGTCGGACAGCGTGCCTGTCGAGAGCCCCGCTCGACCCGAGAACTCTCCGCCGGCGCCGAACAGCTGGTTCAGCGTGGCGGCGACGTCGGAAGCTCGGGCGTGCTTCAACCGAACGACGAACAACTGAACTGCGGCGGTCCCCTGTCCCCCCGGTCCCCCACCCCCGGGCGGTCCGGCGGTCGGGCGGTCAGGTGCTCGCGGCCCAACGCGAAAGAACGAGGAGTCTTCGGTGAAGTCGAGACTCTGTGATTCGACAAGACCCTTGAGGAGCGAGACGAGTGTCTTGCGATCAACGGGGCCTGGGGTCTCCAGCGAGACGCGCACCGGCTGGACGTTGCCCACCAGCACGGGCTTCGGCAGATAACGGCCGAGGGCCTGGATCACCGCGCGCAGATCGGTCTCGACGAACCGAACCGTGACACTGTCGTTTGCGATCCGGACAGCCGCCGTGTCTTGTGCCTGCAGCGGCGCAGCAAGTGCCACAAGGGCCAGCCACAGTCCGACTGTCCGACCGTCCGACAATCCGACGGGTTTCAGTTTTTCCATGGCTCCCTCACTTGCAGCACCCACGTGGTATCCATCCCGACCACCGTCACCCGCGTCCCGTCGATCCGCTTGACCTTGAGCCCGCTCACGACATCGCCGGCGCGTACGACGCGCGGGCCCTCCACGCCCGGCCATCCTTCGACCACCGCCTGCGGCTCGGCGCCCCACACGATCCCGGTCAGCACGAGCACGGGCTTGGGCGCTGGAGGCTGGAGGGCAACCTGCGCCAGGCGCACGGGATCGTAGGCGACGTCCGCAGCACGACGGGTAACCCTGAACACGTCGCGCGAGATGACAACCGTGCCGAGTGACTCCGCTGGATACGGTTGCGCCGGTGTGGTAACCGACGACCGATAACCGGCAACCGTCGACCGGTCACCGTCATCGCCAACTGGTGCGAGACTCGCCGTCCCAAGAGCGACCACGCCGACGAGCCCGAGCGCCCCCGCCCCCCACGCCCCCACGCCTTTCATCGCGCGCCTCGCGCCAGGTAATAGCCCGCCAAGTCAAGCTCCATCCGCAGCGCCTCAGTCCGCGCGTTGGGATCCGGTGCCATCACCGACAACGCCGTGACGGTGAGCAGCGGGTCTCCCGTCTCTACGGCCTTCAGGAAAAGTGTGAGGCCGGCCACATCCCCTTCCAGCTCGGCGTGCATCGCCACGCGTGTGAAGGCCCCCGCTGTGGAGTCCGGGAGGGGATCGAGCCGCACGACTTTGAGCTGTTGGCGATTGGCGACCAGCGACACCAGGCCCGACAGGCTCGCCTGTGCCTCGGCGCCGGTCTTGCCGTCCACGACTTTGGGCGCCAGCGCGACGACCCGGCTCAACACCTGGGTGAGGGAGTCCCGCACCTCGGGCTCGCGCACGAGGACATCCTCAGCCCGTGCCAGGGTGGCTGCCTGGGCGAGCGCCCGCGATCGGAGCGCCACAACTGAGCGCACCACCCACGGAAACACCTCCAAGACCAGCACGGCGACCAGCACCAGTGCGCCGCCCATGGCTAGAGCCCGCTTGTCGCGCAAAGTCATGGCACTCTCTCCAACCGGGCGACGATGGCAAACCGATCCCACTCTCCACTGCCCCCTTGCCGGCCTTCCCGCGTCACCGGCCCCTCGAATCGCGTGTCGCGCAGCGCCGCCACCTTCTCGAGCTCCGCCAACACCTTCGCGGCTCGCGGCGCGTAACCCACCAACCGCACCGTGTGGTCGTTACCGATGCGCAGGGCGACCAGGTGCGTCGAGTCGTCGAGCGCGCGGGTGAGCGCGGCGAGCAGGCCGAGGTGGCGGGAACGATCTCGCTCGGCGCCGGCGATGGTCGCGAGGGTGGCCACCGCGGCGTCGAGGTCCCGCCGTAAGGAAAGGACGCTGTCGACTGAAGACCGAGAGGCGTCGAGCAGATGGGTCGAGCGGGAGATCGTCAAGCCGAGGCGTCCAGCATATACCGTCCCGGCTGCCACCCAAAGACCTATCGTGACGGACAGGGCCCGCAGCAGCCTTCGTCTGGCAATCCGCTCGCGCGCGGCGCGAGTATCCGCAGGAAGTAGCTGAATCCTCGGCAGGGCCACCGCTGCGGCGAAGGCTGGCGCAAAGGATTCGCCGAGGGAGCGGAGGGCCGGAATGAGTGATTGCGGTTCTCGGCTGTCGGTTGTCGGTACGAGCCGGCTCCGCCACGCACCCGAGGGGCCTATATCAATCGCCTCTGCCGACTTGCCGCTCGGGATGACGAGTGGGCCGTCGCGGATCGACACGAAGGCGTGCGCCAACACCTCGGATGCGGGACCAAGCGACGCGACCGTCAGTCCCGCCTGCGCGCAACCGTCGAGCACCGCCCGCACCACCGGCTCCGGTGCGGCGGCGGCCCACAGTGCTGCAGCGTCCTTCCCCAGCGGCACGATCACGCCGTCGGTCACGAGTGGGGAGCCGTTCTTGCGAAACAGCCTCTCGGCCTCGAGAGCGACCCAGCCCGGCACCGCCTTGCCCTTAAGCGGCGGCGCCGGGGTGACGCTCCTGAGCTGGAGCACGTCCCGCTCCAAGACGATCCGCGCCCGCGACACCGGGCGCTCGGCCTCGCCGGCGAGCCGCGCGATGACCTCGGCGAGGTCCTCGACCGTGGCGTAGTCTGCCTGCCCAGCCCAGCGGATCCTGCCCCGCTCGACCAGGACGGCGCGGACGGCTGAGGAGGAGACGGAGATACCAAGCGCCGGCCGCCACCGTCCCCATGCTGAAAGCATGGGCTCGGCCGACACTGCGCTGAAGCGCAGCGCCTTGCCGAGCGCACGCCTCAGCGTGTGGAGGCTCATCACATCCTCCTCCTCACCACTGCCAACCGCTCCGGCAGTGGCACCACGACCACCTCGATCGTCGCCCGCGGCAATTGACCCTCGACCCAACCCTGCGCCGTCACCACGAGCTGCGGGGCGCCGAGGGTGGTCGAGCGCGCGAGGTCGGCGTAGCGTGCGAGCAGAGAGGCCCGCCCTGATGGAGACAGATCCGCCGCGAGCGCATCGAGGCTGGGATAGGAGCGGCCCAACGTACGGCGGCCGAGCAGGCGGTCTACGGCTTCGGGGCTCATACCCGGCAACGCGAGCAGCACCTGCCGGGGCGCTGCGCTGAGGTTCACGGTGCCAGGGCCGTCTATAGAGAGGAAAGGGAGGAGACCTGAGTCGCCCACCTGATCGAGGCTCTCGAACGGCCGCGCCCGGACGACTGAGTCCACCGACAACCGTGAACCGACAACCGAAAACAGCCTTTCGAGCGGTTCGGCATCCGCCGTGTTGACGTTCAGCCCGGCGGTCGGATCCTCCACCCGCCACACGCACCGCGTCTCACGACCCAGGTCCACTGTCGTAGTGTCCCAGAGCTTCCCCTGGGTCCAGCGGGCGGCCGCGATCGCGAGGCAGGCTTCGGCCGCCCACCGCCCGCGCGCGAGCGCAACCCGATTGAGTGTGATTCGCTGGCCGAGTCGGGTAGTGGCCAGGCCGAGGCCCACTGCTGCCGTCAGGGCGGTGATGACCCACAGGACGGCGATCAGCGCAAACCCGCGGCGGCTCTGCGTCATCCGCGTGGCCCCACGATCAACAGGAGCGTATCCACGCATCCCCTCTCCCCCCTCCCGCATCCCCTTGTTACGCGCACTCGAATCGCGAGCGGCGCCGAGACCGGCGAGATCCACTCCCGCACCCACGTCGCATTCTCGCCGGGGTCGAGCAGGTAGTCGAACTGCACGTCACGCACGCTGTCCGCGAGCACCAGCGGATCGCCCTGTGGAGCTACAGCGACGAACCGGCCGTTCGCGGCGCCGAGGGCGACTCGCCGGCGTGTCAGCCACCCCTCGAGCGTCAGCTGCCAGCTCCCGAAGGCGACCTGGTCGGGCTTCCCGACGAAGGGGCCATCCTGGTCGCCGACCGCGAGCGAGCCGACCGTTGCCGTGAGCCAACGGCGGGCGTTCATGGCGCGGTCCAAGTCGGCGCGCGCCGCGTCCATCCGCTCCACGCCGTCCACGACGCCGGTGAAGATCCGGTGGGCGGCAAGGACGACGAGGGCGCCGAGGCTTAACGCGAGCATCACCTCGATGAGGGTGAAACCGCGCTCACGGTGCACGACGCACCTCGGCTCGATATACCACCGTCACCAACTCCTCCACCTGCGGTGCCTCCTTCCTTCTAATCGCGATCCTGTACAGCGTCCGCTCCGGCCGCTGCACGTTCACCACGTACGGCCCGACCTCCCGATCTCCCAATCGCCGATCCAAGTCCTCTCGCCTGAGCAACGTGTAGGCCGCGAGCAGGCGGTCCTCATCGCCAAGCTCTTGCTCGCGCGCGCGCGCCGTCGCGACCGCACGCGTCCCGCCCGCAACTAGCTCGACTAAGGCGATCCCCGCGACGCCGAGGATCGCGACCGCGGCGAGCACCTCCAGGAGCGCGATGCCGCGGTTATCGGCTCGCACGCGGCGTTCCGGTCAAAGGATCCACACCCTCACCGACCGCTCTTCCATCCGGCAGGAACAGCACCGACTCCGCGCGCACCGCGGCGCCTCCTCGGATCGCATCCGCCCTCGCCTGTCGGAGCCGACCCTCGGCCTCTGCCCGAGACGTCGGCCGCAGGCTCGCCAGCGCCAGCCCGCTCACGCCGAGGATCAAGGCGAGCAGAGCAAGCGTCACCACAAGCTCCAGCAGCGTGACGCCACGCCGCCGCGTTTCGCTTTCCCCGGGCTTGCGCCCGGGGTTCGCGATCGCTGCCTTCGTCATCCTGGCCTCAGGGAATACACGGCTTGCAACAGCGCCGCCGCGACAAAGGCGACGAGCGCCGCGAACATGAGGATCAGCGCCGGCTCAACGAACGTCACCAGCGTCTTGAGCCGCCGCTCCGCCTCGCGCTCTTCGAGCTCCGCAGCTTTGGCGAGTAGCGGCGCGAGGCGCCCGGAGCCTTCGCCGATCCTCGCCAGCTGCAGAGCGCCCGGGGTCATAGCCCCCGTCGCCTCCAGAGCGTTGCTCAGCGCCCCGCCCTCTGCGACCGGGCTGCGCGCGGCGTCGAGGCGCGCGCCGACCGCTTCGTCGCCTGCCGCGTCACGCGCGATCTGTAGCGCCGCGAGCGCCGGTGTCCCCGTGCCCAACAGCGCGGACAGCGTTCGGCAGGCTCGGGCAGTAGCGAGGGCGTGGCGGATGGGGCCGACGACCGGCAGCGACAGCAGCCAACCGTGCCACACGGCCCGTCGCGCGGCGATGAGCCGTGTCCCGGCGACAGTGCCGATGCACGCGCCAGCCCCGATCACCAACCCGAACCGCCGCGCCGTGGCCGAGACGCCGATCAGAATGCGCGTGGCAACCGGCAACGCCTGCCCCAGGTCCGAGAGCAGGGCCACAAACCTGGGCACCACGAACAGCATGATCACGCCGGCCGAGATTGTTCCCACCACGGCGAGCAGCATCGGGTACGCAAGCGCCGCGCGCAGCTTCGCCACCGTCTCCGCCTCGCGCTCGAGCTGAAGGGCCGCCTGCTGCAGTGCTCGATCCAGCCCCACTCCGCGCTCCCCCGCCCTGACCAATCCCACCGTCACACCGGAGAACAGGCCGTGCTCCTGAGCCAGCGCGGTGCCCAGGGATGCGCCTTCGCGCACCCGCGCTCCGACGCGCTCTAGCGCTTCGCCCAGCTTTCCCGTCGCCAGCGGCTGCGTTGCACGCAGCGCCTTCTCGAGGGGCACCCCGGCTTCGACGAGCGACGCAAGACTCTGGAACACCGTGGCCAGGTGCTGCGCCGAAATTCGGGGCGACAGGTGCCAGGTATCAGGTGTCGGGGACTCTTCAACCGACACCGGGTAGAGCCCCCGAGCCGAGAGCACGGCGGCGGCGTCCGAGGTCGAAGTCGACTCGATGACCCCACGCACCAGCGCCCCGTCGTCCCGAGCGGCCTGATACCGAAATGCACTCATTGGATGATGTCGGCGTCCTCGCCGTCGCCCCCCGGCTTACCGTCGCGCCCGTACGACAAGAGGTCGTAGCCGTTGGGGTCTTTCTCACTCGGCGAGCGATACACGTACGGATGCCCCCACGGATCGAGCGGGATTGGCTTCTTGAGGTAGGGGCCGCGCCAGTTGTGGGCCGCGGGATCACCCTGCGGCACCGTGCGCAGCGCCTCCAGTCCCTGCGCGGTCGAGGGGTAGTAGTCGTTGTCGAGCCGGTACTGGTCGAGGGCCAACCCGAACAGCTCGAGCTGCGCCTTGGCCGCCGAGATCTTCGCGTCGCCGACGTTGCGGAACACCATCGGCCCCACGAGCCCCGCGAGGATCCCGATCACCACGATCACGACGAGGAGCTCGATCAAGGTGAACCCCAACGCGGAGCGCGGAACGCGGAGCGCGGAACAGAACTTCCCCAGTTCGTTCCGCGTTCCGACTTCCGCGTTCCGCGTTCCGCTAGTGTTCCGTGACACGCAGCACCTCCTCGACCGTCGTCAGCCCCGCCTGCACTTTCGCCCAGCCGTCCTCGCGCAGCGTGCGCATGCCCGCCTCCTTCGCGACATCACGCAGCCGCGGCAACGACGGCGCGCCGCCGAACTCGCGCTTGAATTCATCGGTTACGACCAGCACCTCGAAGATCCCCGTGCGCCCTTTGTAGCCCGTATTGCGACAGGACTCGCAGCCGCGGCCGCGCTGTAGCGTGACGTTCCCGACTGGCTTATTGGCAAGCAGGGCGACGGCCTGCGGGTCCGGGGTGTAACGCTCGCGGCAGTCGGGGCAGATGCGGCGCACCAAACGCTGGGCCAACACGCCCTCGAGCGTTGCCGCGACGAGGTACGCCTCGACCTTCAGGTCCAGGAGTCGCCCCACGGCGCTGAGCGCGTCGTTAGTGTGCAGGGTCGAGAACACCAGGTGCCCCGTCATCGCCGCCTGCACGGCGATCTCCGCCGTTTCGGGGTCTCGCATCTCGCCCACCATCAGCACGTCGGGGTCCTGGCGCAGCAGGCTGCGCAGCGCGGTGGCGAAGGTCATCCCGGCCTTGCGGTTCACCGGCACCTGTGTGACGCCCTCGAGGTGGTATTCGACTGGGTCCTCGACCGTGATGATCTTCTCAGCGCTTCGCGGGCGGAGGCCGAGGGCCGCGTACAGCGTCGTCGTCTTACCGCTGCCGGTGGGCCCCGTCGCCAGCACGATCCCGTGCGGCCGCTCGGCGAGGCGGCGGAAGCGGTCCACCGTCTCGGGCGCCATCCCCAGCTCTTCGAGCGCGACGGGCCGGCCGCCGCGGTCCAAGAGCCGCAGCACCACCGACTCCCCGTACAGCGTCGGCACCGTCGAGACCCGGAGGTCCAGTTCCCGTTCTTCGAGCCGGACGCGGATACGTCCGTCCTGCGGCTGGCGCCGCTCGGCGATGTCCAGCTCGGCGAGCAGCTTCACGCGGGAGACGACAGCCGCCTGCAGCCCCTTGGGAGGGCTAGGCACATCGGTCAGCACTCCGTCGATCCGGAAGCGGGCGTGCAATCCATCCCGGGTGGACTCTAGGTGGATGTCCGACGCGCGGGCCTCGTGCGCTTCCTTGATCAGGAGGTTCACGAAGCGGATGACCGGCGGCTGGTTGGCGAGGTCGCGGGCGTCGGCGAGCGGCGCGTCGCTGCCCTCGATCCCTGTCCCGACCACGCCGTCGAGATCTTTCACCAGTTCGACCACCGACTCGGCGGCCGCGTAGGCGCGGCGGACGCCGTCCAGCAGCTCTTCTTTGCTTACCGGAAGCAGTACCAGCGGGACGCCGAAGGACATCTCGAGGTCGTCGAGGACCTCGATCGCGGGCTCGCCGGCGACGGCGACGCGGAGCTTCCCCTCGGCAACCTCGAGGGGGAGGATGCCGTTGAATTCCAGGTAGCCCGAGTCGAAGGAATCGGGGAGGGAGAGCTTGGGGATAAGCGCTGTGTCCATCGCGGTAGCCCGGGTTGGCACCGCTTGTATCGGAGGCAACGAGCGTGCCGAGCCGGTCGCATTTGGAAGGTCACTGCACTAATGAAGGGAAATCGTGGGTCCGACGAGGCGAATGTCATAGCACTATGCATTTCGGAGGGCCGAATTGCATAGCTGCCGACGCCCGTTTCCCGCACGAGTTCGGCCGAAGGCATAGTGCTATGCATTTGGAGGGCTCGAATGTCATAGTTGGCGGCTCTTTGCCGAGTCGGTTCCGGGTGCGCCGCGGGGCCGGATTTCATTGCGGGGGAACGCATTTCGCGCGTTCGACGCGGGGAGGGCGCAGCAAGGCACGGCGTATGCTTTTGCCGGGGCGAACCTCCTTGCCGGAGTCCGCCCGTGGTCAGCGCCCGCATGCCATTCCCCTCGGCCCTTTCGCTGCCCCTCTTCCTTGCGCTCCTGAGCAATGCCTTACCCGCGGCCGCCCAGGCTCCGCCGAATGGTTCCATCACCCCCGCCAGCGGGACGTATCCTGTTGGCAGCCAGGTCCAAGTTCACGTCGAGTTCTGTAGCAACGGTGGATTCTTCGACTCCTGGGGAACCGTGTGGTTCAACGGGGGGACGATCGGCAACACGATGCCCGGTTCCAACCCCTTGTGCTCTGACTTCCAGTCGGGGGACTTCACGGTCACGATCCAGCCTGGGCTCAACACCGTGTCGGCGCAGGTGTCGGATAACCTCGGTACGGCGTATGTCGAGGCGAGGTACAATGAGATTGACGCCGTATCCGTGTCGCCCGATGCGCAGGCCACCTCCCTCCCGGCGAACAGCGGTCCCAACACCGTTTCGTTCACCGTCACCAATACCGGCAACGTCTCAGACACCTATGGACTGCAGTGTTCGGCGACAGGCGGTGTGACCTGTGGATCGGTCAGTCCGGCTAGCATGACGCTCGGGGTCGGCGCGAGTGGCAATGTGAACGTGACCTTCAACCTCGGTGGGACGAATGGCACGCTGACGTTGAGCGCGGGTGGCCGTTCCTCAGACGTGGGCTCGTACAGCGTCACGGCCATACCGGTGGTGGTCACACCGGACGCCGGAACGGCAGTCCCCGCAGCGAAGTCGCTCGCCACCCAGCGGTTCGCCATCCAGAACTACCTCTCGCCGACCACGACCTACACGTTGACCCCCGCGTGTTCGGGGACAGCGACCGGCTGTGCCGTCACGCCAGCGTCGATCCCACTGGGGACGGGCGCGACGGGGACCGCCGACGTGAGCTACAGTGTGGGGGCGGCCGGGGCGACTGGGACCGTTAAGCTCACCGCCGTAGCGACCTCCGACGCCACCAAGAAGGATTCCGGCTGGGTGAATCTGACGGTGGCGCCGGCCGGGCCCGTCACGGACCGAGCGCTGTGTCTCACCATCGCGGCTGGGCCGAGCGCGGCTTTCGAGTGCGGCGATCTGCGACTCGTGCATGGGCTGGCAGCGATTCGCACCCTCAACAAGACCCGCGCCCCCACGCTCCTGTACGGTAGCCAAGCGGCGCACCCGTACCCGCTGGTCACGGCGGACGTGACGCTCCCGGTAGGCGATCCCTTGCCCACCACCGTGCAGGCGACGCTCACCGTGAACAGCGTGAATTACATGCAGACCTGGGCGGGCACCGCCTGGGGAAGCGCTGGACAAACGCGACGGGTCGTTGTGGGGTTCGACGCAGCGAGCCTCAGCACCGGCGTGTATGCCTATACGCTCGAGATCCGCCGCATCACGGGGCAGAGCAATACGGTTCTCACCACCTTCTCGGGTAAAGTGCCGATCGTGAACCGCGCCAACAGCGCATTCGGCGCGGGGTGGTGGTTGGCCGGGTACGAGCAGCTTTTCTTCCTCGCCGACACGAGCGTGCTGTGGGTGGGCGGCGACGGCAGCGCTCGGCGCTACGAGCGCATCGGGCCCCGCGGGGCGGATACAGCCTACGCAGGCCCGCCGCTGGCCGACCCGGACACGTTGCTCCACACGACGACCGGGGAGTGGGTCCGCCTCGTACCGGGAGGAGTGAAGGTCACCTTCGCCTCAACCGGCAAGCACAGTCGCACGACGAATCGCGTCGGCTACGTCACGACCTTCACCGATTCGGCGGGGTTCCTCGTCCGGATCACGCCGCCGGGGGATACGACCCTCAAGTTCACGTTCTCCTACACTGGCACGCCGACCCGACTGGCAGCTGTCTCCGTCCCAGATTCCGCTCCTGGCACGTTCCGGGTGACGACGCTCACCTGGATCGGCGACTCACTCAAGATCACGGACCCGACCGCTTCGCCGGTCGTCTTTGCGTACCTCACCGGCGGCAGCAACCGTATCGTCGGGCGCCGAGACCGCCGCAGCACGCTGACGTCGTTCGTCTACGATGCTGCCTACCGGCTCTCGTCGAGCCGTCTCGGCGTTCCTGGCGCCGACTCGATCATCCTGAACTTCTGCACGGCTGACGTCCGCGGACTCGCGGCGTGCAGCCCGACGCTCGTCGCACCCGAGAGCGCCTACGCAATCTTCGACGGTCCGAGGACAGACAGCGCCGACGTGATGCACTTCTGGGTAGACCGATTTGGTGAGGTGACTAAGGTCCGAGATTCTTATTCGCACATCACGATGATCGATCGGACCGACTCTCGGTGGCCGGCTCTGGCCACACGGATTCAGTACCCGAACGGCCGCATCATCGGCGCCTCTTACGACGCGCGGGGCAACCTCGCGGCCTCGACTGACACGAGCCTCTACGCGCCGGGGCAGCACGCCACGACGCAGTATCAGTGGGACCAGACGTGGGATCGCGTGACCGAGATCACCCTGCCAACCGGGGAGATCACCCAGTTCGGTTACGACGCCTCGAACGGCAACCGCCTCTGGCAGCAGGACGGACGAGGGGTCTCCAGCCGCGTGAACTTCGGCTACTACCCATCCGGGAACCCGATCGCGACCCCAGGCGGCCTCCTCAAGACAATCACCGATGCGTTGGGGAACAAGGACTCGGTGGCCTATGACATCCGCGGGAATCTGGCCCTGAGCCGCTCGCCGCTGGGCTACCAGACCACGTATGTCTCCGACCGGATCGGGCGCCCCACGCTCGCCCACTCCCCGGTGAGCAGTGTCTATCGCGACGACTCCACCTACTACGATCAGCGCGGTTTGATCATTCGCAGCGCGTCGTACGGGCCGGCCGTCTCTGGTGCTGCGGCGCAGAAGCTCGTCGTGCGCACCTTCTACAACGCGGAGGGCCAGCCCGACAGCCTTCAGCGCTCGTCGGAGCCGGACTCGGCTGCTGTCGGGACGATCACGACGAGGTGGCAGTACGACGCCGCGGGACGAAAGATCGTCGAGATCAGCCCGGACAACATCGCGGAAACGACACGCTACGATCCGGCGGGAAATCCTGTGGAGGTCGTCACTCGGCGGGGCCACCACATCACGATGGTTTATGATGCACTGAATCGCCTGCGGCAACGCGTTGTCCCCAACGTGTCCTATGCGCGCATCGCCGGGGTGGGGATCGCGACGGTTCCGATCCGTGGGTGCCTCGTCTCGTATCCGTGGTATCCCACGGACACGGGCCCCGACGTCTGTTCATTGATCGGCATGCAGCAGACGCCGCCGGACACCTTCGTCATCTCGGGGGAGACGGCGCGATTCACCTATAACTCCATGGGTAACTTGCTAACCGCCGACAATGATGACGCCTGGATCAGGCGATCCTATTTCAACGACGGCCGCATCAAGAGCGATACCCTGAAGGTCCGCACGTTCCTAGGTCAGGATACGACGAAGCACGTCTATGGCGTCGCCTACCGGTACGACCTCTCCGGGCGGCTCCTGGTCCTCAAGCACCCGACGCAGCTGGCGCCCAAGGTTGGCGGAAACGTCGCCGACAGCACCCGCTACACGTATAACGCGCTCACTGGCGCCCTGGAGACGGTGACCGACGCGCTCGGGGACGCGTTCACTTACACCTATAACAGCCGGAACAATCCGATTCGCCTAGATCTCCCCGGCCTTGTCAGTGGGCACTACGGGTATGACGCGGACGGCCGCCTGGTAGCGGACACCGTGGTCAACAACAGTTCGTCCCCCAACCGCAACCCTGACCCGACACTGCGCCGCACCACGATGCAGTACGCGGACGCCGAACGGGTCTCAGCGGCACTGGATGCAGTCTGCTGGAAGGATACCGCCAACGTCACCTATGGCGGCCTCGGTCACATGCACCAGCTTGCTTCGTCTGCACCGGGGAGCACAAACTGCTCGCAGGGTGGCCGCATCTTCTCAACGGAGGTCTCGAGCGACGACGCGCTCGGCAATACCTTCAACACCGCGATCACCACCAATGTCACCCCGAGCGTGGGCATGAAGGGCATTTCGAACGGGGGCGGCCACTACCGGTTCGCTCCGCTCGCGGGCGGCCCACCGACCGGACGACTCCGGGGGTCCGACAATGCTCAGAGTACGGATACGGTCTGGTACGACGCCGCTGGCAGCACCGTTTTCACCTATCAGGTGTCGTCATCGGCAAGCCGGGAAGACCGCGCCTCGTGGTATGCGGCGGACGGTCGGCTCAAGGTCGCCGAGTACCGCTGGGTCGGGGGCGGGCCGGATGACCGGCCGTTCAAGATGACGTTCGAGCAGTATCGCTACGACGCGCTGGGGCGCCGTGTCTTGGTGCGGGCGCGGCGGGAATGCAGCTCTGAACTGGGCATCGGTCAGGGCAACCCACATGCGTGCGACCTGGGCACGATCCGCCGCACGGTGTGGGCCGGCGACCAGGAGCTCTACGAGATCCAGATGCCGGGCAGCCTGGCCTGGAGTGGCAACGTACCTGCCTACGACCTGGAGAACGACAGTGTCCCTCCGCCAGTGGCGACCTGGCTGAGTGGCCTGACGCTCTTCGATGGCAATCCGCTGCTCGGCCGGCTCGCCTACACCTACGGAGCCACGCTCGACCAGCCGCTCAGCGTGATCCGCATCGCCTATGGGGACACGGTGTGGAACGGCCCCCGGCACTGGTGGGCTCCGTTCGCCGTCATCCCGCACTGGACGTGGCGGGGCCGCCCGGACTACAGCACGTTCGCCGACGGGGCGCCGGTGCTCTGTCCTTGGCAGGGGGAGCCGTCGCGCTGCGTTGGGCGCCTGTGGAAGCCGGAGTTGTTCGCGGTAATGCTAGCCGCGAGCGATACGATCACGCCGTCGTGGTACGGCACGCTGACGCATGGGAAGGAAGACGGGACCGGGACGCAATACCACCGCAACCGCTACGTGGACCCGGCGACCGGGCGGTTCACGCAGGAAGATCCGATCGGGCTCGCGGGGGGGATGAACCTCTATGGCTTCGCGGGGGGAGATCCCCTAAGTTTCAGCGATCCATTCGGGCTGTGTCCGCACCCTCCGTGCTTCAGAGTTGAAGGCGATCCGCATTTTACAGCTAGCTGGAACCGTATGGTGCAGTCAAGCCCGTACCTCCGCGGTCTGGTGGCAGAAGCGAGCAAGTCAAGTCAGCCGGAGTTCGTGCTGCAGCAAACGAACGTCAGCGTTTACGAATCGAGCAAAGGCGGTGAGGCTTTTGGGGCAACTGTGGCTCGCGACGCTCAGGGGAGCGCATTCGACCCTGCAAAGAGTCCAGATACTCCAATCGCGCACATAGATGCGTATGTGAGCATGAAGGATCTAGGCAATCAAGACCTGGTGACCATGGCTAGGGCACAAGGTGGAAACCCCACTCTGGGTAACATTCAAGTCCACGAATTCGCACACGGGATTCTCTGGGAGCAAGGCTACAAGGCTTCTTCCCAGGCGCAGGTGGACAAGGTTGTAAGCAAGGTGACGTGCGAAACGGGAGGACCTTGCAGATGATCATGTACAGCTCAGGGGTCGCCAAAATCATCTGGCTATTCACTGCCAGTCCCTTACCGGTGGTGGGCCGGCGGGATCAGCAGCCTTCCTGCCCACCGCCGACAGCGCTTGACACGCTTGTTGCTGAGGTGGCTCGCGATAGCTCGGTGACATTCCCTCCGGGCGCAGTAGCTTCCCCAGGCGGGCAAGTCACGATCCGTGTGCAGCCCACGCCCTTCGGACCCTCAGTGCGACTGTATCGCTTCGAGCCAAGGCAGGGACGCCTCGGACGGCTCTATCGGGCCGGTGTCATAGACAAGAGCGCCTATCGCGTCGCGGGCTGGACGTGCTCGAACCTCGGTGACTGGATCCGCGCGTTACCCGCCGTCCCTCTACCGAGTCGGCGCGCTGTGTGGAAAAGGCTGCTCGCACTGGGATCGGCAGTTAATCCCATTGGCAATTCCACGAAGCTATATGACCCGAACGGCCTGACAGGGCTGGCCAAGTCGCAGTTGGTCGGAGATCTGTCGTCCATCACGGGCGCAACAGGGCCGGCCTTGAACGGCGATCCTGCGAACGGGTGGCGGGGCACCGTCCTCATCGCCTTCTATGACGGCGAGCATCGCGGCTCTGAACTAGTGAAGTGGGAGTTTGCGTTCGATCCCCAGGGAAGCGTGGTATCGCTCCGCCAGTACCCCGTAGTCGCTCCGCAGAGCGACTCCGCTCGCGTCATCGTCGGAGGCGCCTAGATAGCTGGCGGGCTGCGGGTCTGCATGCCGCCTGGTGGTGCAGACCCGCTGGAACGGCGGCACGATTGGGTCCACGCAACCCGGTTCCAATCCCTCCTGCTCGGACCTTCAATCCGGTGATTTCACCATCACCGTGGAGGCAGGCTCGAACGTCGTTTCCGGGCAAGTGAGCGACGGGATCGGGACGGCCACCGTCCAGGCGACCTACACCGGGGTCACGAACACCGTCTCCGTTACCCCCGACGGCGGCTACACGCCGACGCACCCGACTGGGCCGGTGATCAGAGTTCTACGAGATCCAGATCCCGGGCAGCCTGGGCTGGAGTGGCAACGTACCTGCCTACGACCTGGAGAACGACAGTGTCCCTCCGCCAGTGGCGACCTGGCTGAGTGGCCTGACGCTCTTCGATGGCAATCCGCTGCTCGGCCGGGTCGCCTACACCTACGGAGCCACGCTCGACCAGCCGCTCAGCGTGATCCGCATCGCATACGGGGACACGGTGTGGAACGGCCCCCGGCACTGGTGGGCTCCGTTCGCCGTCATCCCGCACTGGACGTGGCGGGGCCGGCCGGACTACAGCACGTTCGCCGATGGGGCGCCGGTGCTCTGCCCGTGGCCTGGGGAGCCGTCGCGCTGCGTGGGGCGTCTGTGGAAGCCGGAGCTGTTCGCGGTCGCCCTGGCGGCGAGCGATACCATCGCCCCCTCGTGGTATGGCACGCTGACGCATGGGCGAGAGGATGGAACGGGGACGCAGTTCCACCGGAACCGCTACGTGGATCCGGCGACCGGGCGGTTCACGCAGGAAGATCCCATCGGGCTCGCGGGCGGGCTCAACCTGTATGGGTTCGCCAGCGGGGATCCCGTCAACTTCGCAGATCCGTTCGGGCTGTGTCCCTGGCACGACATCGCCTGCATCAATGATCTGGTGTGGGCAAAGATTGGTGGAAAGGGTTACTGGGGGGCGGTTGGTGCGCAGTTCGTATCGAACATGTTTTTCCTCTTTGGTGCCTCGAGCGTCGATGAGCACGCGAAAGAAGCAGCCCGTGGTAACCGCCTAGCCTTTGGCCTCATGGCCGTGGAAATCGGCGCAAACGCGATTCCCGGTGGCGGGGAAGCCGTGCAAGGTACGAAGGCCGCGGTCCGTGCAGGGCTACGTGGTCTCGATGCTGCACCGGAGGTGATCCGGGGCATCAAAGGCGTCCTCAGCTCAGGCAGAGGTGAGGAGTGGGGCGTCCAACTGCTTGAGGGTGGTGGGGCGATGGTCAACAGGTTCGTAAAGGGCGGAGATCGTGTGAGTTCCGCAATCTACACCTATATTGTCGACAAAGGTGGAAAGGTGACAAGCATCCTGCAACGAGGGTTCGACCAACTTGGTAATCTCAATCACTTCGACGTGATCAAATGATGTCTCGGGTTGAATTTGCTCGCGCGATCCAGAGCTTCTTAGGAGAGCTAAGCGCTGTCGCTGTTTCCAAGAGCCCCGAAGATCTCAGACATCTTCTCGGCCTCGACGGAGAGCTCCGCGAAGCACGCGAGATCTTCCAGAATCGTCGCACGCCCTCGCACGTGATATTAAGCACGGCCGTTGGCCTAGTCGACGAGTTTGCTCACAGATCGTGGGACGAGCTTGTGGACAAGGCATACGCCTTCTATGTCGATCAGTCCGCCCCCTCGACGGAGAGGGCCCCGCGGTCCGACACATCTTGACGCTGGGTTACGTCGCTCTGAACAACGGAGCCCGGTCACGGCCGGGCTCTCTCCTTTAGGATCCTGAGCGTGATCCGCATCGCCTATGGGGATACGGTGTGGAACGGCCCCCGGCACTGGTGGGCTCCGTTCGCCGTCATCCCGCACTGGACGTGGCGGGGCCGCCCGGACTACAGCACGTTCGCCGACGGGGCGCCGGTGCTCTGTCCCTGGCAGGGGGAGCCGTCGAATCGTGTTGCATCTTCGCATCGATGGAGCTTCGCTCTGTCTGCCCAACCTTCGCGAAGAATTCGCGGCCTGCGCGGAATATCGTTGCGAGTTACAGCCATTCACCTCCCCGCTGTCAAATCCCATTACGATACTCTAGGTCGCACTTTCTCAGCGGCGCACTGAGGACTTTATTCCACTTAAGTGTGGACGGTGTTGGGCCCTGCGCTGGCCCGCGATAGGAAGCGCGGGTGTGGATGGAAGTTTCTGCTCTCAACGCGCGCTCCCCCCTCTCCTCTCAACGCGCGCTCCCCCCCTCTCCCTTCACCCGCGCCACCGTCCTCCAGCTCGTCCCGATCATCCGCGCCGCCCGCGCCACGTTCCCCTCACTCCGCGCCAGCGCCTCAGCGATCACGCTGACGTTTTCCTCGCGCCGCGCCCCGCGGCGGAACACCGGCACCGCCCCCGCCCACGCCGGCAGATGCTCTAGCCGTATATCCTTCGCATCGCGGGCGTGCAGCATCGCCACCTTGATGAGCTGCTTCAACTGCCGCACGTTCCCTGGATAGGAGAGCTGCTCCAGTACCCCGAGCACCCCCGGCCCGAATCGCGTGGGAACGTCCGCCAGCTCGGACTCCTCGGCCCGGCACTGGGCGAGCAACCCGTAGGCGAGCGCCGGAATCTCCTCCCGCCGCTCCGCGAGCGGCGGCAACCGCACCTCGCAATAGCCCATCCGGTGCCGCAGGTCTGCGAGCAGCCGCCGCTCGGCCACCAGCTGATCCAGGTCCTCCCCAACGCCGAACACCAGCCGGCAGGTGACCGCAATGTCCCGCTTTCCCCCCACCGGCCGGTACACGCCCTCCTCTACCACCCGCAACAGCAGCGCCTGCACCGCACGGTGCATTAGGTGGAAGTCGTCGAGCAGTAGCGTCCCACCCCGGGCGAGCGTGAAAAACCCCTCGTGCCGGCCGACCGCCCCTGTGAATGCTCCCGCCTCGTGCCCGAAGAACTGGCTTGCCGCCAACGCCGGCACCACCTCCCGCGCCGTCACCCGCACGAACGCGCCGCTGCGGCCGCCCTCCTCGTGCAGCGCGCGCGCGAACAGCGACTTGCCGGTGCCAGTGGCCCCGATCAGGACGACGGGCGCACGGGCGGGGGCGTACTGCCGCACCCGCTCCACCACGTCCAGCATCGCTCCCGACGTCGCGACCACCGAGGCGAGCACGCCTTTCCGCACGACGGAGGTCGCTACTCGAGAGTCGGGAGCCTCACCGCGTGTGGTGAGCTCACTGTGTTTCGCTGTCGCCGAGACCAGTCTGGAAGGCACGCGGATGAATGCCCTCTGTGGAGAAGTACGCTCATCAAGTGGGCAGGAGATGTGCCGCCGAGGGTCGCGAGGCAGAGGTGCGTTCGCGTTAGGAGCAGACCGTACCACTCACCGTACCACCGAGGCGCGAATGGTACGGTACCAACGGAGTCGTCCGGTCTTGCGAAGGGTGCCGCAGAGCAAGTCGCGGTTCAGCGGGTCGACCGCTGATTCTTGAGCGTCAACGACGGTACCAACCGTACCACCACGATGCGTAAATGGTACGGTGAGCATTGGGCTCCGCCTGCTCGCGGGACTCGTCGCTCCGTAGTCTCGTGTCAACTGCAGCCCTACTCCACACGGCATAGACCGTGCGACAGCACCACGCGTCCCTCTTCCTGGGGCTCCGCGTGCTCGCCTGTCGCTCCGCTGTAATACTGACGACCTTGCTCTTCATCGGAGTCGCCGTTCGCCCTCACCACGCTGCCGCACAACAATGCCAAACCGGCTGCACCGGCACCTACAGCGTGGACGTGGAGCCGGACGGGCTGCACGAGGGCCGTCTCACCGGTGCACAGTACGTGGATACCTTCGTCGTCACGAACAGCGGTACGGCCGCTGACTTCTACACATTCTCCTGCTCAGTCACCGGGAGCCTGACTTGTGTGTCCGTCAGTCCGGGCTCGGCGACGTTGGCTGCCGAGCAGATGAAGAAGGTGGCCGTGACCTATTCGGTGAGCGGCCCGGGCACCCTCCAGTTGACGGCCACCGGGCATGCGAGCGACCCCGGGACCATCGTGATCAGCACGGAGCCAACGATCGCCATCGTCACCCCGGTGCTCACGTCCGGGAGTCGGGCCGTAGTGCACAACCGCCAGCCGCTACTCCGGGCGACCTATCTGCCGCACGGGGCCGGGATCGACACGACCGCGGTCGTGCTGAGTTGGAAACGCGCGTCCACCACGGACACCGTGACTACGTTGGCGAGGATCAATCGCGGGCTGCTGGAGTGGGAGGTAGACTCGACCCATTGGCTCGGCCTGGCCGACTCCGGGCTGATGACGGTGAAGATCTGCTCTCTGGACAGTGTCTGCGCCACGGCCACACGCTGGGCGGTTCTGCCCAACGACAGCGCGGCGGTCATCGGCTTCACGGGAGCGCCGCTCGAAGCGCTGGGCCGCCAGTTCGGGGCGCCATTCGGACCGGGGTTGGCGGTGAGCGGAGGAGAGGTCGAAACCGGCATCGGGATTCCCGCCTACGTCTCGATGGGCGCGGGCCACAGCGCGGGGTTGGTGTACTCCACTCGGCAGTCCTACCCGCGGGCCCTCGTGCCGATCGATCTCGAGCTCACCTGGCCGGCCGGGACGCCGGACCAGATCAAGGTGATCCTCTACGACTCTGGGGGGACGAAGCTCGACTCCCTCGCTGTGTCGAGCCCGACCTGTGCGACGGGACCGGCGCGCCGGTGCCGTCTCGTGCTGCAAGGGGACTTTTCTGGCCCCCCCGGCTTTTCGACCCCGACCCGCAAGTGGCTTACGGTGGAAGCACGCGTGACCTCCGGCGCGACGACGCACATCGCCACGGACTCGGTCGAGGTGGTGCTGGTGGACCGGCGCACGACGCGCTATGGGTCGGGGTGGTGGCCGAGCGGCGCGCTGCAGCTCGTGGGGGTGGGGAGTGACCGGCTGCTGGTCGGCGCGGGCGGGACGGCAGCGGTGTTCCGGGGGAACGGCGACAGTCTCTGGGTCGCGCCGCCGGGGGACCTCTCCACGCTGGTCAAGGTGGGCTCGGGGTGGGAGCTGCACTTCCGCGGCACGCCCGCCAAGCTCGTCTTCGACAGCAACGGACGCCTCCAGGCGTCGGCGGACGCGAGCGGGAATCGAGACTCGATCGCCTACTCGGGCGCCAGCGACCAGGTGACGGCGTTCGTGGACCCGGTGGGGAAGGGGATCACCCTCGGCTACGACGGCAACGGCAAGCTGGCAACCTGGACCGATCCCGGCACTCGACAGTCGAAGGTGTCGATCGACGGCTCGACCAACCAGCTCACGTACGACTCGATCAGC
Source organism: Gemmatimonadota bacterium (assembly GCA_003222205.1). Taxonomy (GTDB): domain Bacteria; phylum Gemmatimonadota; class Gemmatimonadetes; order Gemmatimonadales; family GWC2-71-9; genus QHVC01. The sequence continues at coordinate 12,948 of QHVC01000047.1, read as the reverse complement.
TCCTCAACGACCAGGCCCTTCACGACTCGCTTTACCTACCAGCCGTATGCCGGGACAGGCACTCTGGTCCTGACCCAGCGCATTGGGGTCATCGCCGACACGACGATCGTGACCTACGACAGCACCTTCAAGCGGCGGCCGGCGCAGGTGTCGTTGCCCGCTGTGGACACGGGCGGAGCTATCGTGCGGCCGGTGATCACCTACACCGCTTACGAGCGCCAGGGCTTCGGCGCACTGCGCAGCCTCGACAGCGTGTACGTGGAGATGAAGGACCCGCGCGCCAACTGGACGCGGTCGCTGCTCAACCGCTGGGGTGAGGCGCGCAAGACGTGGGACGCGCTCGGCACGCTGGGTCGCAGCGAGTACACAGCAGAGGGGTTCGTGCTATGGACTGAGGGGAAGGTGGCCGACTCGAGCCGCGTCTACCACGCGTACGACGCGTTGGGCCGGCCCGTCAAGAGCTACATCACGCGCGCCGCGAACGACATCCTGCGGCTCGACAGCCTGGTCTACGATGCCAGCCACCGTGTGATCAAGACGATCGGGCTGATCGGGGACACCTCCCGCGTGACCTACGACTCGCTGGGCCGGGTCATCTACTCCATCACGCCGCACAACGACACGACGAAGTTCTGGTACCGCAGCGACGGGCTCCTCGATTCGACCCGATTGCCCGGGGTCACCAAGTCGCGCCGGTTCAGCTATCACCCGACATGGAAGAACGCGGTGAGCGCACACGACGAGAGCGGCATGCTCACCGACACGACGCAGGTAGATGTCTTGGGCCGCGACTCGGTTTCCGACCGCAAGATCCGCGTGCAGCAGCCCGATACAGCACCCAGGTGGCAGTGGCGCCGCTCGCAGGCGTTCTTCAACGTCGCTGGCCAGACCGACTCTGCTCGCCTGATCCGTACCGACACCTGCAACAATCCGTGTAACGCCGCAGGGTGGCCGAGCAACCTCGACACCGACAGCATCCATGTCGTCCGGGTGCGCTACCGGTTCGATCGTGCAGGACGGGACTCTCTCCGCCTCAACGACCGCGGTAAGGCCGTGCTGTATCTTTACGACCGCTTGGGCCGCGTGGTGAGCCGCCACCCGTGGACCGATTCCATGGCGGTGCGGGACAGCTTCGTGTACGACATCACGGGGAACGTGAAGAAGACGATCACCCGCCGCGGCGACACGTTGACGACCAACTACGACAGCCGCAACCGCGATACACTGTCGGTGATCCCCGGCGTGGGAACGCTGCGGCGGGCCTTCGGCGGACCGCTGGATCAAGTAACGCGCGCGTGGTACGACAGTCCTGTGGATTCGATCGGCGGGGTGAACGCCGAGCTGCGCTGGGGCTTCGACCTGCGCGGGCGACTCAAGGCCGACACGAGCTACACCGGCGCGACGGTCCGGGCCACGTCCTACACCTACGATACCTACGAGCGCCGCAGCACGACGACGGACCCGGTCGGCACCTGGACCCTGCGGTACGAAGCAAGCCGCGGGTACGCGGACACGTTGATCACGCCGTTCGCCGACACGATCACGTACGACTTCGACGGGCAGTCCCGACCCCGTGGCCCGTCCATTCGCGCCGCCGGGCTGGGGCTCAGCCGCTGGTCCGACTGGAACCTCACCGGCGAGCTGAGCACACTAGCGAACACCCTGCCGTCGTCGAGCTGGGAGCCCGGGACCTGGGAGCGGAACGATGTAGAGCCGGACGCGATGGGATTCCCTCTCATTCCGACCTGGCACGAGCAGCTGGGGTCCGGCACCAGGGTGGACACGCTGCGCGATTCGGTGACCTACGACGGCTGGGAGCGCCTCACCGTGTGGGTGGAGAAGCAGCTCGACACGAACTGGGTGGCGCGGGACACGTTTGCCTTCGACCGGGCGGGGAACATCAAAACGACAGCCGGGGCCGAGGTGTATGACGTCACGACCGACCGCCTCACGGCAACGGCCGGCTGCTCGAGCTTCGGCTACGACCGCGCCGGCAACCTCACCGCGCGCACCTGTGGCGCGAACACGTGGACCTACCAATACGACGCCCTGAATCGTCTACGCAGTGCGCGCTACAACGGCACCCTGATCGTGCGCTACGGGTACGACGTGCTCGGCCGCCGCATCGCCAAGCGCGTGTACTCGAATAGCACCGGCGGGACCGTGGCCTATACCCGCTTCGTGTATCGCGGCGCCAACGTGGGGTTCGAGACGGACTCCGGCGGGACCATCGGCCTCCAGTATACCTATGGGCCGGCCAGCGACGATCTGCTCGCCATTCGCGACGCCAGCGGGAACCACTTCTACGTGGTGCAAGACAAGCTGCACAGCGTGCGCGGCCTGATCAAGCGCGACGGCACGTGGATGCGGAGCCTGCGCTATGGGCCCTACGGGGCGGTCGTGTCAAATGACTCCAACCACACGCTCACGTTGAAGCTGCGGTATCAGTGGACGGGGCGGGAGTATGACTCGGAGACTGGGCTGTATTTCTTCCGGGCGCGGTATTACGACCCTGGCGTGCGGCGGTTCATCCAGGAGGACCCGATCGGGTACGGGGGTGGGGGGAACTTATACACGTACGGCGTGGGGCCGCTTGAGGGAAGAGACCCTATCGGAACGACAATGAACTGCGACACGGGTTCCTGCACAGGCCCTGTGTTCAACAATTGCTGGAGTCTGGACTGTAGCGGGGTTGGTGTAGACCCCGATTTCGACCTCTTCGGTGGAGGTAGCCGGTTCGATGTGCACCCTGACTTTGGTCCAATGTGGGGCGATCCGTGGGCGTTCCTAGGCCCTGATGAGGCCGCGTTCCTTGACGCTGAGCAGAGAGACAATAGGCTACGTAGCAGAGCTGAGCAAAGACAGGAGCAACAGGATGACAAGCGGTATCAGACATGCAAGATGGAGGGGTTCAGTCGGAACCAGTGCGACAAGCTCGCCGGAGCTATGGACAACCTCCAATCAAGTCCGATGCCGGAATGCAGTGCGTTTGGTTTCGCTGCCGCACGCGATTTTACCAGGTTCAGAATGGTGTACCAACGGAACCTCCGCGACCCTCAAACGGGAAAGTGGGCTTACGGAGCATGGGACCCTCTCACAGGCGTAGTGACCCTCGGGAAGCACGCGTTCGACACTGGCGAGCTCGCGAACACGCTCGCCCACGAGGAGTACCATGAAGCTAACCCTCTCGACTTCGACGCGGACGACACTGGAACCGGGTTGGCCAACTTGTGGGGGGATGTGTGTGCCGGACCGGTCTAGAGCCTGGCGAGGCTAACCGGAGGCCCGATTCACGTTCCAAACAGAGCTCGATTGCTTAAGTGCCGGCTAAGGAACGCGAAGGATGAAGAGATCGCGCGGGGAGGCCCGAATCGAATGTTGAACGCCGTCCAACGATGGGTTGCACTCGTCTGGGGGGTCTGGCCTCTCCTGCTGGAGCTTAGCATCGTCTCAGGGGAAGATGACCGGCCTATTTTTAGGTTCTGGGCTCTCGGAGCTCAGACCCAGGATTCTCTCATCCGGTTGCCTGTCAAGGTTGGGAATTACGTCCTTACAGATAGCGCATTCGTGGGGAACGCAACGGCATACAGGTATTCCGGGCCAGGAGCGGAGGTGATCACCGTCTTTGTATACCCAAGACCTTCCCCCTCTTTCGAGGCTGGTGCTACACTTCCGGCCGTTCTCGCGCACGAAGCACAACTTTTCGTCGAGGCGCTGGAGATTCAGCGGACGAGGCACGAGTTGGATGATTATCGCATTGCGTTTCAGGATAGCACTACCCTCAAGGTTGGCCGTATACTCGTACCAAAGCGCACAGTCGCGGCAGCCATCTCGAGGGCGGGCGTGCGGTACGTGACTCTTCTCACATTGTACGAGTTTCAGGAACGAGTCGTGAAGGTCCGGTCGAGCCAAAAAGCATCCACTTCCCAATCGACCAGGTTCGGCCTGTTCCCTGATCAGCTTCTCAGAGCCATAGTAGTCCATTGATAGTACTCACAGATAGCACGTGGGTGTGCCAAGTGATTGTTACGAGACTGTTCACGTTTGGTTGCCGACTTGATGTCGCCGGACCTTTGGCGGTTGGCCTCATTGTGCGCTGTGTGGCTGCCGCGATGGAGCAGCGGGATCCTTCTTCGATGCAGGTCCCAAGTCTCGATAGCATAGTACTTGAACGTACAGGCTGCTTTGGGTCCTGCCCCGCTTATCGTCTCGTCGTTTCCAGATTCGGGACTATTCACTTCGAATCCCTAAATCCAGATGATTCCGGGAGAACCGCCAGCGGCGGGCTTCCGAAAGGCGCCTTCGATGAATTGGACTTTGCATTTCGGAGAGGAGGACTACTCCGACTTCCCGACCGCATCGCGGATGACTCCAGCTATTGCGCAGCACGCGTCACAGACGCCTCAACTGCGATAGTGACTCTCTTTCTACCTGTCAGGGTAAAGCGAGTGGTGGATTATGGGGGCTGCTTGTGGGCACCGGCGGCGCTCCGCGATTTCGAGACAGCAATTGACCGGTTCACGAGATCATCTAGATGGGTGCGCTCTCCACGCCACAGGCATCGATGAGGGCTCCTGGGTCTAGTGTAATTCTGAGCGACACGTCCCCTGCTCATCATCCACGCACTATCTCAACGGAACGCATCAAACGAGCGCCTGAGTGTTGTGTGGGCATCGTGGTGCCGCGAGCTAGACGACTGGATGCTGAGCTTGGGAATACCCCCACATTCTCCCGTGCGAAGGTCAGGGACCACCGCCACTGTTCTTGAGCGCTCGCTTCAACCTGAACCCTGTGGTCCTCTCCGCCCCGATCATCCGCGCTGCCGGCTCGACCGCCCACCCGTCGCCGCTAGCGCCGCCATCGCGCGCAAGTTCTCGCCCCGCGGCGCACGGCGGTCGTAGGCCAAGCGCTCCGCGCGTTCCCCCGAAGATGCGGTACCTGTAACTCCCCTTCCTCTCGGGCGGCCTCAGCCGCTGGTCCGACTGGAACCTTACGGGCGAGCTCACCACGCTAGCCAACACACTGCCGTCGTCGAGCTGGGAGCCTGGGACCTGGGAGCGGAACGATGTGGAGCCGGACGCGCCGGGATTCCCTCTCATTCCGACCTGGCACGAGCAGCTGGGGTCCGGCACCAGGGTGGACACGCTGCGCGATTCGGTGACCTACGACGGCTGGGAGCGCCTCACCGTGTGGGTGGAGAAGCAGCTCGACACGAACTGGGTGGCGCGGGACACGTTTGCCTTCGACCGGGCGGGGAACATCAAGACGACGGCCGGGGCCGAGGTGTATGACCTCACCACCGACCGCCTCACGGCGACGGCCGGCTGCTCGAGCTTCAGCTATGACCGCGCCGGCAACCTCATATCGCGGACCTGCGGCGCGAACACGTGGACGTACCAATACGACGCCTTGAATCGTCTGCGCAGCGCGCGCTACAACGGCACTCTCATCGTGCGCTACGGCTACGACGTGCTCGGCCGCCGCATCGCCAAGCGCGTGTACTCGAATAGCACCGGCGGGACCGTGGCCTATACCCGCTTCGTGTATCGCGGCGCGAACGTGGGGTTCGAGACGGATTCCGGCGGGACCATCGGCCTCCGCTACGAATATGGCCCGGCGAGCGATGATCTCCTGGCCATTCAAGACACCGTGGCCGGGGTGGGCAAGACGGTGTACTACGTGGTGCAGGACCGTCTGCACAGCGTGCGCGGGCTGATCAAGCGCGACGGCACATGGCTGCGGAGCCTGCGCTACGGGCCGTACGGGGCGGTCGTGTCTAATGACTCCAGCCGCACGCTCACGTTGAAGCTGCGGTATCAGTGGACGGGGCGGGAGTATGACAGCGAAACCGGATTCTATTTCTTCCGGGCGCGGTACTACGACCCTGGCGTCCGGCGGTTCATCCAGGCGGATCCGATTGGGTATGGAGGGGGGGGAAACCTCTACGCATACGGCGACGGGGGTCCGCTGGAGGGGAGGGACGCGAGTGGAATGACGTACGGCGTCGACCCGATCCCAATGAGGCCGTGGCGATCCTGGTACAGCGGCCCGGCGGTCTACCTTGACGGAGCCCCTCTCGGTGATGACGCTGGTGACTGGGATTTCTCGGGACCAGGCCTTCGCGATGGCACGCTCAGCCCGTGGGCTGGGTTGGATGAGGCACGGGCGGATCGGCTTCGCTTCGCGCAAGCTCAGGGACCACGGGCTTTCTACGCCTACTCTGATGATGGCCTCAGCGTGCATATCTTGTATGACGACGGCACTGAGGAGATTCGGTCCGGGGGCGATCCCGCATGGCGGGCGAACAATCCCGGTAACCTGACAGCAAATGGAGAGTTTGCGTGGGAGAACGCAGCGATCGGGGAACTCGACGAACCTGATGGGCGCCGTTTTGCGATCTTCGCCGATTTCGGTTCAGGCTGGCGTGCCGAGGTTGCCAATCTGACGACCTCAACCTACCAAGCTTTGACACTGAACGACGCCATCGCGGCATGGAGCCGAACCGACGTTGCCACATACCAAGCGAACGTCAGGAGCTGGACCGGCATTTCAGGATCGACTCTCTTGAGCACCCTTAGTCGAGACCAGATCAACCTGTTAGCTAGCGCAATTTATCGACAAGAGGGGCATGCACCTGGAACGGTAACCTGGTCGTGGTGGCCATGAGAGCTTCGATGCTGACTATTCTCACTCTCGGGTGGGCCTGCACGTTCTCTCTATCGTGCCAACGTGCAATGCGCGGCCCGGAACTTCGATACGCACCGGCCATCGTCGAACTCACCGGTCGCCTTAAGGTGGAGGACCACCTCGGTGCACCTGGCTACGGGGAAACCCCTGCGCGAGACGAGAAACTCCGGCTTCCGATTCTTATTCTAGCCAGCCCGGTAACCGTCCAGCAGGATACCGCTCGCGACAAGAACAATATCACCACAGCCGGTGTGTCCGAGATCCAATTGAACATGGCTGCGCCTGAGGAGCAGTACCTGCAATTAGTTGGTCGCGTTGTCGTTGCCAAGGGCCTCCTGTTTCACGCGTTTACCGCCCATCACTATCGGGATATCGTGATGGTAGTGAGGAAGCTCACGGTTCGCTAAGGAAGTCGGGCGCTCTATGTGTTGGCGTTGGCGATGGGTCGGTCCGCGTTCGGCCTGGGCCTCCTCCAACCTTAGAGCCCAGTCCTAGAGGGTGCGCTCTACACCTCCCAAGTACTTCACCAGCCTAAACGCCGTCGTCCTCCCTGCCCCAATCAACCGCGCGGCCGGCTCGATCCGCCCCCCCGTCGCGGCCAGCGCCGCCGACATCGCGCGCAGGTTCTCATCGCGCGGCGCCCGTCGGTCGTAGTGCAGACCGCTTCGCGCGCTCCCCGGAAGATGCGATGTCTGTAGCTCCGCATCGCCTTTGGCGAGCAAGTACCCTGCCTCGATCATCCCGCGCAGCTGCCGCACGTTCCCCGGGTAGTCCCCCATCATCAGCGTTGCCAGCGCGTCCCGCGCGATCACCCGTGGTCCATCGGCCACCCCCGTGCGCGCCGCGCACTCCTCCAGGAACCGCTGAGCCAACGCCGGAATCTCCTCGCGCCGCTCGTTGAGGGGCGGCAACCGCACCACGGCATACCCGAACCGGTACCGGAGGTGCGGATGCAGCCGCCGCGCCTCGACCAGGGTGTCAGGGTCGTCGTCGAGTCCGATCACTACTCGGCAGTCGAGCGACACCGGGCGGTCAGAGCCCACGGGGCGATACGACCCGTCCTCGAGCACGCCAAGCAGCATCTTCTGTCTGGACAGCTTGAGGTTCTGAAAGTCATCGAGCAGCAGGGTGCCCCCGCGCGCCGACGCGAAGTAGCCGCCGCGACTTCCTGCGGCTCCGGTGAAGGCGCCTCGGACGTGCCCGAACAGCTCGCTGGCGGCGAGCGGGGAGTTCAACTCGCCGGCGCTGACCGCCAGGAACGCCCCACGCCGCCGGCTCCAATCGTGAGCCAAGTGGGCGCAAAATGTCTTCCCCGTCCCCGTGGCCCCCGCCAGCACCAGGGGCGTCTGCGCGATCGCGTAGATCGACAACTGCCGTACCACCTCCAGCATTGCTGGAGACGCTGCGACTAGGGCATCGGTCAAATCCGGATCAACAGCTAGGTCGAGCGGGACCATGGACCAAGGTCGTAGGAGGCAGATCGTTTCGCAGCACGACGCGTGCCGAGACGTGGCGAGCACGCTACAACTTCGCGGGACGTGTCGCTCGTGCTCGCCTGCACGTCGCTCCCGCCCGGCGTGTGATGCGGGCGAGCAACGGAAACCGGGTACGAAATCAGTGGGGCGTCGGACCGTCGGACTGTCGGACCGTTAGGCGGAGCGTGGACGACTGTGGTCGGTCAGCGTTTAACTGTCAGACCGTCCCCCTCGCTGCGCTCGGGGCAGGCTCGTCCGACCGTCCGACGCCATTCACCCTGAATCTTTGAATCGTCTCCGTCAGCTTCGCCGCTGCGACCGAGAGGTGCTGTGAGGTCGTGGTGAGCTCGCCCAGCGAGGCGATCTGCTGCTCGGTCGCCGCCGAGGTCTGCTGGGCGCCCTCGGTGGCGGTTTGCGCGATCTGCGCCATCTCCCCCATGCGGCGCACGACCTCCCGCATCTTCTTGGTCTGACCCTCCGTCTCGGACTCGAACGCGACGGCGAACTGCACGGTGCTGTTCAGGTCCGCGAAGATCGCGTCGAGCGCCTGGCGCACCGCGGCGGATGCGGCGCCGACGCCCTGCGCGGCCGCACGGCCGTCCTGCATGGCGGTGAGCACCCGGAGGATCTGCTCCTGCGTCTGCGCCACCCGCGCGCGCACCTCCGCCGCGGCCCGCGCGCTCTGCTCGGCGAGCTTGCGCACCTCGTCGGCTACGACGCGGAACCCCAGGCCGTGCTGGCCCGCCCGCGCCGCCTCGATTGCGGCGTTCAAGGCCAGGAGATCGGTCTGACTCGCGATGCGGGTGATGCTGTCCACGAGCTTGCCCACTTCCCGGGAGCCCTGCTCGAGCGTGGACGCCGCCTGCGAGACGTGGTCCATGTGCTCGACCAGCGTCCCCAACAGATCGCTCGCGCGGGCGATCTCCTGCCCGTGGCGCTGCGCCTGATGGGCGATGGTGGTGATGCGCTGCTGGGCCTCCTGGGCGCGACCGTGCAGGCTGGCCGCGACCCCCGCCGCGCTCTCGGTGTCCTCGCGCCCCGTCTCGATCAACCGCCGTTGGCGCTCGGTGCCTTCCGTGAGGTGCTGGGTGGTCGCCGAGATTTCCTGCGAGGACGCTTGCAGCTGCTGAGCGGACGCGGCGAGCTGCTCGGCGGTGGCCGAGAGGTCGTGCGCCTGGGTCTGCACCATGCGAATGATCTCCGCGATCGCGTCGGTGGTGCGGCCGAGACTCAACCCCAGGTAGCCGAGCTCGTCGAGCTCGGGATCGTCCACCCGGGCGGCGAGATCGCCCCGCTCGATGAGCGCGAGGGCGCCGCGCGCCGCGCGCAGGCGCTCGACCATCCCGCCGAACAGCGGCGCCAGCGCCGCGGTCGTGAACACGAGGACCAGCGTCTCCTGCAGGAACACGTCCCAGGTCCCCAGGCCGTCCAAGACGCGCAGCGTCGTCACGACTGCGAACCCGGCGCCGTTGATGCCGAGTGCCTGCCAGACCTCCCGCCGCCCCAGATAGACCGCCGCCTGCAGCGGCGCGATGAGGTAGGCCGCGTACACCAGGTGGCCGCCGGGCCCCAGGCCGTAGAGCACCGCGGAGATCATGGCGCTGCCGACGACGATGTTGAGATACACGTACCAGGTGCGGAACGGTGTGTCGTGCACCAGCCGGTACATGCCGTAGTTGACAGCCGCGGACGCTCCCGCAAACACTGCGAGGAAGCCCCACGAGAGCGGCACGATGAGCGCCAGCCGGAGCGTGGCCAGCAAGACTACGGCGAAGCCGACGAGGGCCCAGCGCGCCCGCGTGTTGGCGAGCACGTAGCGGCGGCGCTTGGCGAGCTGCTCGGCGGCGAGCTGGTCTTCGAGTGAGGCCGGGGCGGTCATAGGTAGCGCCTAGAGCCGGTAGACGTAGCTGGCCTTCAGGAAAAACCCGTCGCTCGAACGCTTCAGGTTGCGGAAGCGGAACGCGTCGGGCTCGTCCAGCGACGCGCCGTAGCCGAAGAAGAACACCGTGCCGGGCGTCGGCTTACAGGAGAACAGCACGTCGCTGCGGAAATCGTTGACGCTGGCCGGCCCCGCGGACGCGTTGTTCACGAGGATCGGCTGCCCGGTGCGCGGGTCGGCGAGCGCGGCCTGGTTCTGGGCGAAGTACTGGCCGATGTAGCGGAAGAAGATGGCGCGCGTGAGCTGGTACTCGAGTTTCACCCGGGGGATATCCGCGGTGGAAAAGTGGCTGCCGCCCTTGGCCCGCGTGATGCGCTGGTGCGTCCACAGCGCCTCCACGCGCAGCGACGCGGTGGGATGCCACGTGGCGGTGAGCCCGGCGTTGAACTGATGACCCTCGCTGCCTTCCGCGAAGATGGGCGCGGCGCCATAGCCGAAATTCACACCCAGCGTGAGCGCGCGGTTCGGCGTCGCGGCGCCTGCGTTCACGCTCCAGAGGTTGTAAAGGCTGTGCGGGGTCGTGAACGGGATGGTGTCCACCGTACGGTCCACGCGGTACGACGCGTAGCCGGCGCTGTCGAAGCGCTGCATCACGTTCTGGATCTGGGCGTTGATCGTCCAGCCGCCGCGCAGATTAGTGCCGCTGATGATCTGGAAGCCGCCCTCGATGGTGCCGCGGCCCTTCCAGAAGTCGTCGTAGCGCCACAGCGGATTCAGAAACAGGTACGTGGAGGACTGCTCGATCAGCGCGCCGGGGCGGCCGTACCAGGTGAGACGATTCGCGACGCGGGCGGTGACGTAGCCGGTGCGGTTGACGAAGCCGCTCGCGGCCTGGAAGTCGGGGCTCACCCCCTGGAGGCTGTAGTGGTTGCCGTAGGACCGGCCGGTGCGGTCCGCGAAGGTCACGTCCCACAACTTGCCGGCCCGCGGCCCCCCGCCGTCGAGGGTCCACGAGCCGACCAATTGGACGGAAGAGAACCACAGCTGGCGCCACAGCACGCGCACGTCGCTGCCGAGGACGCGGTTGTAGGCGCCGCCGTCGATGCGGTCGGTGTAGGCAACGCCGAGGGTCGAGCTGGCGCCCAGGTCCCGGCGCAGTCGCAGCAGGTTGAACACGGGGTGGGCGTCGGTGACGGCGTCCGTCTGATCGACCGCGGCGAGATAGGCGACGTTCATCCCGCCGGCCTTGCCGGTCAGCTTCGCCCCGGCCACCGGCTGCACGATCTGCCGCGTGTAGATGAGGCGGTTCGGCGTGTCGAACTGCTCGAGCCCCTCGAGGAAGAACGGCCGCTTCTCGGGAAAAAACAACGCGAACCGCTGGTTCACAGTCACCTGGCCGACGTCGGCCTCGACCTGGGAGAAGTCGGGGTTGGCGGTGCCGGTGAGGTTGAGGTTTTGCGTGAGGCCCCAGCGCAGCGTGCCGCCCAGCTCCGGCCGGCCCGTGTAGAGGTATTGCGGCGTGGCCGGCCGGCCCTCCACCCGCGTGGTGAACTCGGGGGTCACGTCCATCACCACGCCGCGGTGCAGGCCGGTGAGGCCCACGATCTTGCCCGACTGGATCAGGAAACTGGCGCTGGCGCGCACCGCCGGCGTCCACGTGTCCTCGTAGCCATTGTGCTGGGTGATGCGCTCGATCTGCAGCCCCCAGTCCTGCGGGTCCGCGCTCTGGTAGCGCAGGCTCTTGAACGGAATGCGGACCTCCACCTCGAAGCCCCATGGGGTGACGCGGCCGCGCGACTGGTACACGAAATCGGGGTTCAGGTCGATGGTCGCGTCGAAGCGGCCGCCGGCGCTGGGGCCGCCCGCCGCGCCCGCGTCCACGCCGTCGCTCCACACGCCATCCTGTTGGACGCCGAGCGGGTTCACGGCGAAGAGCAGGGCACGGCGGTGGTCGTGGAACGTATCGAGCAGGATGTGGATGCGGTCGTCGCGGTCGATGTTGTCGCGGTCGGCGAGCGTCGCGCGCACCACGGTGCCGTGCGCCTCGAAAGCGCGCACGCCGAAGTAGATCGCGTCCGGCGCGTACCAGACGAGCACCTGCGTCGAGTCGGCGGCGGGGCGCGAGTCCACCGGCCGGTACTCGGAGAAGCCGGTGAGCACGGCGGCCTGCTGCCACACCGGCTCGTCGAGGCGGCCGTCGATCGTGATCGCGGTGTCGATGCGCGGGAGGCGGACATCGAGCCGGTGCGCGCGGCCGTCGTAGACGGGGCCCGGATCGCCGGCCGACTGCAGCAGCAGGAGCAGGGCGGGGAGCATGTGTTACTAAGATAAAGTGCGGAATGTCGAATGCGGAATGCGGAATGTCAGGGCGGGGTTACGATTCGTCACCTGCGATTCGAAGCCTGCCCTTCAATTCCGCATTCCGCACTCCGCATTCCGCACTTATTCGTATCTCAGCGCGTCGATCGGATCCAGGCTCGCCGCCCTTCGTGCCGGCCAGATCCCGAAGAACAACCCCACGAGGGCGCTGAAGAAGAACGACAGAATCACCGACAGCGGGGAGATCAGCGTGTTCCAGCCCGCCACCTTGGACAGCAGCACCGCGCCGAGGGAGCCGAACACGATTCCCAGGATGCCGCCGACGAGGCACAACACGAGCGCCTCGACCAGGAACTGAAAGAGGATGTTGTTGGGCGTCGCGCCGAGTGCTTTGCGCACACCGATCTCGCGGGTCCGCTCCGTGACGGAGACCAGCATGATGTTCATGATGCCGATGCCGCCGACGACGAGGCTCACGGCCGCGATGCCGGCGAGCAGCAGCTTGAACGTCTGCGTGGTCTGCTCGAAGGTCGCGAGGATATCGGACGGGTTGCGGATCTGGAAGTCGTTGTCGTTGCCGGGGCGGAT
>QHVC01000106.1 GCA_003222205.1 Gemmatimonadota bacterium | reverse complement strand
GGCTTCGGCGCCGCGGCCGCGGTCGCGCGCGGCTCCCGCGATTCGCTCACGTGGTTCGCCCGCTCGCGGGTCGGCGACCTCGGCGCCTTCCTGGCCGGCGGGCGGCTGGCCCGGGACTCGGGGGGCCTGGCCGTCGGGATCGACTCGCTCGCCGTGCTGCTCCCGGGCGGCGTGTGGTTCCTCGAGCGGCCCACCGAGCTGCACCTCGGCGACAGCGTGATCAGCGTCGGCGCGGGCGCGCTCAAGAACGGCGCGGGCCCGGGGCGGCTCGTGCTGCGGGGCGACCTCCCGGCCCGCGGCAGCGCCGCGGCCAACCTCCAGCTCGAGGAGTTTCCGGTCGCCGCCCTGTACGCGCTGTTCCAGAAAGACACCCTCGGCGTGGGCGGCACGCTCACCGCGACCCTGGGGCTCTCGGGAAGCCGGGCGGAACCGACGTACACCGGCTCGTTCGTCCTGCACGAGGGCACGTTCGGCGAATTCCACGCTCCGTTCCTCGACGGCTCGCTCGAGTACCGGGGCCGCCGGCTCGACGGCGAGCTGCACTTGTGGCGCACCGGGAAGCAGGTGCTCACGGTGACGGCGCACCTGCCGCTCGACCTGGCGCTCCAGCCCGTCGCGCAGCGCCAGCTCCCCGACACCCTGGCGGTGCGCGCGGCCGCCGACAGCGTGGACCTGTCGCTGCTCGAAGCGGTGACGCCGCTGCTGACGCAGGTGCGCGGCGCGTTCACGGCCGACTTAGGGATCGGCGGCACGTGGGACAATCCGCAGCTGCGCGGCGCGCTCACGATCGACTCCGCCGCGGCGACGATCCCGGCGCTCGGCGTGCGCTACGAGCAGGTGCACGGGCGGCTGCGCCTCTCGGGCGACACGATCGCCGTGGACTCGCTGGCGCTCGCGGGCGGCCGCGGTCGAGCGGTGGTGACCGGCGCGGTGGTGCTCGAGCGTCTCACGCACCCGCGGCTCGCGCTCGCGATTTCGGCCCAGGAGTTCAAGGCGCTGGAAATCCGCGGCTACCTGAGCCTCACGGCCAGCGGCGACCTGACGCTCACCGGGCCGGTCGTCGGCGCGACGCTGCGCGGGCAAGGGACGGTCACCGACGGCGTCCTGTACTTTGCCGACCTGGTCAACAAGCGCGTCGTGAATCTGGACCAGCCGGACCCGTGGATCGCGTCGCTGATCGATACGACGATCACCGAGACGATCCGTCGCGAGCGCTTGGGGCCCGCGTTCCAGAGCGTATTCCTCGACAACCTCAGCATCGACGGGCTGCAGCTGGCGATGGGCAGCGACGTGTGGCTGCGGTCCACGGAGGCGAACATCCAGCTGACGGGGACGGTCTCGCTCAAGAAGACCCAACGCAACTACCTGGTGAGCGGCACGCTGCAGGCGCCACGCGGGACCTACCGGCTGATCGTGGGGCCGCTGAACCGGGAGTTCGTGGTGAGCTCGGGGACCGTGCGCTACTTCGGCACTCCCGACCTCGATGCGGGGCTCGACATTGAGGCGAAGCACATCGTGCACGCCACGCCGGAAGACGTCACCGTCGTCGCGCACATCGGCGGCTCCCTGCTGCAGCCGAAACTCACGCTGTCGGCGGAGAAGCGGCAGCTCTCGCAGACCGAGGTCATCTCGTACCTGCTGTTCGGGGCGCCCAATACCGAGCGGGGCGCCGGGCAGGGCGGCCCGACTGATCGGGCGGCGATGGTGCGCAACGCACTCGGCCTCATCTCCGCCAGCGTCTCCGGCGAGATCGAGCGCACCTTCATCTCGGACCTCGGGGTGCCGCTCGACTATTTCGAGTTCCGCCCCGTGGATCCTTCGCAGCCGTTCTCCGGCGCCCAGCTGGCGGCGGGGTGGCAGCTGGGTCGCAAGACGTTCATCGTCCTGAACGCCGGCTTCTGCCAGCAGGGTGGACAGGTGGACGTCGCGAACCGGCTGGGGGCGAGCCTGCAGTTCCGCATCAGTCCCGAGTGGCGCACCGAGGCGAGCTTCGAGCCCGTCAGTAGCTGCGGCACCACGGTCGGGGGGTTGGGCGTGCAGTCGCAGGGCAGCCCGCTGCGCCAGTTCGGCTTCGATCTCTTCTGGGAAAAGCGGTACTGAGGTGACCCGCGCCGTCCTGATCACGAACCCCGCCGCCGCGCGCCACGCCGCGCGGGCCGTCATGGGCATTCGCGACACGCTGCGCGCCGGCGGCTGGGATGTGGAGGTCCGCGCCACGGCGGAACCGGGCGACGCGCGGCGCTTCGCGACCGAGGCGCGGGTCGCCGGCGCGGACGTCGTCGTGTGTTACGGTGGCGACGGCACGGCGATGCAGGCCGCGGCAGGCCTCGTCGGCAGCGGTATCCCGCTGGGTCTGGTGCCGGGCGGGACGGGAAACATCCTCGCGCGCAATCTGCGGCTGCCACGGCGACCGGTCGCCGCCGCCCGGGCGATGCTCGTCGGGGAAACGCTGGCGATCGACGTCGGAGTGGTGGAGCGGGCCGATGGCCAGCACTATTTCGCGGTGTGCGCCGGAGCCGGCTTCGACGCCGAGGTCATGCGGCTCACGACGGCGCCGCTCAAGCGCCGCTGGTTGACCGCGGCGTACATGGTCCGCGCCCTGGGCGCCCTCCCCGAGGTGCGCAGCGCCGACTTGCGCGTGACCGTGGATGGGACCGCGCACGAAGTGCGCGCCGCGATGGCCCTCGTCGCCAACTGCGCGGAGCTGTTCCCCCCCTACTTCAAACTGACCGAAGGCATCCGGCTCGACGACGGCTTGTTCGATCTGGTAACGCTGCGGGCCGACGGCGCCGTGGAGAGCGCGGCGGCGTTCCTGGAGCTGCTGCGAGGCTCGAAGAATGGGGCGGGCCGTGTGCGGTTCGCGCGCGGGCGAAGCTTCCGCATCGAGGTGATCGGGGGACCGCCGCTGGGCGTGCAGCTGGACGGCGAGGTCGTGGGGACAACTCCGTTCGAGGTGCGACTGCTGCCGGGGGCGTTGCGGGTGCTCGCGGACCCGGCAAAGGTGCTGGGGGGAGCTGCGGCCCGTGGCTGACACCGTCCTGCTCATCGACGACGAGCCGGACGTGGTGCGCGCGGTCGGGGCGTACCTGGAGCGGACCGGCGCCGAGGTGACGCGGGCCGTGACGGCCGAGGAGGGGATGCAGGCGTACGAGCGGGTGCGGCCGGACGTGGTGATCCTCGATCTCCACCTCCCCGACGCGCACGGCCTCGACGTGTTGGAGCGGCTCAAGGGGCAGGGGGCGGCGGTGATCCTGCTCACGGGAAACGGCGACATCGAGACTGCGGTCAAGGCAATGCAACTCGGTGCCGAGAACTTCCTCACCAAGCCGGTGGACATGACGCACCTCGCGGCGGCGGCTGCGCGCGTCGCGGAAAAAGTGCGGCTCAGGCGCCAGAACGCGTTACTCCGCGCGCGCGAGCACCTGGGGCAGCGGGTCGAGACGCTCGGCGTCTCGCCGGGGATGCAGGAGCTGGAGCGGCAGGTGCAGCTGCTCGCGGCGAGCGACCGCACCACCGTCCTGCTCACCGGGGAGAGCGGGACGGGGAAGGGCTGGGTCGCGCGCATCGTGCACTCGCTGAGTCCGCGCGCCGCGGGCCCGTTCGTCGAGGTGAATTGCGCGGGACTGTCGGCGACGTTTCTCGAATCGGAGCTGTTCGGCCATGAGAAGGGCGCCTTCACCGACGCCAAGGAGCGCAAGCAGGGGCTGTTCGAGATCGCGGACGGCGGAACGATCTTCCTCGACGAGATCGGGGACCTCGCCTCCGAGCTGCAGCCCAAGCTGCTCAAAGTCCTCGAGACCAAGACGTTCCGGCGGCTGGGGGGGACACGGGAGATCACGGTGGACGTGCGCACCGTCGCCGCCACGAACCACGATCTGACGGGCGACGTGGACGCCGGCCGGTTCCGCGAAGACCTCTTCTACCGGCTCAGCGTGATGCCGCTGCACTTGCCGGCGGTGCGCGAGCGCGCGCGCGAGGATCGGCTGGCGCTGGTCACCCGCCTCCTGAGCGACCTGAAGCCGGCGCTCCCCGGGTGCCCGGCCGAGTGTGCCACCGAGGTGCTCGAGCGCCTGCTGTCGGCGCCGTGGCCGGGCAACGTGCGGGAGATGCGCAACGTGCTCGAGCGGGCGATGATCCTCGCCCGCGGCCAGGCGCAGATCGGCCTGGAGCACCTGCCCGCGGACCTGCGCAAGGGCGGCGCGGCGGCGGAGCGCCGCCACGTGGTGCAGAGCCTGTCGGACGTCGAGCGCGCGCACATCGAGCGGACCTTGCGCCACCACGCCGGGAACCGCACGCGGGCGGCCCACGAGCTGGGCATTTCGCGCGCGACGCTGATCAATAAGATTAAGGCGTACGCCCTCGACCTGTGAACCCACGCCGACTCGCCGGCGCCTTTCTCGCGGCGCTCGTTCTTAATCTCGGATTTGCCGCGCAAGCATCGCGCTGCGTGGGTAGCCACGATAGACCCCTGCCGGCAGGTCACGCGCATCGTGGCGGCGCGCATCACTCCACCCCTGATAATCAGCACCACGGCGCTCCAGCGATCCCAGTTTGCTGTGAGGCGCTTCCGTCCTGCTCCGTATCAATTGCGGCGAGTAGTCCACCGCTCGCACTGCGGAACCCAGGCTTCGGGCTCCAGCTGCGTTTGGCAGCCACACCCGCAGTGGCGTCCCGCGCGTTCGGCCCCGATACACCGCCTCCCAGAGTCTAGCACCAGCTAACAGTCGCGTTCCCATATCGGCTCGACGCGAGGCTGACGCTCGAGCCTGACTCTGGCTTTCGAGGCACATATGCGGTTTCTCGCGTTACTCGCCACGGCGGTGATCCCAGGGGCGATTCAAGCTCAGCAGATGGTGACGCCGCTGGGCATTCCGATGCAGCGCATGGGGTCGGGGACGACGTGGATTCCCGATGCTACTCCCCTGCCCTCGCGGCAGGGTATGGCTGGCTCGTGGTTTCTGATGGTCCATGGATTCGGGTTCGTCCAATACGACGCGCAAGGGGGCGCGCGCGGAGACGAACAGCTCGGCTCGCTCAATTGGGCGATGCTGATGGCCAGCCGGGATTTGGCGGGTGGGCGATTCCAAGTGAGAACGATGCTGAGCCTCGACGCCGCAACGGTATCAACCCGAGGCTATCCCTTACTGCTCCAGAGCGGCGAGAGTTATCGCGGGCAACCAATTCATGATCGTCAGCACCCACACGATTTCTGGATGGAGTTGGCGGTGATGTATGAACACGCTGTCTCCTCGAAGCTTGGGCTGGCGCTCTATGCCGCGCCCTCAGGGGAGCCGGCGCTCGGGCCGGTGGCGTTCATGCACCGCCCGTCCGCGATGGACAATGCATTCGCGCCGCTGTCCCATCACTGGCAAGACGCGACCCACATTTCCTTTGGAGTGGTCACCGCCGGCATTTTCGGCCCGAACTGGAAGATTGAAGGGTCGGCATTCAACGGCAGAGAACCCGACGAGGAACGTTGGGGCTTCGACCGCCTGCGCCTGAATTCGTACTCCGGAAGACTCACCATCAATCCGAGTGCCAGATGGAGTTTTGCCGCGGGTTACGGATTCCTCAGGAACCCCGATGCTCTCCGGCCGACCGAATCGCTGCATCGAGCGACGGCTTCACTGCAGTACGGTCGGCAGATCGGAGTGGACGGACAGTGGGCAACCACTCTCGTTTGGGGTGGCAACCGCCACTCCGGAGACTACTCACACTCGGTGCTCGTCGAGAGCGAGGCGGTTTTCGATCATCACAACACCCTGTTCGGACGCTTCGAGGTGGTGCACAAGACTGCCGAGGACCTTGTGCTCCCCACAGGTCCGGGCGGTTTCGCCCCCGAGAGCACATTCCGCGTTGCCAGCCTCTCCATCGGCTACGGCCGGGAGCTTGCGCGCACTCGCTGGAGTACGCTCGGGCTTGGCGTTCAAGCAGTCGTCAACCGCGTCCCCTCCGCACTGGAGGCTTCATACGGCTCGCGGACGCCGATCGGCGGCATGCTGTTCATTCGCCTGCGACCGTTCCATAGCCTGCATGCCAAATCGGAGATGGGCATGCCCGGTGGTACGGCGCGCTGATGGAGGTCTTCGTGGCCACGTAGTGTTATCTTAGGCGATAGGGTTAGGCTTACGCCGTCGACCGCTGAGGCTCGCCATGGACAAGTCCGAGAAGCCGGTACTGAAAGAGCACGACGGGATGGTGTGTCGCTCCTGCGGTAACGAGGAGCGGGCGTCGGAGGGTTACCCCTGCTCGGACTGCGGGACCTTCATCTGCCTGATCTGCACGTTCCGCGGCATCACGCGCTGCAAGGCCTGCGAGGAGAAGGCGAAGGCGGCGAAGGCCTAGCGCTGCCGCCGCCGCTCCACCTCTCGCAACAGCTCGTCCGCCGGCACGCCCAGCTCGCCGGCGAGCCGCTCGACCGCTTCCTTCGTTCCGTCCCACCCCCGCGCCGCCGCGAGCGCGTCGAGCGCGATCGCTTCGATCGCCGTCGTGCGCTCCTCCAGCTCCCGGGTGCGCACCGCCACTTCGCGCGCCAGCCAGCGCTCCAGCTCGCGACGGTCGATCTCCAGTTGCCGCCGTCGCAGCGCGTTGGTGAGCGATACCTCGAGCTCGTCGAGGTCCACCGGCTTGATGAGATAATCGTAGGCGCCGACCTTCAGGCACTCGATCGCGGTGCGGGGCTCGTCGATCGCCGTGAGCATGATGATCGCGAGGTCGGTGTCGGCCGCCAGCGCCTTCGGCAGGAGCTCCACGCCACTCATGTTCGGCATGCGGATGTCGCACAGCATCCCCTGCGGGTGCGCGCTGTCGATCGCGGCGAGGGCGGCGGCCGCGTCGGGCGCCTGGGCCACGCGATACCCCTGGCGCGTGAGGAAGCGGTTCAGCGCCTGACGGATGCCGTCCTCGTCGTCCACGACGAGGATGGTCGTCGGCTCGGCGCTGGTGTCGGCGGTGGGCATGGTGGTCGCCAAAGTTATATCTTCGCCGTCGCATGCGCGACGTGACAGCGAAGAGTCTCACCGCCGTCCCCGGGATCACCGTCGGCCACTGGACCGACCCCGCAGGCGCCACGGGCTGCACGGTCGTCCTCGGCCCCGTCGAGGGAATGCGCGCCGCCGCGGCGTTGCGCGGGCGCGCCACGGGCACGCGCGAGCTCGACGCCCTCGACCCCCGTCACCTGGTCGAGCGCATTCACGCCATCCTGTTGACCGGCGGCTCGGCGTACGGTCTCGGGGCGGCCGACGGCGTGATGCGCTGGCTGCGCGAGCGCGGCCGCGGCCTGCCGGTGGGGCCCGCCGGCGTCGTCCCCATCGTCCCCACCGCCGTCGTCTTCGATCTCGGGCGCGGGGAGGGACCGCCGCGCTGGCCCACCGCTGACGACGCCGCGCGCGCCTGCGACACCGCCGGTACGGACGTCGCCGAAGGCTCCGTCGGCGCCGGCACCGGCTGCACCGTCGGCAAGGTGACGGGGATCCGCTACGCGATGAAGGGGGGCGTCGGCACCTGGGCGGCGCGATCCGGAGAGCTGATCGTCGCCGCGCTCGTGGTCGTCAACGCCGTCGGCGACGTCCGCGACGCCAAGGGCGAGATCCTCGCCGGCGCGCGGCGGCCGGACGGGACGTTCTTCGATGCCGTCCGCTACCTCGCCGAGGGCGGCGCACCGCTGGGTGGGGGCGACGCGGCGCGGAGCGGCGCCGGGACCAATACCACGCTGGCCGTGGTCGCCACCAACGCCGACCTGTCGCGCACGCAGCTCCAGGGCCTCGCCCACGCCGGCGGCGACGCGCTCGCCCGCCGCATCCTCCCCTTCAGCACCATGTTCGACGGCGACACGATTTTCGCGGTGAGCACCGCCGCGGTCCCCGCCGCCACGCCGTTGCAGGCCGAAGCCCTCGCGGCCCTCGTGGTGCCGGAAGCCGTGGAGCGCGCGGTGCGTCACGCCCGCGGCTCGGCCGGCGTCCCGGGCCTCGGCGACCGGCGATGAGCGGCAGCCCCCGGCGGCTCGAACGCGATCTCGACGACCTGCGGCGTCGCTGGGTGCCGGACCACCGCCTCGGCGTCTTCGACGTCGAGATCGCCGGGGAGCGGCTCGCCGGCTGCGTGTCGAGCCGCGACGCGCTGCAGGCGCTGCGCCGCCTCGCGGCGGACTCGGGACTCGGAGAGCAAGTGCGCCTGCTCCCCGATGAATCCGTCGGCGGCGACACGGCGGCGGTGGTGACTGCCGCCCTCGCGCCGCTGCTGGGTCAACCGACGCTGCGCGCGCCGCGGGTGAGCGAGTGCCTCCACGGCGAGGCGCTCGCCGTGCTGGAGCGGCGCGGCGACTGGCTGCGCGTGCGCGCCGGGGACGGCTATCACGGGTGGCTGCACGCCGGGTACCTGGCCCTCGGCGCGGACGATTGGGCGGAGGACTGGACCGCGCGGGCCACGGCGCGCTCGGTCGGAGCGGAGCTCGTGTTCGCCGAAGGACGGATGCGCCTCCCGGTCGGGGCGCGCGTCGCGTTGGGGCCCAGCGGCGGCGTGGAGACGGCGGACGGCCGGCACGGCGGCGTGGCCGAGGGGGAGGTGCGGCCGGAGAGCGAGCTGCGCGCTGAAGCGCGCCATCTCGCGCCCCCCGAGCTGGGACTGCGCTGGTTCTCCGGGGCGCCGTATCTGTGGGGAGGACGGACCGAGTGGGGGATCGACTGCTCGGGGTTCGTCCAGGCCGTGTACGCGGCGCGCGGCCTGCGACTGCTGCGCGATTCCGACCAGCAGGTCACGCAGGGCCGCGAGGTCGCGATCGCCCCCGGCGGGGGGGGTGGGGGGTACGAGGCCGGGGACCTGCTGTTCTTCGCCGAGGAGGGGAGAGTCTCGCATGTGGCGCTGTGGATGGGCGCGGGACGCGTCGCGCACTCGGCGCTGTCGCGCGGCGGCGTCGCCGTCGACGACCTCTCAGCCGCGTCCCCGCTGGCGCGCCGGCTGCGCGATCAGCTGGTTGCGGTGCGCAGGATCGTCTAGGGCCTGGTTCTCGTCCGTCCGTCCGACAGTCCGACCGTCCGACGTTAGCTTTCTCGCTATGAAGCTCATTCTCTTCGACATCGACGGGACGCTCCTCTGGACCGACGGCGCCGGCCGGCGGGCGATCGGCCGCGCCCTGGTGGAGGAGGTCGGGACCGCCGGCCCCATCGACGGCTACCGCCTCGACGGCAAGACCGATCCGCAAATCGTGCGCGAGCTGCTGGGGCTCGCCGGCCATCCGGCCGCGACGGACGAACGCACGATCGCTTCTGTGTGTGACCGCTACCTGGCGTTGCTCGCGCGGGAGCTGGAGAACCCGGCTCGACACACGCGGCTGTTCGACGGGGTGCCCGAGCTGCTCGCCGCGCTCGTGCCCCACGAGACCGCGGGTCGCGCGCTCGTCGGCCTGCTCACGGGCAACCTGGAGCGGGGAGCCGTGATGAAGCTGCGGTCGGCGGGCCTCGACCCCGCGCGATTCGCGGTCGGCGCCTACGGCTCCGATTCCGGGCACCGGCCCGACCTCCCCGCTATCGCCGCCGAGCGCGCCGCGCGGCGCACCGGCCGGGCGGTCGCCAGCGGCGACGTCGTCATCATCGGCGACACGCCGGCGGACGTGGCGTGCGGGCGGCCGATCGGCGCCCGCACCGTCGCCGTCGCGACCGGTTCGTACGGCGTCGCGGCGCTGCGCGCGGCGGGCGCGGCACACGTGTTCGCCACCCTCGCCGACACGGCTCGGGTGCTGGACGCGGTGCTCGAGTGAGCGACGCGCACGACGAGCTGGAAGTGAAGGCGCGGGTGGACGATCCCGCGGCGGTCGAGCGCGCCCTGGCGGCCGCCCGAGCCGAGCCCGTGTTTCGCGGGGAGATGATCGACCGGCGCTTCGACCGCGGTGGCGCGCTCGAGGCCAAAGACGAGGTGTTGCGCCTGCGGATTTACCGCCCCGCGGACGGGGGGGGGGGCGTCCCGTACGGCGTCCTGGGGTGGAAGGGCCCCGTCGGCCAGCGCGGCGAGTACCGCCACCGGGAAGAGTGGGAGACGCGCGTCGCCGATCCCGAGGCGGCGCTGGGGCTGTTGGACCGTCTCGGCTTCGCCGTGGTGCTGCGGATCGATCGCACGATCGCCGAGTACCGCCTGGGCGCGGCGACGGTGCGGCTGGAGTGGTATCCGGCGATGGATGTCCTGGTGGAGGTCGAGGGCGCCCCGGAGGCCATCGAGCGCGCGGCACGCGCCACCGGCCTGCCGCGCGCGGCGTTCCTCCCAGAATCGCTGCCGCACTTCGTGGCCGCCTACGAGCGGCGCACCGGCCGGCCGGCGCGGCTCGCCGCGGAGGCGCGGTGAGCCGGCTCCTCGTCCCGGAGCTGGCGCCGTCGCTGGGCCGCCTGATCGTGCCGCGGCGACGCGCCGAGCCGTTCTTCCCGCTGGACGACATCCGCGAGCGGCTCGCCACGCGGGTGCTGGAGCTGGGGGGCGCGGCGCGCGTCGCGGCGGCGCAGGAAGAGCGTGCCGCCGTGCTCGCGGCGCTCAGCCGCAACGCGTGGGTGGACGCGTGGGAGCAGGCGGTGCGGCAGGCCGCGGATCGCGTTGCTGAGGGAATGGATCGCGCGATCGAGCACGCGGCGCGCCAGGCCCGCATGCCGGCGCGACGCTGGCGGCGTCTCCTCGTCACGCCGGGCGAGCGGCGGGCGATGGCCGCCCGGCTCGCAACCGGCGGAGGCCCGCTCCTCGACGCGCTCGAGGCCCTGGACGCGGTCGCGGTCGTCGATGCCGAGTCGCACGCGGCGTGGCAGGACGCGCTGCGCACCGTGGCGCGCCGGCTCGAAGCCGCGTGGCTCGCGCTCGAGGAGGCCGCCGCGGCCGAGCGCGAGCGCTGGGCGCCGGAGCTGGCGGAAGTCGTCGCATGGCGTCCGCCGTTGTGGCCCGTCGTGGTATTGTGGGTTCCCCTCGCCGCGGCGCTGCTGTGGTTGGGGCTGATCCTGGGCCGCTTCGTGCCCGCGCCCGCATGGCTCGCCGAGCGCCTCGGCTTGTAGCCCTGTGGTGCCTCGCCGCGGGTCCCGCGGCGGCACAGCTGCGGGTCACCGCGGTTCCGATCGGCGGCCCGGCCGGCGTGGACTCGCTGGCGCGCCTGGGCTTCGAGGTGGCCGAGGTGCGCAGCGTGGACGGGAGGCTGTTTGCGGTCATCGTGAGCGAGCCGCGCTCCGAGCAACGCCTCGCGGCGGTCGGGTACCTGGTCCAGCCGCTCGCGATCGCGCCGACCGCGGCCATCGCGCCCGCGGATACCTACCGCGTCTACCGCTCGTTCGAAAAGCCGGTGACGGGCATCCGCGCCACGCTCGCCGCCTGGGCGGCGGCCGACACGCTGATCCACGTGGATTCGATCGGCGCGTCGCTCGAGGGCCGGCCGATCCTCGCGGTGAAGATCGGCGCCGCGACCGACGCGCCGGGCCGCCCCAACGTGCTGTTCCTCGGCACCCACCACGCGCGCGAGTGGATCTCGACGGAGGTGGCGATGCGGCTGATCCGCTGGCTCGCGGATTCGTTGCCGCGCTCGCTGCTCGCGGCGCGCGACATCTGGGTCGTTCCCGTCGAGAACCCCGACGGCTACCAGTACACCTTCACCGCCGACCGGCTGTGGCGGAAGAACCGCCGCCCCAACAGCGACGGCACCTTCGGTGTCGACCCGAACCGCAACTACCCCGGCCTCTGGGGCGTGGACAACGCGGGGTCGAGCCCGGTGCCCGGGGCCGAGACTTACCGCGGCACCGCACCCGCGTCGGAGCCCGAGACGCAGGTGATGGTCGCCTTCCACGCGGCGCATCCGCCGGTGGTGGCGGTCTCGTATCACAGCTACACCGGGCTGGTGCTCTATCCCTACGGATTCCGGCCCGGAGAGCTGGCCCCCGATCAGGCGGTGTTCCACGCGCTCGCGGGCAGCGATCTCGCCCCCTTCGTCCGGGACAGCGTGCCGGCGTCGATCCGGTCCGCGTACCACCCCGGCCCTGGCTGGACGCTGTATCCGACCAACGGCGAGTACACCGAGTGGGCGTATCGCGCCCACCAGACGATCGCGTTCACCACCGAGCTGACGAGCGGCTGCTGCACCCCGGATTCCGGCTACTATTACGGCTTCGCCTTCCCGGACGACAGCGCGCTCGTGGAGCGGGTATTCCGCGACAACCTCCCCTTTGCCGTGGCGGCGATTCAGGCGGCGGGCGCGCTTCCCGTCGCGGAATCGCGAGTCGAGTCCGTGTGGCCGGAAGTGCGGGTGAGCCTCGACGCGGCGGCCCCCGCTCCGGCGTCGCTCACCGTGCGCAACGCCAGCGGCCAGCTGCTGACGCGCAACGCGCTCGCCGATTCGCTGTGGCGAGGCCGTCTGTGGTACTCCTGGCGCAGCGACGTCAGCGTGGACACCGCCCGGGCCGTGCGCGTGAACGGCGCCGGGGGGGGGCTCGCCGCCGAGCTGATCACGCTCGCGGGGGCCGAGGACGGCGATGGCGGCTGGACGGGATGGACGCGCTCGCCCGAGGCGTTGATGGGGACCTGGTCGTGGAGCGCGACGGGCGAGGACACCCTCACGTCTCCCAGCGTTGATCTGCGGGGCCGCACCCGCGTGTGGCTGCAGCTCTGGAACAAGCACCGCGGCTCGGTCTACCAGCCCGCGCAGCGCGGTCTGGTGCAGTTCTCGGCGGACAGCGGGGCGACGTGGAGCGATGTGTACGCCGTCACGGGCGACGGGCCGGCGTGGTACCCGGTGCGCGTGGACCTGCCGGCGGCGAGCGGCACACCGCGCGCGCGCGTGCGCTTCGTGGCGACCGGGGGATTCGCGTGGTGGGTCGACGCCGTCGGTTTCGCCACCGATTCGACCAGCGTCTTCCAGGTGCTCACCGTCGCCGCCGCCGTGGGCGTTTCCGAGAATCCAGTGCGGAGCGACCAGGTGGTGGTCTCGTGGCCGCTGGGGGTGACCGCGGCGCGGGTCGGCATCTACACCTTCACGGGCGACCGCCTGATCTCGGCGACCGTGGCGCCGCCCAACAACGAGTTCGTGTGGGACCTGACCGCCGGCGGGCGCCGGGTGGCGAACGGCGCGTACCTCGTCATCGTCCAGGTGGACGGCCGCGTGTCGCGGCAACGGCTGTTCGTGACGCGGAGCGGACAGTGAGCGCGGCGGGGGTGGGCGTCGATCTCGTCGAAGTCGCGCGCGTGCGCACGATGCTCGCCGACAAGGGCGCGCAGGTGTTCGACCGGCTGCTCACGCCCGACGAAGCCGAGTATTGCCGCAGCCGGCCCGATCCCGCGGAGCACGTGGCCGTGCGGCTGGCGGCGAAGGAAGCCGTCTACAAGGCGCTGCAGGGGAGCGAGGCCGCGCGCGGCATCGGGTGGCGCGAGATCGAGGTCGTGCGTTCGGCGGACGGCCGGCCCGACGTGGTGTTGAGCGGCGTCGCCGCGCAGCGCGCCGCCGAGCTGGGCGTGCACCGGGTGCTGCTGTCGTTGTCACACACGCACGAAGCCGCCATCGCGATGGCCGTCATCACCGGCTGACGCGCCCGGACTTGGCAGGGTCGCTCCGTCGCCCTGGATCGCTGTTCAATGGAAATCGGCAGGCGTAAGAACTCGGAGCAGGGGGCGACCGCCTATGTTGGCGAGGGGCAGGTAGACTCTGTGCGTGCCGGGATCCACGGCAACCGAGTGCGCCCCCGGCGCCCGGTACCACCCGAGCTGGGCGAGCGTTTCTTCTCGTTCCTCGAACACCGCCACGACGCCGGACTCGGCGGCTACGTACAGCCGCCCGAGCGCCGGGTCGAACGCCAGGACGTCAGGATCGCTCCCGATTGGAAGCACCTGGCGCAGCTGAAGGGTCCGGAGATCCAGCACCCCCAGCGTGCCGCTCTCCTGACCTGCAATGAACGCCAACCGGTGCGACGCGTCGACGAACACGCCGTGCGGATACCGGACCGCTTGGTCGAGCGTGATGCGGCGCACGATGGTGGGAGTCGCGGGGTCGATCACCGCGAGCTGGTTCGCAGTCTGGACCGCCACGATCACGCAGTGCGAGCCGATGTCGTACTGGGTGTTCCCCGCCTCACCGCCGAGCTCGATCTGCGCGACCACGGTGTTGGTCGCCGCATCAATCACCACGTCCCGCCGCCCCGATTCGTCCGAAACGAAGACCCGCCGCTCCTCCGGAGCATAGGCGATCCCGTCCGGGAACCGGGGCCCTGGTACCCGCGCCACGATCTGGAGCGTGGAATCGTCTACGGCCACGACGGCGTGGTCACCCGTCGCGGAAGCATACGCGCGGTGCTCGGCCGGAACCGCCAGGACGCCAGTCACGGTGGGAAACCCGTCCAGATTCGCGATGACATGGCCAGCTCGAACGTCGAAGACAACGAGTTGGCCTGCGCCCATATGCGAGATGAACAGTCGCCCGGTGCCTGATTCGAGACTCTGGTAATCGAAGCGGGAGGCGCTTCCAGGCAGAGGGAGGTCCGCGACCACCTGGAGGGGAGCCGCTGCCGTCGGTGCTCGGGGAATCGTGCCAGTCCAATGCGCTTCGACAGACGGCCCAGCGAGCCTGCAAGCAGCAGGCGGCGCCTGGCGCCCGGCGATGAGAATGAGCACGGTGAGCCAGAAGGCAAGCATTAGCGTGCCTTTGTGGCCAGGGGCGGTGCGGAGGTAGCGATCATGGCGCGAGCGTGGTGGCGGTGAGGTTGTCGAACAGGGTGTGCGAATCGGCTTTGGTCCACACGCCAACCTTGCCCGGCGCCGTGAACCGTGAATCCTGGACGTCGATCAGTTTCTTTCCGTTGAAGTAGACCTCGACGTGATCGCCGCGCATGTCCGCCCGCAGCGAATGCCAGACCCCCGATGCGACGGGCACATGCACGCGCTTCACTTCAATGCGGCGGCCATTCTGCACGTAGTACCAGCAGACGTTGTCCTCGAGAGCATTCGCCCGCGTGAGGTAATAGTTGTTTTCGTCCTGGTACCGCCACACGATGCCGCAGGCGCGATCCACCCGACCGCTCACCGGCTTGCACCGAACCGCGACGCTCACGTCTCCAAACATGGGCCCGTCGGCAACCGCGAGGGGGAAACGGTAGTCTGTCCGATCACTGTCTTCCTGCGCGAGCACGTTGGGCCCGCTGGGCGCGTCGGCCGCAGCGCGGACAACCCAGCGTCCGGGGCGCCCCGACCCGGTCCGGCCGAACGTGAAGCCGGTGGGTGGCTGCCCGACGCTCGAGCTGTCGAATGTCCAGCTGGCGGTGGCTTGCGCGGTGCCCGGCGAGGGATTCAGTACTGCGGCCGTGGTCCCGATCAAGGCGAGGCTAAACGCGACGAGAATCGGGAGCCTGGCGTCTGTCGATCTCATGGTCCGTCCTCCCTCAGTGACCTGCATCGATTGCCGCCCGGAGTCCGCGCAGCACGTCCGGGAGCGGGCCGTCGGCCCAGAAGTGGATGTAATTCAGGTGGGGGGAGTCGCCGATCATATGGCTGTGCACTGCGGTCGCCGTGATCCCGTGCGCGGTGAGCGCGTCTACCACACCGGCGACGCTGGAATCTCGCACCGCGAAGTCGCCGGTGGCGACGGCGCGCGAGGGGCTCACCATCTGCACGTTCACGGGCGAGCCGTAGGCCAGCGCGGGGGTCATCGTGCGGCCGCCGATGGTGACCGTGCCCGAGACCAGAACGAACCCCACTTGGGCGACGTTGCCGCGCGCGGTGCCGTGACGTCCCAGTGCCGTGAAAACGACGGCTGTGTCAATCGTCAGGGGAACAGGTGGAGCCGCCGCGACAGGGCGCGGGGTCCCCGTCTTGGTTAGGGCCCGATCCAACCGAGTCGCCAGGTCGAGCGCGTTTCCCTGGCCGAGGATGTGGACGTAAATGATCTCCGGCTCTTCGCCGACGACATGATTGTGGATTGCGCTCACCCCGATGTGCTGATGCGCCAACTCGGCGAGCACCGGGCCCAGCTCCGCGGCCGTGAGAACGAGGTCCCCCATCATGGTCGCGTCGTTGGGCTCTCCGCTGAACCCGGCCCAGGCTCCGAGCGCGAGCGCCGGCACGACCGTGACGTCCCCGATCCGGACGGTGAGGTCGCGGCGGGGAAGGTTATAACGGATGTAGCCAGCCGCACTCGTGGGAGCCGTTCCGAGAATACGGCCGACCGAATCCCAGGCAGCGGTCGACGGCTGTTGCGCGAACACCGGACTGGCTCCAACGGCGACGAGGCTCAGAAATAGAGTTGCCTTCAGGAGCTTCTTCATGGATGAACTCCTCCGTTTGGTGATCATGGCCGCGCCTACAACGCATGCTTCAGGAGCAAGCCCACGACGCCGGACGCCGCGATAAGCGCGGGTTCGGGCACCCGCTTCATCGACACAATGACAGCGAGCGTGACCGAGCAGATCAGGGCGGTCGGCAAATCGACGAGCGCACGCCGGCCGAGCACGATCACTGCGCCGGCAATGGCCCCGGTAGCGGCCGCCGTGACGCCGTCGACGAATGCCTTGATGCGTGCGCTCTCGGCAAGACGGCGAAAATGTGGTGCCGCAAGCACGGTCACGAAATACACGGGCGCGAACACACCGATGGCCGCCACGGTCGCCCCCAGGGGTCCCGCAACGAGGTAACCGATGAACGCCACGGTGATCACGACCGGACCCGGCGTGATCATCGAGACGGCGACCGCATCGAGAAACTGTCGCTCCGTGAGCCAATGGAACTGCTCCACGACGCCCCCGTGCAGGAACGGCACGATCGCGAGGCCGCTGCCGAACACGAACAGTCCTGCGGCAGCGAAGTACCAGAATACTTTCCAGAGCACCCCCACAGACACCGCCCCAGTGAGACCCGACGTGAGCCACGCGGGCCACGGGGCGACGAGCAGTGCCTTGCTCGGCAGTGACGGCCGTGCGCGGGTGCGGGCGAGCAGCGGGATGAACCCCGAAGCCACGAAAAGCCAGATGATCTCCCTCGCCGTCCAGGCTGTGACGGCGAGGCTCACAGCGAAAATCCCCCACAGCAGTCGGTCCCGCCCCAGCGTCGTGCGCGCAAGCCGCGTGGCGCTCCACGCGATGATCGCGATCACCGCGGCCCCGATGCCGTAGAACAGCGCCTGCATCCAGACAAGGCCGCCGAA
>QHVC01000105.1 GCA_003222205.1 Gemmatimonadota bacterium | reverse complement strand
CACCAATATGGTACTACTCGGCAAGCCCGTAGGAGCGATTATGCCCGACGACATGGGAAGCTTCCGCGTGGACGTCGAAATCGAGAACCCCGCCCGTCCCGGTGAGAAGCGAACGCTCAGGTCGGTGCTGGTGGACACCGGCGCCGAGTTGTCGTGGTTTCCCGCCGATGTACTTGAATCCTTGGGGGTCAAACGCAACGCCACGTGGC
The DNA here is from genome assembly GCA_003222205.1 of Gemmatimonadota bacterium. GTDB lineage: Bacteria > Gemmatimonadota > Gemmatimonadetes > Gemmatimonadales > GWC2-71-9 > QHVC01. The sequence continues at coordinate 21,342 of QHVC01000105.1, read as the reverse complement.
GCTTCCGTCAGGCGGATGGGACCATTCTCGAGCGCTGGACGGGTACGGTGGTTATCTCCGTGGCCGGAAAACGGGCGGGGGACGAGGTGGTCTTCGGCGAGCCGGGGGATCTTGTGGTGTTCGGATCGCGGAGCCTCGAAGGGCTCAACTTCCGCATCGAGCCGGTCACCAAACGACTGGTGGACGCAGGCCCGGCGCCGGCCGCCGCGGCGGCGTAGGCAAGGCGGTACAATATAGCCATGTCACGCTTCCGTCTCGCATTGCTCGCCATCGGCGCGCTCGCGATCGCCGGCGCACTGCGCCTCCATCGCGTCCGTCGCTCACCCGTTTACTCGCTGCAGCGGCTTGCGGACGCCGCGCGCGCCAAAGACCGGCGCGGGGTCGAGCAGTACCTCGATGTCAGGCGCGTGGCCGAGTCCGTGGTGGACGCCGCCGCGGAGTCTTCCGGCCAGGAGGAAGGCACCAGGCCATTGCTGGTCACCGTCGTCGAGCAGAGCATGTGGACGGCGCTGACCGACTCCCCCGCGACCGCTCCGGACATGGTCGGTGGGGCGCCGGACTTTCGCTCCCTGAGCCGCCGGTACGCCGGCATCGCCGACGTGGAGCAGCGGGAGCGCGTCGCCCGGGTCGGCGTTCGCCTCCGGTTGGAAGACGTCGATTCGACGCTGGTCGTCCACCTCCGGATGGAGCGCGCCGATGGCGGGGGGCATTGGCGCGTGGTCGGAGTCGAAGACCTCGCGCCGTATCTGCACGCGTCGCTCGAGCCGCGCTTGGAGCGCGCCTACGAACTGGAGATGAGGTCGGACCTACGGAACCTGGTCAATTCCGAGGGAGCGTATTTCGCCGGCCACGGCACCTACACCCAGTCTCTGTCTCGTGGTGACCTCACGTACGACCCGACTCCCGGTGTCAGCGTGACTATTCTCGAGGCTGGCCGCGACGGCTGGAGGGCGGTCGCGCGGCACCAGCAGACCACTGCCGAGTGCCGCATCGCCGTGGGGACTGCCGTGCCCCCCGGCGACGCGGCGGGACAACCGAAGTGCTCGCGCCCCGGCCGCTAGGCCTCGATCTTGGAGAACCGCCACGCCCCGGCGGCCACGAACAGGGCGCCGACGGCCAGCAGGACGCCGACGTCCACCGCGACACCGAAATGTGACGTGCCGAGCATCAGCCCACGCACCCCATCGACCCCGTACGTGAGCGGGTCGATGCGCGTCAGCACCGTCAAGGCGGCGGGAAGGCCTGTCAACGGGTAAAGTGCGCCCGACAGGAACCACAACGGCATCACGAAGAAGTTCATCACCATCTGGAAGCCCTGCATTTCTTTCAGGCTCGATCCGATCGCCGTGGCCAGCGCGGCGAAGACAATCGCGATCAGCGCGATCAGCAGAAACGCGAGCGGCACGGCGAGGACGCTCAGCGGCCGGAATCCCGCCACGAGCGTCGCGGCAAAAATCAGGAGTCCCTGCAGCACCGCGACGGTGGCCCCACCGAGCGTGCGTCCGATCATGATCGCCAGGCGCGGCACCGGCGCGACGAGGGTCTCCTTGAGGAATCCGAACTGGCGGTCCCACAGCATGGCGATCCCCGAGAACATGGCGGTGAACAGCACGGTCATGCCGATCACGCCGGGCGCCATGAACTGGAGATAGCTGCCCTCGCCGGCGCGCCGAAACACCGGCCCCAAGCCGAAACCCAGCACGCCGAGGTACATGAGCGGCGCCCCGAGCGACGCGACCATCTGGACGCGCGACCGCAGGTATTTCTTCACCTCCCGCAGCCACAGGATATAGACGACGGTCATCGGCCCCGCCACACGCGGGCGACCTGCCGCATCTGGTCGGCGGCCGTGGCGCTCTCGTCGCGGATCGTCGTCCCGGTGAGCGCGAGAAACGCCGCCTCGAGCGAATCGGTGCCGGTCTGGGTTTTGAGCTCCGCGGACGAGCCCGTGGCGACGAGGCGCCCGTGGTCGATCACGGCGATGCGGTCGGCCACGCGATCCGCTTCGTCCATGTAGTGGGTAGTGAGAAATACGGTCACGCCCTCGGCGGCCCGGACGTCGCGCACGTGGGTCCACATCTGATTGCGGCTCTGCGGATCGAGGCCCAGCGTCGGCTCGTCGAGAAACAAGACCTTCGGCGTGTGCAGCAGCCCGCGGGCGATCTCGAGGCGGCGCTTCATGCCGCCGGAGAACGTCTTCACCAGGTCGTCGCGCCGCTCCCACAGCTCGAACATCCGCAAGAGCAGTTCACACCGCTCGCGCCGGGCGTGCCGCGGCACGTGGTACAGCACGCCGTGGATGTCCATGTTCTCCCACGCCGTGAGCTCGCTGTCGAGACTCGGATCCTGGAACACGACGCCGAACCGCTTGCGGACGTCCGTGCGATGGGTGGTGACGTCGAGGCCGTCGAGCTCGAGCGCGCCCGCCGTCGGATGCAACAGGGTGGTGAGCATCCTGATGGTCGTGGTCTTGCCGGCGCCGTTCGGCCCGAGGAACGCGAAAATCTCCCCGGGCCGCACATCGAAGGAGACGTCGTTGACGGCCACGACGTCCCCGAACGACTTGACGATGTGCTGGACGCGGATGATCGGACGGTCGCCCACCGGTCCTGCCGGTCTCCTTACGGGCGGCGCTGCGCCGTGGGCGGCAGCACTCCATTCAGCCGCAGGTAATTCGCTTCCTGGCTGTAGTGATCGGCCCAGTCTCCCACGGTGATCATGATCGCGGCGGCGCGCGAAAACGGGTTCGGACCGAAGAGCTGGATCGGCTCGTTGAGCTTCGAGTCGTCGAGGTGCGCGAACGCCGACTCGCAGAACTGGAACGTGTCCTTGAGCCGGGCGACGAGCTGGTCCTTGCCGGCCGTGGTGTCGACCGCCGCGCGTTGCGGCGCCGGGACCCCGGCGACCTTGCTGCAGAGGACATCGTTCCCCTCATTGGCGAGGTGGGCCTGGATCATGGCGAAGCTCATCTGCGCCGGCGTGGGGCGATAGTTGTACTTGTCTGCGGGCATCGCTTCGGCGGCGGCGATCAGGATGCGCGCATAGCGCTGCTGCATGGCGCGCAACGCATCGGCGACCGGACTGGCCGGCGGTGACGGTGCCGCCGTGGCCGCCGTCGCTTGAGCGGCCAGGGCCTGGGGGAGAACGGCAACTGCGATCAGCAGGACCAATACGCGGGGCTGCATCGTGCACTCCAGTTCGGGGAAGCTGGATTTTGCCCCAATTGCGCGGGAGGCGCTAGGGCGCACCCACTCTATCGATTGAGAACCGGTAACGATCCCACCGTGAGGAGCTTCAAGTCGGAGCCTGAAGCACCGTGGTGGTCCGTCACCGTCACGGTGATCCGGTAGGTGCCGGGCAGGAGGTAGTTGTGCGTTCCGGGGAGGGAGCCTTGGCTGGTTCTGCTGCTGCTGGAGGACGAGGCGTCGCCCCAGTCAATCGTGTAGGACCACGGCCCGTCGTTGTCCGGGTCGCTGAACGACGCGTCGGGGAGCGAGTACAAGACGCCCAGCAGCACCGACTGATCCGACCCGGCGTTCACAGTCGGCGGGCGGTTGGGCGTCGCACAACTCGCCGAGAACGACACGGTCACCGTCCCGCCCGAGGGCACCGTGGCGGTCTGCGGGTCGGGGCTGCTCACGGAACAGTTCGATGCCACCCCGGAGAGCGCCACCGTGTGGCTTCCCGCCGAGACCCCACTGAACGTGACGCTGCTGTTGATTCCAATCGCCTGGCCCGGCCCACCATCGACCGCCACCGTGTAGCCGTCGGGATCGAGACTCGAGCCGCCGGTACTTGTCGTCACCGTGAGGTCGCCCGGTGGCGTGGTACAGGAGACCGAATAGGAGACCGTCGCCGTCCCGCCTGAGGGCACATTGGCGGTTTGCGAGTTGCCGCCGCTCACCGTGCAGTTCCCCGCCACGTCCGAGAGCACCACGCTGTGGCTGCCCGCCGCGAGGTTGGTGAACGTGACGCTGCTGTTGATCCCGATCGCCTGACCCGTTCCGCCATCGACCGCGACCGTGTAGCCGTCGGGATCGAGACTCGAGCCGCCGGTACTCGTCGTCACTGTGAGGTCGCCGGGTGGCGTGGTGCAGGAGACCGAATAGGAGACCGTGGCCGTCCCGCCTGAGGGCACATTGGCGGTTTGCGAGTTGCCGCCGCTCACCGCGCAGTTCCCCGCTACATCCGACAGCTCAACGCTGTGGCTGCCTGCCGCGAGGTTGGTGAACGTGACGCTGCTGTTGATCCCGATCGCCTGGCCCGTTCCGCCATCGACCGCCAGAGCCGCCGGTACTCGTCGTCACTGTGAGGTCGCCGGGTGGCGTGGTGCAGGAGACCGAATAGGAGACCGTGGCCGTCCCGCCTGAGGGCACATTGGCGGTTTGCGAGTTGCCGCCGCTCACGGAACAGTTCGACGCCACCCCGGAGAGCGCGACCGTGTGGCTTCCAGCCGAGATCCCGCTGAACGTCACGCTGCTGTTGATCCCGATTGCCTGGCCCGCTCCGCCATCGACCGCCACCGTATAGCCGTCGGGATCGAGACTCGAGCCGCCGGTGCTCGTCGTTACTGTGAGGTCGCCCGGTGGCGTGGTGCAGGTCACCGTATACGAAACCGTCGCCGTCCCGCCCGAGGGCACCGTGACAGTCCGCGGGTTGGAGCCGCTTACCGTGCAGTTCGAGGCCACGTCCGTAAGCGCCACGCTGTGGCTGCCCGCCGCGAGGCTCGTGAACGTGACGCTGCTATTGATTCCGATCGCCTGGCCCGCTCCACCATCGACCGCCACCGTGTAGCCGTCGGGATCGAGACTCGAGCCGCCGGTGCTCGTCGTTACTGTGAGGTCGCCCGGCGGCGTCGTGCAGGTCACCGCAAACGAGACCGTCGCTGTCCCCCCCGAGGGCACCGTGACAGTCCGCGGGTTGGAGCCGCCTACCGTGCAGTTCGAGGCCACGTCCGTGAGGGCCACACTGTGGCTGCCCGCCGCGAGGCTCGTGAACGTGACGCTGCCGTTGATCCCGATCGCCCGGCCCGCTCCGCCATCGACCGCCACCGTATAGCCGTCGGGATCGAGACTCGAGCCGCCGGTGCTCGTCGTCACCGTGAGATCGCCGGGCGGCGTGGCGCAAGTCACCGAGTACGCGACCGTCGCCGTGCCGCCCGAGGGCACGTTGACGGTTTGGGTGTTGCCGCCGCTCACACTGCAGTTCCCGGCGACCCCGCTCAGCACCACGCTGTGGCTGCCCGCGGCGAGACCCGTGAACCTCACGCTGCTGTTGATGCCGATCGGCTGGCCCGTTCCGCCGTCTACAGCAACCGTATAGCCGTCCGGGTCGGGGTCCGACCCCGTGGTCGTGGTGGTCACGTCGAGATCCCCGGTCTTCTCGGCCGGTAGACTGTAACTCACGCGCCAGATCCGTCCGGCAAAGTCGTCACTCACGAGCAGCGCCCCATCCGGCATCACCAGCAGGCCCACGGGGCGACCCCAGCGCGAGCCATCGGCGAGCTGCCAGCCGGTGACAAAGTCTTCGATCGCGGTGGGTTGGCCGTTCACCACGCGCACGCGCACGACCTTCGCCCCGGTGGGCACGGTGCGGTTCCACGAGCCGTGATACGTCATGAAGGCATCGCCCACGTACTCGGCCGGGAACATGGCGCCCGTGTAGAACGCGAGCCCAAGCGGAGCTGAGTGCGCCTGGAACGTCAGGGCGGGCGGCTCCACCGCCGAGCAGTCGGCGCCCGGATACTCGGGGTTCGCCTGGCCTGGGAGATAGCATTGCGGCCAGCCATACCACCTGCCGTCCCGCAGGATGTTGAGGTGCTCGGGCGGCACATCGTCGCCCAGATAGTCGCGGTCGTTGTTGTTCGCCCAGAGCTCGCCCGTGGTCGGGTGGAACGCGAGCCCCACCGAATTGCGGAGCCCGGTCGCAAACGTATGCGGATTCGAGCCGTCGAGGTTGTAGCGGGTAACGGCCGCCCGTGGCAGCGCGTCGTCGCACACGTTGCACGAGGAGCCGATGGCGAGGTAGAGCAGGTTATCGGGCCCGAACGCGATCGTTCGCGTGAGGTGCGCGCCCTCCGGGAGGTTCGGGATGAGCGTCACCGGTGTCGTCGCGCCGGGATCGAGCCGCTTCACCGCGGTCTGCTCGGCGAAGTACATCGTGTCGCCACGGAACGCGAGGCCGAAGGGGTAGGACAAGCCGCTCAGGACGGTGCTCTCGGCGTCCGCAACGCCGTCGCCGTCCGTATCTACCAGCCGGATGATCTCGCCAGGATCCGAGAGGGCGACGAAGACCGCGCCTCCGGGACCGAGCGCGAGCGCGCGCGGGCCGTCCAGCCCGTCCGCAAAGAGATTGACGTCGAACCCGTCTGGAACGAAGAGGTCCTGGCCCGCGATATGGATGGCACCGAGAGCGAGCGCAGGTGTTGGGTGAGTGCGGCGGTCGGGCGTGACGGCGTCAGAGCAGCCGTGCGCGAGTAGCGCCGCAGCCACAAGCGCCAGAAGGCCAGCGAACGTTGCTCGCGTGTGCATGAAGGCGCTCCCCGTGGAGTGGGCGCTGCGTGTCGCCAGCACCTTCCGCAATGTTTACGCCACAGCGTTGCGGAATCGCAGCACGGATCGCAGGCTTGACGGGGGGACGAATGGCGTGGCGCGCGCGCAGCAGATGCAGCGGCCCCGGCCGCTGTTACGAGAGGCTCGGCGCCCCCTCGCGCGCGCGACTCCGCGGTGCAAGAATCCAATTGATCGCCAAGCCTTCCATCACGACACCTGGAGAAAGGAGACCCCCATGTCTCGTCGCATCGTAGGAGCGCCCCTCGCCTTCGTCGGCGCGCTGTCACTCGCATGTGCCGGGGAGCGCAGCGTCGCCCCGCCCCTCACGGCGCCTGCGTTCTCGGTCCAGTCCGCCTCGCTCCAGTCCGCTCCTTCGCCGTTCTACGCGCAACACAACCTGGTCTCCGACGGGGCCGTGCCGGCCGACCTCGTCGATGCGGCGCTGGTCAACGCCTGGGGACTGGTGGCCAGCGCGACCTCGCCCTGGTGGATCGCCGACAACGGCACCGGCCTCTCCACCCTCTACAACGGCAACACCGGAGCCAAACTCGGCCTGACCGTCTCGGTCGCGGGTGCGCCCACGGGCATCGTATTCAACGGCGGCAGCGGCTTCGTCGTGACGAGCGGCGCAGCGTCGGGCCCCGCCCGCTTCATCTTCGCCACCGAGCAGGGCACGGTCTTGGGCTGGAACCCGACGGTCGCGGCCACGCAGGCGGTCGTCGCTGTCGACAACTCGGCGGGGGGCGCCGTTTACAAGGGGCTCGCCATCGCCAGCACGGTCGCCGGCGACCGCCTCTACGCTGCCAACTTTCACGCGGGTACCGTGGATGTATTCGACGCCGGGTTCCATCCGGTGTCGGCCGGGTTCAGCGACGCCGCCTTGCCGCCGGGGTACGCGCCGTTCGGGATCCGGAACCTCGGAGGCGCGATCTACGTCACCTACGCGCTCCAGGATGCCGACCGGAGGGACGATGTCGCCGGCGTAGGACACGGGTTTGTGAATGCCTTCGACACCGACGGCCACCTGCTCCGTCGCGTGGCTTCCCGAGGGCGGCTGAACTCACCGTGGGGGCTGGCGCTCGCCCCCGCCGATTTCGGGCAGTTCAGCGGCAACCTGCTCGTGGGGAACTTCGGTGACGGCCACATCAACGCCTTCGACCTCGCGCGTTTCGCGGGCAACGGCGAGCTGCAGCCGCGGGGCCAGCTCCACGCCGCCGATGGCCCGCCGATCGCGATCGACGGCCTGTGGGCCCTTGCCTTCGGGAACGGGGCCAGCGCCGGGCCGACGAACGCCCTGTTCTTCACGGCCGGTCCCTTCGACGAAGCGCACGGCCTGTTTGGGAAGCTGGTGGTGGCCTCGCCCCCGGGGGGTGCTCGTCCGTGATCGTGCGATGAGGTGGGGTGTCCGCGGCGGCCCGACGGGCGGAGCGACGGCTACCCTCCGGCGATCGCCCCGATGACGAGAAACGGCTCCGCCCCCGCCGCCACGGCGGCGGGCAACGGCGCGTCCTCAGGCTCGTGCGTCAGATCCTGCGTGCAGGCGAAGAAGCGCAGGAACGGCCGGCGCTGCGCGGTGACGTGGTCGCGGATCGTCCCGCGCAGCATCGGATAGCGGGCCTCGAGTGCGTCGAGCACCGCCGCCCGCGTGGGGGGCCCTCCCCCCGGGACCTCCAGCGTCACCTCGTCGCGGACCCGCGCCAGCGTCCGCAAGTGCGGCGGCAGCACCACGCGGATCACGGCAGCGCCTGGACCTCGACCGACAGCACGGCCGGAAGATCGCGGACGATGGGTGTCCAGCTGTCGCCGCCGTCGGCCGACGCGTACACCTGGCCGCCGGTGGTGCCGAAGTACACGCCGCACGGCTCGAGCGCGTCGACGCACATCGCGTCACGCAGCACGTTGACGTAGCAGTCGCGCTGCGGCAGCCCTTTGGTGAGCGGTTCCCACTCGTTGCCGCCCTTGCGGCTGCGGAACACACGCAGTTTGCCGTCGGGCGGATAGTGCTCGGCGTCGCTCTTGATGGGGACGACGTACACGGTGTCCGGCTCGTGGGCGTGCACGTCGATCACGAACCCGAAGTCGGTCGGCAGATTGCCGCTGACCTCCCGCCACGAGTCGCCGCCGTCGTCCGAGCGCATGACGTCCCAGTGCTTCTGCATGAACAGCACGTTGGGACGCGACGGGTGCAGGGCGATGCGGTGCACGCAGTGGCCGACCTCGGCGGTGGGCTCGGGGATGTATTGGGAGTGCAGGCCGCGGTTGATCGGCCGCCACGTCGTGCCGCCGTCGTCCGTGCGGAACGCGCCCGCCGCCGAGATGGCGACGTAGATCCGCTTGGGGTTGCGGGGATCGAGCAGGATGGTGTGGAGGCACATGCCGCCGGCGCCCGGCTGCCACTTGGGCCCGGTGCCGTGGCCGCGCATCCCCGCTAGCTCCTGCCAGCTCGTGCCACCGTCGCTCGAACGAAACAGCGCGGCGTCTTCGACGCCGGCGTAGACCGTGTCCGGATCGGTCAGGGATGGCTCGAGGTGCCACACGCGCTTGAACTCCCAGGGGTGCTGGGTGCCGTCGTACCACTGGTGCGTGGTGAGCGGTTTGCCCGTCGGCGGCGAGGCGTCGTAGACGAACTTGTTGCTCTCGCCTTTGGGCATCTGGCCGGGCGCCGTCGTCACGCCGCCGCCGGGCGTCTCCCACGTCTTGCCGCCGTCGCACGAGCGTTGGATGACCTGGCCGAACCACCCGCTGGTCTGCGACGCGTAGAGGCGATCGGGATCGGCGGGGGATCCCTTCAAGTGATAGATCTCCCAGCCCGCGAAGTGCGGGCCGCTCACGTCCCAGCGGCTGCGCTTGCCGTCCGCCGTCAGAATGAACGCGCCCTTGCGCGTCCCGACCAGGACCCGTACGCCGCTCATGGCCTACTCCTTGTGACGTTCGTATGTTGTCTTGAGACCCATCGGCGGAGCCTCAAGCATGTGCCGTAACATAAAGACCCTGGCAAACTTTGCACCTCCCGCGACGGACGACGAGATCCGCGCGTCGGCGCTGCAATTCGTCCGCAAGTTGAGCGGGACGACCAAGCCCTCCCAGGCCAACGTCGCGGTGTTCGATCGCGCGGTGGACGAGGTGACGGCGGCCGCGCATCGTCTGATCCACTCCTTCCAGACGAGCGCGCCGCCGCGCGACCGTGAGGCGGAGCGGCGTAAGGCACACGAGCGCGCGCTCAAACGCTTCGGTCCCGCGCGCTAGGCGGACGCCGCCTTCGCGGCCGCGGCGGCGGCCAGGCGCTGCCGGATCCGCTCTTCCCGCTGGCGCGTGAGGTGCGGCACGATGCCCAGCACGCGCTCGATCAACATGAGCTGCGCGCGATGGTGCATCTCATGTTCCTTCGCGCCCAGGAGACTCTCGAACCGCGTGCGCGGGTTCGCCCCGGTCGCGTCCGTGAAGGTTTCGGCCAGGAATTCTGGGCTCAGGGACTGCAGCCATCCGGCGAAACGCTCACCCTCGGCCTTGAGCAGCGATATGAGCTCGGATTTGGAGCGCGGCTTCCGTTCTTCGGCGGCCGCCTTCGCCGTGATGGCCGGGAAGTCGTACCCCTTCAGAGTCGTGATCCGCCGCTCGCGGTGCATGTCCGTGTGCACCATCGGCGCGTACACGATGTGTCGGAGCATCAAGCTCACGGAGCGCGCGCCCGGCGCCGCGACGAATTCGTACTGGTCCTCGGGAATGTCTTCGGCGATCAGTACCGTGTTCTTGCGCACGGTGCGAAACGCGTTGGCCAATTCGCTGCCGCCGTAACCGATCATGCTGCGATCCTCCGCGATGTGCCTGCCGGGAACCTTGTGGCGCGTCGCGGTGGCCGTCAAGGCGGTGCGCAAGGAGGAAGTGACATGAACGTGCTGCTCGGGATTCTTCAAGGTCTGTTGGGCGTGCTCTACCTGGTCGGTGGCGGCATGAAGGTGTTCATGTGGGAACGAATCTCGCAGCAGGTCGCCTCGAACCGGGCGTTTTCCCGTGAGATTTGGATGGGCATCGGCCTCTTCGAGCTGCTGTGCGCCGTGGCCCTCGTCCTTCCGGCCGCCACGCGGACATTCCCGATCCTGACCCCGATCGCCGCGATCGGCTTGGCCGTCGAGGGGGTGCTGTTCGCGGGCTTACACTACAAGTACGCGGAGCGGTCACCCATGATGTTCAGTCTGGTCCTGGCTGCTCTGGCTGCGTTCGTAGCGTACGGAAGGTTCGTGCTCACACCGCTCTAAACGATGCTCAACGTCGGCCTCGTCGGGTTCGGCTTCGCGGGGCAGGTGTTCCATGCCCCCGTGATCCGCGCGGTCCCAGGCCTGCGCCTCGGCGCCATCGTCCAGCGCCGTGGCGGGAGCGACTTCGTCCACAGCGTCGAGGACCTGCTCGCCAGGGATATCGACCTGGTCGTCATCGCCACGCCGAACGCGTCACATCATCCGATCGCCAAGCAGTGCCTCCTGGCCGGCCGCCACGTCGTCGTCGATAAGCCATTCACGACCACCGTGGCCGAAGCCGAAGAGCTGGTGCGACTCGCCGCGGACATGCGGCGCGTCCTCTCGGTCTACCACAACCGCCGCTACGTCGGGGACTTCGTCACCCTGCGCCAACAGTTGTCGGACGGGGTTCTCGGTCGAGTGGTGATGTTTGAATCGCACTTTGACCGATTCCGTCCTGAGCGGAAGCCGGCGGCGTGGCGCGAGCAGCCGCTCCCCGGGTCCGGCCTGTGGTTCGACCTCGGCGCACACCTGCTCGATCAGGCGCTGGTCCTGTTCGGAATCCCGCAAGCGATCAGCGCCGACATCCGCAGCGAGCGCGAAGGCGCCGTGGTGGACGACGCCTTCGACGTCACGCTGCACTACCCGCACATGCGGGCGGTCCTGCGGGCCTCCCTGCTGGTGGCGTCGCCGGGCCCGACCTTCGCGGTTCACGGCACCCAGGGCTCGTTCATCAAGTATGGGCTTGATCCGCAGGAGGCGGCCCTGAAGGCCGGCCGCACGCCCGACGAGTCGAACTGGGATCGAGAGCCGGCCGAGCTGTACGGCACGCTGACCACACCCGAGGGGACGCGGACGATTGCGACGGTTCCCTCGAGCTTCGCGCACTACTACGAGAATGTCCGCGACGCGATCCTGGGGAAGGCGCCGCTGGCGGTCACGCCGGAACAGGCGCTCACCGTCATGCGGGGGCTCGCATTGGCTGTCGCCAGCAGCCAGCGGCGCTGTGTCCTGCTGTGGTAGACCGTTGCTACTTCTGGTAGACCCTCACGTAGTCCACACGCAGCGTTTGCGGAAAAACGGTCGTGCTATCGGGGCTGCCGGGCCACTGACCGCCCACCGCCACGTTGAGAATGATGAAGAAGGGATGGTCGAACACCCACGGGCCGTGGAGCTCTCTCGGCGTGACGGTGGCGTAGAGCGCGCCGTCGACATACCAGCGAATCGCGGCCGCCTCCCACTCCACGGCGTACACGTGAGAGTCGTCGGCAAACGCGCCGGCCGTCCCCAGGTCGTATGCGGCGCTCACGCCCTGCGCGCCGGAATACCCGGGACCGTGCACGGTGCCGTGCACCCGGCGCGGTTCGCGGCCGATGTTCTCCATGATGTCGATTTCGCCGCACGCGGGCCAGCCGACGCGCGCGATTTGGTCGCCGAGCATCCAGAACGCGGGCCACAAGCCCTGCCCTCGCGGGATGCGCATGCGTGCTTCGACACGACCGTACTTCCATGCGCCCAAGCCCTGGGTCTTCAGCCGGGCCGACGTGTACTGGCGGTTGCCGAACGGCTCCTGGCGCGCCTCGATGACGAGCTGACCGTTCTCGACCCGCGCATTCTCGGGACGAGCGGTGTAGAACTCCAACTCGTTGTTCCCCCAGCCGCCGCCGCCGGTCTCGCGCACCCATTTCGTGACGTCCAGGGCCGTCCCGTCGAACTCGTCGTGCCACACGAGCCTCCAATCGGAGCGTGGCGCGGCAGGCGCAACCACGGCCAGCGCGAGGGCTGCGCTCGCGAGGAGCCTCAAGAACATCTGGAAAAGGTACCGCTGAGCGACGCCGTTGGAACCTTCGGTGGCTGGCAACAGTTACGAACAGTGTGCTCCTCTCGGTAGGATCTCCACTCTCATTGCTGAGGCGCTGAATCATCCTATGACCGCGACGCCGGCCGCCGTGACGGTGACGCTGGTGACGAGAATGCTCCGGGAAGCCTTCGAAGGGCCTCCCGGACCGTGGACCTACTTCACCGACACAGCACCGGGAACCGGAGTATTCCCGACCATCACGGGGTTGACCGCCGCTCAGGCCTCAAAGGTGGGCGGCCCCGGCCGCACGACCATCGCCGGCCACGTCCACCACTTGAGCGCGAGCGTCGCGCTCTCGGCGGCGGAACTGCGTGGTGACCCGTCCTCGCGCGACCGCAGTCGCAGCTGGACCGTTTCCACGGTCGACAAGGCCGAGTGGGCAGCGTTGCGGGCGCGACTGCGCGAGGAGTACCAGAAACTCCTTGTCGCGGTGGAGACTCACGCCCTGTGGGACGAGGACGCGCTAGGCGCGGCGATGGGCGCGATCGCGCACACGGCGTACCATCTCGGCGCCATCCGGCAGCGGCCCCAGGCACATTAGCACCTAGTGTAGCCTTGACGCTACGGCTACACTATGCACTGCCCGCACGACTCAGCCGAGGAGACTGCCAATGACTTCCACCACCGCTGCCGCGACGAAGGCCTATCCGACGAAAAACGATCTGCCGGAGGCCGCGCGGCTCGAAGCGATCGGGCTGCTCAATCAGCGCCTCGCCGACTGCATCGACCTGCAGACGCAGTGCAAGCAGGCGCACTGGAACGTGAAAGGCCCCACGTTCATCGCGCTGCACAAGTTGTTCGACGAGATCAACGAAGACGTCGAGGTCTACGTGGATCTGATCGCCGAGCGGATCGTCCAGCTCGGCGGCATCGCCGAGGGGACCGTGGGCGTAGTCGAGGGACGATCCACCCTCGTGGACTATCCGCTGACGCTCTCCTCCGGCGCGCAGCACGTGGCGGCGCTGTCGGACGCGCTTGCCGGCTTCGGGCGCACGGTGCGGCTCGGCATCGAGGAGATGAACGAGCTCGAGGACGCGGGCAGCGCCGACATCCTCACCGAGATCTCCCGCGGCGTGGACAAGTGGCTCTGGTTCGTAGAAGCGCACCAGCAGGGTGCGTGAGTCCATGACGCTCGTTGCCCCACCCTCGCCCGCGACCGCCGGGCCGCGTGCCGACCGCCTGTACCCGACGCTGACACGGGTGCAGATCGACCGCATCGCCCCACGCGGGCGCCGGCGCCACGTGGAGCAGGGAGAGGTGCTGGCGCAGCCGGGGGAGCAGGCGGCGCGGATCTTCGTCGTCGTGGCGGGTCGCATCGATGTGCTTCGCCAGAGGCCCGTCGAGGAGGTCGTAGTGTCGTTCGGCCCGGGGATGTTCACCGGCGAAGTCACGATGCTCTCGGGCCGCCCCGCGCTCGCCCAGATCCGGGCTGGTGCGGACAGCGAGGTCATCGAGGTCGATCGCGACGACCTGCTGGCCCTCATCCAGACCGATGCCGAGCTGAGCGACATCTTCATGCGTGCGTTCATCCTGCGGCGGGTGGAGCTGATCAACCGTGGCGTCAGCGACGTCGTGGTCCTGGGGTCGACGCATTGCCAGGGGACGCTGCGCATCCGTGAGTTCCTCACGAAAAACGGGCATCCGTACACGATGCACGACCTGGACCGCGATGCCGGCACCCAGGAGCTGCTCGATCGCGCCCACGTCACAGCCGCCGACATCCCGGTCGTCATGACGTGCGGTGGGGTCGTGCTCAAGAACCCGAGCAATCAGGAGATCGCCAACGCCCTGGGGTTCAACGACGCGATCGATCAGACCCAGGTCCGCGACCTGCTTATCGTCGGGGCGGGACCGGCGGGGCTCGCCGCGGCGGTGTACGGGGCGTCGGAGGGATTGGGTGTCTTGATCGTTGAGTCGAGCGCGCCGGGGGGACAGGCCGGCGCGAGCTCCCGGATCGAGAACTACCTCGGCTTTCCGACGGGGGTCAGCGGCAGGACCCTGGCGGCCCGCGCCACGAACCAGGCGATGAAGTTCGGGACCCAGTTGATGGTCGGGTCGGCCAGACGCCTCGACTGCGACCGCCGGCCGTACGGGATCGAGGTCGGAGATGGGCAGCGGCTGCCGGCGCGCGCGGTGATCATCGCCACAGGTGCCGAATACCGGCGCCTCTCAATCGACAACCTGTCGCGGTTCGATGGGGCGGGGGTGTATTACGCCGCGACGTTTATGGAAGCGCAACTCTGCGCCGGCGAGGACGTGATCGTCGTGGGCGCCGGCAACTCCGCGGGCCAGGCGGCCGTGTTCCTGGCCGAGACCGCCCGGCGGGTGCACATGGTGATCCGCTCCGGCGGCCTGGCCGACACCATGTCGCGCTACCTGATCCGTCGCATCGAGGATCATCCCGCCATCGCCCGCCACGTGCACACGGAGATCGTGAGCCTCGAGGGGAACGGTCACCTCGAGCGCGTGGGCTGGCGCGACAACCAGACCGGGCGCATCGAGACCCACGGCATCCGCCATGTCTTTACGATGACAGGCGCGGTCCCTAGCACCCGCTGGCTGGACGGTTGCCTCGCGCTCGACGACAAGGGGTTCATCAAGACGGGACCGGACCTGCTGCCGGAGGACTTGGCCGCCGCGCGCTGGCCGCTCGCCCGAGCTCCCCATCTCCTCGAGACGAGCCGCCCCGGCGTGTTCGCGATCGGCGACGTCCGCGCCGGCAGCTTGAAGCGCGTGGCCTCGGCCGTGGGGGAGGGGTCGATCGCGATCGCGGCCGTGCACCGGGTGCTGCACGAGTAAGCGAGGGTTTCCATGTCCGATGGCACCTGCGGGCATCTCTCGGCGATCACCACCGTGCGGCAAGCCAAGCGCCGGGAGTGCGCCGAGTGCGTGAAGATCAAGGCGCAGTGGGTCCATCTGCGCACCTGCCAGGAGTGCGGCGCCACGCTGTGCTGCGACAGCTCCCCCAACCAACACGCCAGCAAGCACGCGCGGGCGAGCAAGCATCCGGTGGTCGCCTCGTCGGAGCCGGGGGAGCGGTGGTTGTACTGCTATCCGGACGACGGGTACGCGGAGTATTGAGCGAGGACATTCGGCATGGACAGGGATGAGGAGTTCGAAGAGCGCACGGCCGCGGCGGCGGAAGTAACGGCCCGGCTGCGGGGCCGCGGCATTGCCCTCACCGGCGCCGAGCGCCCCGAAGATCTCGTGGACCTGCTCTCGGCGGTGGAGCGCTTCGAAGGGGCGGTGGAGGCGCACGGCGGAGACTTAATGGTCGATGACTTGAAGAGCACGCAGCCCGACGACCGCCACTTCGTCGTGCCGCGGCGCGCCCGCGGCGAGACGGTGCGGGCGTACATCGTCCGGATCGACGAGGCGGCGGCCGAGCTGCGTCGCCATCCGCGGCAGCCCGACTGAACGCCACCCCTGAAGGCCCATTCGGTATCGTCCGTGTAGCGCCGTTCGCCGGATTCGTTCACCGGTTTGACGAGCTCATCGGGTCGTCGACGACGATGACCCTCTACTTCATCCATTCACGCCGCTGGCGCGAGAATCACGACGCTGCGATCAAGGCCTTCCTCGCTCGGGCAGGCACTACGCTCGAGGTTTTTCTCCCCGATCTGGAGAACCACGAGCTGATGTTCTCCCTGGGCAGGCATTTCGAGGACGGTCCGCTGATTCCGGCGCTGGTCGCGGATGCCTACCGGTATTTCGCGCGTCTGGCGAGAGACTTTCGTAAACCCGCGGACGTATGGCTGTTCGGTCGCTACCCGACGTACTCCTTCTACAGATTCGATGAACGCGCGGTGATTGCCCTGTATTCCAACTCCACTGCGAAGAAGGAGCTCCCGGCGTTCGAGATCACCACGGAGTGTTTTCTGGGCACGTTCCTCGCGGCGGACACCGCGGATCTCAAAAAGGAGTGTCGGCAGCGGGCTCCCCAGGATCTCGAAGCCGTGATCGGGAACGCTCCTCCACCGTAATACTGGAGGCTCGAATGAATCGCTCTGGTCTGCTCACGCTGGTCCTGGTGGTCTTTGCCCCACGAGCGCTTCCCGCCCAGGTGGTCGCGCTCGCGCCGGATCGCGTCGCACGCATCGACCGCTTCATGCAGCAGTACGTCGATTCCGGGCAGATCGGCGGCGCCGTCGGCCTGGTGCTGCGCGACGGCCGAGTCGTGTACCAACATGCCGTCGGCTGGATCGACGTGGAGTCCCGCCGCCCGATGACCACGGATGCCCTGTTCCGCATCGCGTCCCAGACCAAGGCGCTCACCACGGTCGCGATCCTGTCGCTCGTCGAGGAGGGGAAGCTCAGCGTCGACGACCCGGTGAGCCGCTACATCCCCGCGTTCGCGCACACCACCGTCGCGTCCGGCAGCGACACCGGCCGGGTGATCAAGCCCGCGGCGCGCCGCATCACGATCCGCCAGCTACTTACGCACACGGCGGGGATCTCCTACGGCACCGACTCGCTGATCGCCCCCCTCTACGCGGCGGCGGGGCTCGGGCCGTCGGCCGGATGGGGCTGGTACACCGCCGACAAGGATGAGCCGATCTGCGCGACGATCGAGCGACTCGCGACGCTGCCGTTCACGGCGCAGCCCGGCGAGAGGTGGGTGTACGGCTACAACACGGACATCCTCGGCTGCGTGGCCGAGCGCGCCTCCGGGGTGCCGCTCGACGAGCTCATCCGGACGCGCATCACCGGCCCGCTGGGGATGCACGACACGTATTTCTTCGTTCCGCCCGCCGCGACCTCGCGACTCGTAACGGTGTATGCGAGCGACTCAGCCAATCACGCCCATCGCGCGCCCGACGGGCCACGCGGTCAGGGGAATTACGTCACCGGCCCGCGCCGCAGCTTCGCGGGGGGCGCGGGACTGGTCTCGACCGCCGCCGACTACGCCCGCTTCCTCGAGATGCTGCTCAACGGCGGCGAGCTGGATGGCGTCCGCATCCTCGCGCCGCACACGGTCGACCTCATGACGCACAACCAGGCCGGCACCCTGTTCGACTCGACCGGCGCACTCGGGTTCGGCTTCGGCTTCGAGACGACGCAGCGCTACGGCGCCAACGGGATGGCGTCGGTGGGAACGTTCAGCTGGGGTGGAGCGTACGGGAGCGCCTACGACGTGGATCCGGTCGAGCACCTGGTCATCGTGTTCATGATGAACCAGCTCCCCAACCGCACCGATATTGCGGGGAAGTTTCCGACGCTCGTGTATCAGGCACTGGTGACGCGGCATCGGTAGAGAAACGTCGTTGACGACCAGATGACCGACCCGCGGTACATTCCCTTGCGATGCCCGCCGAGCGTTCCTACGTTCTCAACATGCCTCCAGGCACCGCGCTGATCACCGCGGACGAACTGCTCCGGACCCCCATCCCCGACAAGCGGGTGGAGCTCGTGCGGGGTGTCCTGGAGGTGCGCGAGCCCGCCGGCTCGACGCACGGTCTCGTGGCGATGAGTCTCGGCGTCGAGCTGGCCGCGTACGCGAAGCGGACCGGCGCGGGAGGGGTGTTCGCCGCCGAAACCGGGTTCAAACTGGCGACTAATCCGGACACGGTCCGGGCACCCGACGTCGCGTTCGTCACCCGCAATCGCATGCCGCCCGCTGGAACGGTCGGATACCCTGCGCTTGCCCCCGATCTCGTGGTCGAAGTCCTGTCCCCCGGCGACCGGCCGGGTGAGGTCCTTGCCAAGGTCGCCGATTGGCTCTCGGCCGGGACCCGACTGGTGTGGGTCATCGATCCGGAGCGTCGTCTGGCCCGCGTCTATCGCCACGACGGCACGGAAGCCAGCGTCACGGGCGCCGCGGCGTTGGACGGAGAGGATGTCCTGCCCGGATTCGCCTGCTCGCTCGAGGCCATCCTTCAAGGCTCGTCGGCGCCAAGCCAGTCGTAGGTCTGCACCTGTCCCAGGAGACGCCAGCGGGTGGGCCACGCCGTCCGCTGCCAGTCAAGCGGCTCGCCGAGCGGCTGCGGCCGCGCGGCGGTGGCGAGGGCGGTGCGGAGATCGCGCCGCTGCTCGGCGCCGAGCGCGTCGGGGGCGAGGGAGACGAAGAGCATCGTCCCGCTCCTCGCGAGGAGATCGAGCCACTGCCGGTTGAGTTCCCACGGAATCGCGCTCGTGACTCCGACGCAGTCCGCATCCGCGGTGTAGAACGCGTTGTGCTGGGCCCCGCGGAACGCGAGGGTGTTCACGCCCATCTTCCGGGTGCGTGCCCACTCCCGGCCGCTCGTGTCGTCCCCGATCCGGCAGATCTCGAAGCGCCCCGCCGAGAGGTGGCTCACCGTGTTGCACCCGATGATCAACGTGTCGCCGGCCGCCTCTCGGATGGTGCGGTACAGCTCGTCGATCACTTCCGCCGTCGTGCGCGAGGGTCCGGTCGCGAAGCTCCAGCCGTCACGGGTCAGCGCGGCGCCCATCTGGAATCCCCAACGCCCGAAAAGGTCGAACGTGGTGTAGTCATGCTTGATGAGGTCGAAGCCCCAGCGGCGCAGGCGGCCGATGTCCTCGGCGACCTTCGCCCGGACTTCGGGGACGGTGGGATCGAGCACGGTGCGGTCGCGCGGCAGCCGCCAGGTGTCCGGTGCGTCCGCGGGGGCCAGCAGCGGGCGGATCCAAATGCCCGGGCGCGCACCGGCCCGCTGGATCTCGCCGGTGAGTCCGGGCATGTCGGGGAACTTCTCGTTGCCTCGGTCCCAGGTGCCGACGCCTGTCTTGTCCGCTCCGCGGTCGGGCTGCCAGCCGTCGTCGATCACGGCGAACGGCCGGTTGGCGTCGGCCGGGGCGAGCTCCACGATGTGCCTCGCGTCGGCGAGCACGGTCGCCGCGCTGTTGTTGCCGTAGACCCAGTACCAGTCGTTGCTGCCGTAGATCGGCTGCGCGGGAAGCCGGGGACTGGGACACATCTCTTTGCAGAACGCGTGGATCGCCTGGAACGCCGACTCCCCGGCGCGGCCGGCGCGGCACACAACCTCACAAACCGGAAGCACCCGTGTGCCGAGTTGCACCCCGACGCCGCCGCTGCGCACATCGGCCCAGAGACTGATGCCTTGAGGGTCCACGCGCCAAAAGCAGAACGCGCTCGCACCTGTGCGCACTCCGTACACATGCGTGCGCTCGCCGTCCCAGGCGGCGACATACCAGGGCATCACGCGATCGGGAACGAAGCCGCGCCACTCCAGATCGCCGTAGCCGCGCTCCCACGCATCGCCGAGCAGCAGCCGCGTGTCGTCGAGGCGGCCACGCCAGCGCAGCTGCAGCCGTTGCACGGCGCTGGATGGGGCCGCGAGCGCGACGCGCACAGCTCCCGGGATGTCACTGACGGTCACCGCGAGGTCGCCGGCCTCCCAGCGCCCGCCGGCGACGGGACGCAAGCGCTCGTCGCCCGTGGCGGTCTGCACGCGAATGCCGTCGGGCGGCCGGCGCAGATCGAGGAACCCCGACGGCGGGGTCTTCTCCGGGGCGAACCGCCACCTCGGGAGCGACAGCCCGATGGCCGACACCGCGCTGTGCCGCAGGAATTCCCGGCGCGAGGTCATGGCGGCGGTGACTGCTCCACGTTCTCCAGGAACACCCCCTGGAACTGCCCCTGTCTCGTGGCCGGCAGCTGCAGCTCCAACGTGTGCGGCTGCTCCGCGGCCAGCGTGGAGATGTCAGCCCAGAACCCCACGAAATCCTGCGGCACTCTCCGTATAGATGAATAGGCTTTCCGCAGCTCCACCGGCTGCCCGTCGATCCTCATGCTCGCCGTCCATCCCTCGTCCGGCTCCGCGATCTGCACGAACAGCAGCAGCCGCTCCGGGACGAGCCACGTCGCGAGCGAATCCGCCGCCGTCCACGGGATCGGCCACGCCCGCCGCCGCGCCGCCAGTTGATCGAACACCCACCGCGGGATCGTGAACGTCGCGGCGAACGCCCCCCCGCTGAACGCCGAGTCGACCGCTCCGATCTGGCGGGTGAACGCGTCGACCGGGGGAGCGACCGTGAGTCCCGCTGGCTCGACCGCCAGCACGAGATACGACTCACCCTCCAGCGCGATCGACACTGTGTCACCGACAGGCCAGACGCCGCGCCCTTCGGTCGGTGCCAGCTCCCGCAACGAATACTTCCCGGGCGGGAGCCCCAGCTCAGCGCGCGACAACGTCGCCGTCAATCGCCGTTCATTGGGATTGAAGAGGAAGACAAATCCGCGCCCGCCCACCACCGCCCGCGTGCCGTCGATCTTGCCGATCGCCGGCTGGCCCAGAATCGGCCGCGTGCGTCGCAGGAACTCGCGGTTCGTGTCCGCCCACGCGATCCAGCGCCGGAACCACGCCTGATCAGCCGCTGAGAAACGAGCGTTCTCGGCTGAGTCCCGCGCCGGAATCATGTCGATGACGTTGTTCCACCCCGCGATCGCGATCGACGAGATCAGCGAGTAGCGCCAGCCCAGATAGTCCCAGTCGCGCGCGCGGAAGCTCTTGAGCACTACGCCGCGATCCGGCGTTCGCTCGCTCGGCATGTCGCCGCTATCATCGCTGCGCGAGGTCTGGTGGCCGATGAACCCCGGCACGATCTGACTCGGCGCGAACTCGTACATCCGGTAGCGGTACGCCGTATAGCGCTCACGATCCGCCGACACGCGGTCGAACGACAAATCCGGAAACGGCACGAAGCTCTCCGGCTGCTCGTCAGTGGATGTGGG
>QHVC01000132.1 GCA_003222205.1 Gemmatimonadota bacterium | reverse complement strand
GCGAAAACGCGTCCGCGATGGCGATGCCGTGTTCGGCACGATCGACACCTGGCTCCTCTTCCGGCTCACCAACGGGGCGACGTTCGCGACCGATCACACCAACGCGTCCCGCACCATGCTATACGACATCGACGCGCGGGCCTGGGATGCCGACCTGCTGCGCCTCTTCAAGGTGCCCGTCCATGCGCTCGCCGAAATCCGCGCGTCGAGCGGTGCGTTCGGCACGTGCGGCGGCGAGCACCTGGGGACTGAGCTGCCGATCACCGGCGTCGCCGGCGACCAGCAGGCCGCGCTGTTCGGACAGGGCTGCTGGCGCGCGGGCCAGGCGAAGAACACCTATGGGACCGGCGCATTCCTGCTCCTCAACACCGGCGGCAAGCGACCGGCATCCAAGCATGGTCTGCTCGTGACGGTGGCGTGCGGCCCCACGGGCGCGCCGGTGTACGCGCTCGAGGGGAGCGTGTTCATCGCCGGCGCTGCGCTGCAGTGGCTGCGCGACGGCCTGGGGCTCATCACTCGCGCCGCCGAGTCCGAGCAGCTCGCGCGTGAGGTGTCCGACACTGGCGGTGTGGTCTTCGTCCCCGCGTTCGTGGGACTCGGCGCGCCGCACTGGGAGGCGCGGGCCCGCGGCACGATCGTCGGGATCACGCGGGGAACCCGCAAGGCGCATCTGGTGCGCGCGGCGCTCGAGGCGATGGCGTTCAGTACGAAGGAGGTGCTCGACGCCATGACGGCCGATGCGCACCTGCGATTGGCGGCGCTCCGGGTGGACGGCGGCGCCGCAGCGAACGACTGGTTGATGCAATTCCAGGCCGATCTGCTCGGCGTTCCGGTGGCGCGCCCCGACGTGGTCGAGACGACGGCGCTCGGCGCCGCTGGGCTCGCCGGTCTCGCGGCCGGCGTCTGGCGGCGACCCGAAGAGTTCCTCGCCGGACGGGAGTTCCGGCGCTTCACTCCCGGTCCGGACGCCGCCGCGGTGCGCGCCCGTCACCCCGAGTGGGGCCGGGCGGTCGCCGCCGCGCTGCACTGGGCCGCGGCGGGACCGCGACGCCGGTGAGGCCCGTCGTCGCGGTCGTGGGCGGCAGCACCTGCTCGCCGGATCAGACGGTGGCCGCCGCGATGGTGGGTCGGTTGCTCGCGGAGGCGGGGGCCGTGATCTTGTGCGGAGGTCTGGGTGGTGTGATGGAGGCCGTGGCCATGGGCGCCCGCGCGGCGGTCGGGGGCGTGACCGTCGGCATCCTGCCGGGCCCCGATCCGGCGGCGGCGAATCAGTACATCGACGTGCCGATCGCGACCGGCATGGGCGAGATGCGCAACGCGCTGATCGTGCGCGGGGCGCAGGCGGTGATTGCCATCGGCGGCGGCGTGGGCACGCTGTCGGAGATCGCGCTGGCGCTGCGGATCGGAACGCCGGTCGTGGGGCTCCACGACTCCTTCGAAGGCAAGGTGGACATCCCACGGGTCACGAGTCCCGCCGAGGCGGTGCGTTGGGCGCTGGAGCGAGCGCGGAGGGTATATTGAAGGCATGAACGCTGGGACCAAGTTCATTATCGGCGCGGTCGTCATCGTCGGCTCGGTCGGCTGGCTGATGGCCTCCGGCATCAAGGAGACGGGCCAGTATTTCCTGACGCCGAGCGAGCTGTCGCGCAAGGTCGCTACGGACCCTTCCTTTTATAACGTGGGGATGAAGGTGGGCGCCCATGTCGTCCCCGGGAGCGTGGTGCGCGAGGTCGCGACGCAGACCCTCACTTTCCGCGTCACCGACGGCTCGGCGATCTATCCCGTCACCTTCCACGGCCTGCCGCCCGACACGTTCACCGACAGCGTCGAGGTCGTGGTCGAGGGACGCCTCCAGGCGGATGGCGTGATCCACGCGACCAACGTCCTCGCGAAGTGCGGGTCGCGCTACGAAGCGGTGCCCAAGGCTTAGACGATGACGCTGCTCGGCGGGAGCGCCCTGTGGATCGCATTCCTGCTGGGCGTCTGGGGCGCGATCGCCGGGTTCGCGGGAGGCAGGACCGGGCGTCCCGATCTGCAGCGCAGCGCCCGCCACGCGGTGTTCGCGATGTGCGCGGCCTTGCTCACCGCCGTCTTTTCGCTGGAATGGGCGCTCTTCCACCACGACTTCAACATCGAGTACGTGGCGGCGTATACCAGTCGCAACCTCCCCACCTTCTATACCTGGTCGGCGCTGTATGCGGGGCAGAAGGGCAGCCTGCTCTTCTGGGCCACGGTGCTGACGCTGTTCGGGTCGCTGGCGCAGCTGCTCACCGCCGGCCGCCACCGCGTCTATCTCCCGTACGTGGCGGCGGTGACCGCGGTCGTGGCCGCGTTTTTCGTGTGCGTGATGCTGTTCGCGGCAAACCCGTTCGAACGGCTGCCGTACACGCCGGTGGACGGCCGCGGCTTGAACCCCCAGCTCCAGAATCCGGGGATGGTCTTCCACCCCCCGATGCTGTACCTGGGCTACATCTCGATCACCATCCCGTTCGCCTTCGCGATGGCGGCGCTGCTCTCCAAACGCCTCGACGCCGACTGGCTGATCGCGATCCGCAAATGGACGCTGCTCTCCTGGCTGTTTCTCTCGGTCGGCATCTGCTTGGGGATGTGGTGGGCGTACGTCGAGCTGGGCTGGGGTGGGTACTGGGCGTGGGACCCGGTGGAAAACGCCTCGCTGCTCCCCTGGCTCACGATGACCGCGTTCCTGCATTCGGTGATGATCCAGGAAAAGCGCGGCATGCTGAAGAAATGGAACCTGGCGCTGATCATCGGGTCGTGGCTGCTCAGCATCCTCGGGACGTTTATCACCCGCTCGGGCGTGATCTCGTCCGTGCACTCGTTCACCCAGTCCCCGGTCGGCTACTTCTTCCTCGCGTTCCTCGTGCTCGCCGGCTCCGCGAGCTTTACGCTCTACGCGAAGCGGCTGCCGCTGCTCGCGACCGAGACCCGGCTCGAGTCGATGGTGAGCCGCGAGGCGAGCTTCTTCTTCAATAATCTGCTGCTCGTCGGGATCGCGTTCTCGGTGTTGTTCGGCACCCTGTTCCCCATTCTCTCGGAGCTGGTCACCGGCGCCAAGACGACGTTCAGCACCACGACGTTCAATCGCGTCAACATCCCGCTGGGCTTGGCGCTGCTCGTGCTCACCGGCATCGGGCCCCTGATCGCCTGGCGCCGGGCGTCGATTCCGAACCTCAAACGCCAGTTCGTCGCGCCCTTGACCGGCGGCGCGCTCGCGCTCCTCATGCTGCTCGCCGGCGGGATGCGGGACCTGTGGGCGCTGCTCGCCATCTCCTTCGGCGCCTTCGTCACCGTCACGGTCGCGCAGGAGTTCTGGCGCGGCGTCCGGGCCCGGCACCGCCAGTACGGGGAGGCGTGGCTGCTCGCGCTGGGACGCCTCGTCGCGCGCAACCGCCGGCGCTACGGCGGTTACGTCGTGCACATCGGCATCGTGATGTTGTTCGTCGCCTTCTCGGGGATGGCGTTCAAGACGGAGACGGAAGCGACGCTGCGACCCGGAGAATCGGTGACGCTCAAGAGCCCCTACGGCTGGACCTACACCTTCACCCACCTCGGCGTCTCGCAGTACGACGCGCTGAACCGTCAGGTCACGGCGGCAACCGTGGAGGTTCGCCGCGACGGCAGGAAAATCGGACTGCTGAGCCCGGAGAAGCGCCAGCACGTCGACGCGTTCAATCGTCCGACGTTCGACCCCTCCACGGAGCCAAGCATCATGAGCATGCTGCGGGAGGACCTGTACGGCGTGCTCGGCGGCGTCGTGAACGGCACCGAGCAGGCGGTGTTCCGCTTCACCATCAACCCGCTGGTGTGGTGGGTGTGGTACGGCGGGATGGTCGTGGCGCTGGGCGGCCTCCTCGTGATGTGGCCGGGTGGAGGTATGCCGGCGACGAAGCGGTCGCAGGCGGGGTACGCCGTGAGGCTGGTGGGGCAAGCATGAAGTCGTCGGACTGGACCAGGCGCCAGTTCCTGGCTGGGGTAGCCGGGCTGTTTGCTTTCCAGTCCGTCAGTCCGACCGTCAGTCAGTCCGACAGTTTGCCCGGCGGCGGTCCCGCGGGAAAGCTCCTCGACCCGCAGCGCGCGGGCCGTTCACTGGAGCCGGTGACGGGCCGGGACAACCTTGCCGCGATCCAGGCGATCGAGAAGCAGCTGCGCTGCACCTGCGGCTGCGGACTCGACATCTACACCTGCCGCACCACCGATTTCAACTGCACTATCAGTCCGGGTCTGCACCGGCAGGTGCTCGCGCGCTACGAGGCGGGGCAGTCCGGGCAGCAGATCGTCGACGCGTTCGTCGCCGAGCACGGGGAGTCGATCCTGATGTCCCCGCCGCAGCGCGGCTTCAACCTGGTCGGCTACTTCTTCCCCGGCACGGCGCTGCTCGCGGCGGGCGTGCTGTTGTTCGTCGCCTTGCGGCGCTGGACGCGTCTCGCCGTCGACCGCCCCGCCGTGGCGCCGGCCGGCGGACCCGCGGCCTCTCCCGCCGAGCTCGAACGCCTGCGCCGGGAGCTGGAGCAGGTCGACGGGTGAATCCGCTCGTCGAGCTGGCGCTGGCGATCCTGCTCGCCGCGGGGACCGTCTATTTCGTGTTGCTCCCCATCTTCCGCGTCACCCCGAGCGAAGGGGAGGGTGAGGAAGAAGGGGGGAGCGAGGGGGAAGAAGACCAGAGTCCCCGGGCTGTCGCGCTGCGGGCGCTCAAGGAGATCGAGTTCGACCGGGCGACCGGTAAGCTCTCCGACGCCGACTACGATGCGCTGAAGAAGCAATACACGACGCTGGCGCTGGAGGCGCTTCGGGATGCGGGAGGCGGGATGCGTGATGCGGCGGTCGCCGAGAGACCTACGCATCCCGCATCCCCCATCCCGCGTCCGCCATGCTCTGTCCATGGGCCGCGCTCGGAACCCGGGGCGCAGTTCTGCGCCGAGTGCGGTCGCCGGCTGTCGTCCGCCCACGGG
>QHVC01000131.1 GCA_003222205.1 Gemmatimonadota bacterium | reverse complement strand
CTTCGAGATCGCTCGTCACCGCTTTGGCAAGCCGCACCGGCTCGCCGCGCAGGAAGCCCGCGAAGAGGTATTCATCTATAGTGGGCGGCAGCGGCGCCGACGCGGCATAAACGCTCGCGGGGTCCCCGCCCAGCGCGATCGCCACCGGCATCGTCTCTCCCCGTGTTGCCATCTCGCGCCAGTGGGCGGCGCCGACCTTGTGCCGCTGCCAGTGCATCGCCAGCGTGTCCTTGCCCAACACCTGCACGCGGTACATCCCGACGTTGCGGATCCCCGTCCTGGGATCGTGGGTGATCACGCCCCCCAGCGTGATGTAGGGGCCGCCGTCCTCCGGCCAGCAGATCGGTACCGGCAGCCGGGAGAGGTCCACCTCCCCGCCCTTGTGCACCATCGTCTGGGCCGGCGGGCGGCCGGAGACGCTCTTGGGCGGAAACTTGGCGACCTCGGCGAGCCGCGGCAGCATCGCGAGCTTGCCGAGCAGGCTGTCGGGGACCTTGAGGTTCAAGAGCTCGGCGATGCGGGCGCCGATGTCGTCCAAGCACGCGACGCCCAGCGCCAGCGCCATGCGCTTCTCGGAGCCGAACAGGTTGACGGCGACGGGGAGCTGGGACGGCGCGCCGCCTGGCAGCGTCGGTCGCGTGAACAGCAGCGCCGGCCCGCCGCCCGGCGACTTCATGCAGCGGTCGGCGATCTCGGTGATCTCTTTGTCGACGGAGACGGAGTGTTCGACACGCGTCAGGTCGCCGCCCGCATCAATGGCGGCGATGAACTGCCGCAGGTTATCGAGTGCCATAGTGGATGGCGCAGATCCCGCCCGTGCGCAGCTCGTAGCCGACGTCCCGGAACCCCGCGGCGACGAGCCGCTCGGCGAGCGCCTCGGGCGAGGGGAACGCGGCCACCGACTCTGGCAGGTAGGTGTAGGCTTCCCTATGTTTCGACACCGCGCGGCCGATTGCGGGGAGCACCCGACGGAAATAGAAGAGGTAGAGCGCGCGCAGCGGCGCGAAGCGGGGCGTGGTGAACTCCAGCACCACGAACCGGCTCCCCGGCCGGAGCACGCGGCGTGCCTCGCGCAGCCCGTGGTCCAGATCGGCGAGGTTGCGGACGCCGAAGCCGACCATGGCCCCGTCGAAGCGGCCGTCGGGGAACGGCAGCTCCAGGGCGTCGGCCGCGACGGGCGCGGCGCGCGGGGCTTTGCGCGCGCCGCGCGCGAGCATCGGGACGACGAAGTCCGCCCCGACGACGCGCCCCCGGAAGCCGGGGGCGCGGGCGAGGGTGGCCGCCAGGTCCAGCGTCCCGGCGCACAGGTCGAGGTAGACGCCGTCCGGTCTCGCCTCCCAGCCGAGCCGCGCCACCGCCGCGCGGCGCCAGGCGCGATCCACGTTGAGGCTCAGCAGGTGGTTGAGGAAGTCGTAGCGCGGCGCGATGGCGGTGAACAGGCGGCGCACGTAGCTCCGCTTCGCCTCGCCTCCCGAAGGGCGCAGGACTTCTGCGGCAGGAGACGGCGTCATAGGCGCGAAAGATAGGCCCAGCCACCTGCAGGCCGCCAGCGACCGGCAGGTGGTGGCGTGGGCGAAGGAGGGACACGAAGCCGCGTTCCGGGAGCTCATCCGTCGGTACGAGCGTCCCGTGTTCGCGCTCGTCTACCGCATGGTGCGCGATCGGGCGCTCGCCGAGGATCTTTCGCAGGAAACCTTCATCAAAGTCCTCAACGCCCTCGCCAGCTACAACCCCGACTACAAGTTCTCGAGCTGGATCTTCAAGATCGCGAACAACGCCGCGATCGATCACATCCGCAAGAAGGACCTCGACACGCTGTCGCTCGACGGCGCGCCCGACGCCGACACGCCCGACGCCATCAAGGCGACGCAGCTCCAGATCGGCACGGGCGGTGAATCCCCGCTCGACGAGGTCGCGTCGAAGGAGCTGGGGAGCGCCATCGAGCGCGCCATCTCGAAGCTGCGCCCCGAGTACCGCGCGTGCATTCTGTTACGGTTCGTCGAGGGCTACTCGTACGAGGAAATCGCCGACGTCATGGAGATCCCGCTGGGCACGGTGAAGACCTATATCCACCGGGCCCGAAACGAATTACGGGAGCACCTGGCGGACCGCCGCCCTGAAACCCCGCCCGCGAAGGCGCCGTAGGAGCCTGAAATGAGCGACCTCACCATGCAGCATCTCACCACCGAGGAGCTGGAGCTGTGGGCCCAGGGCCTGCTCGGCGCGGCGCGCACCATGCACCTGACCGAGTGCACGCTGTGCTTCGCGGAGGCGCAGCAGGAGCGCCGGCTGCACCTGACGCTTTCGCAGCTGCCGCTCTTCGCCCCGCGCGCCGGCTTCGCCGACCGCGTGATGGCACAGGTGAAGGTGCCGAAGACGTCGGGGGAGTTCCGGGCTTAGGAGCGACATTCGGCGGCAGGGGCGGCACGGCGGCAAGGGCGGCACAGATCCACGGCCCTTGCCGCTTTTGCCGTCCTTGACGGCTTTGCCGTCGTTGCCGCCTCTCTCACACCCGCACTTCCGTCCCCACCCCCACACCGAGCAGCCGCGCGGCGCTGCCGTCGCGCACCGCGACCTCGACCGTCCCGCCGCTCCCCACGTACGCCAGCAGCTGCCCCCGCTCCACGTCCCCGAACGTACGGCGCAGCGAGCCCACGTCCGTCCCCGCCAGCCGCACCCGCGAGCCGGGCTCGACCGACTCGGCCGCAATGTTGGTAACCAGCGTCCCGAAGCGATCGATGTAGATCACTTCACCGACGGCGGTGAGGCCGTCGAGCCGCGCGACGGGGAGCGGGGAGCGGTGGGGGTCCGTGATCAGATGGCCGAGATGAGCCAGCGCCGTGCCGTTCGCGAGTGACGCCGCGGCCGGCGCGAACACGTCACGGGCATGGAACGTGGGCGCGGCGGCGGCGGGGATCGGCAGCTCGTAGAAAAGGGTCTCGTCGGGCAGCGGCGACAGCACGCCGTTGTCGGGCGCCACGAAGTAGTGTCCCGCCGCCTCGGCGGCGAGCGCGCGGCGCTCGGTGCCGACGCCGGGATCCACGACGACGCAATGCACGGCCCCCCGCGGGAAGCGGCGCCAGGTACGCGACAGGATGAACTGCGCGGCCCGGATGTTCCCCGGCGGGATCTCGTGGGTGACGTCGATCAACGCCGCCCCGAGCGCCGAGGAGATGATCACGGCCTTCACTTCGGCGACGTAGCTGTCGGCGGTGCCGAAGTCGGTGAGCAGGGTGATGATGGGGGGCATGTCAGAACGCGGAACGGCGAACGCGGAACGCGGAACACTCGTGGTGAGCGTCGCGTCGCCGAGACACTCGCCCTTCTGTTCCGCGCTCCGCGTTCCGCATTCCGCGTATGTTAGACATGTGTCCCACGCCACCCTCCCCTCACCCAGAAGATCGTCATCGCCACCCCCCGCGCGATCGCCGTGAGGCTCAGCGCCAGCCAGATGCCGAGCAGGCCCAGCCCCTGCGACCACCACGCCGACAGGGGGATGCGCAGCGCGGTGAGCGTGGTGCTGGTCACCTGCGGCCACAAGGTGTAGCCCGCGCCGGCGAGCGCGCCCTCCAGAATCAGCTCGAACGTCTGGCCGATCTGCGCGAACGCGATGACCCGAAGGTACAGCGCGCCGTCGGCGATGACGCCGGGGTCGGACGTGAACAGCCCTACCAGGAGGCGCGGCACCGTCAGGAACGCCGCGGCGGTCACGGCGGTGGCGGTGAGGCAGTAGCCCACCGTGAGCCGCACGGCCTGGCGGGCGCGGTCTTCCCGCCCCGCGCCGAGGTTCTGCCCCACCAGCGCGCTCGCCGACAACGCGAAGCCGCTGATGGCGATGAAGCCGAGGCCTTCGACCTTGTGCCCCACGCCGAGCGCCGCCAGCGCCGGCGTGCCGAAGCGCGAGGTGAACCGCGTGAGCCACATGTAGATGACCGACAGCAGCACGCCCGCGAGCGAGAGCGGCGCCCCCACGCGCACGATCGTGGGAATGACCCGCCAATCCGGCGCGGAGACGCGGATCAGGCCGCGCCGCACGGCGAGCGCCAGGCCGATGAGAAATCCGCCGCCTCGCACCATGACCGACGCCGTGGCCGCGCCTTCCACGCCGAGCCGGGGGAACGGCCCCACGCCGGCGATGAGCAGCGGATCGAGGATGATACTGAGCAGCACCGAGGCGGCGAGAATGAGAAACGGCGTGCGCGTGTCCCCCGAGGCGCGGAACGTCGCCTCGACGGCGAAGAATCCGAACACCAGCGGCCCGCCCAACAGCCACGTCGAGAGGTAGGCGTGGCCGAGGCGCGCGACTTCGGGCGGCACCGTCATCATGCGGAACAGCCAGTCGGTGATGGCGAGGCCGATGAGGCTGACGGCGGTCCCCGCGATCAGGGCGTAGCCCACCGCGCCGGCGGCGGCGCGGGCGGCGCGCTCGGGGTCCCCTTCCCCGTGGCGCCGCGCGGCGACGGCGATGAGGCCCACCTCCACCATCTCGCCCAGGCTGAGGAGCACCCACACGTAGAACCCGGCCGTCGAGACGGCGGCGAGCGCGGCGGGGCCGATCAACCGGCCCACCCAGATCGAGTCGATGAGGTTGAAGCAAAAGTGACACGCCATCATCGCCACGGCGGGCGCGGCGAGCCGCAGGATCACGGGCCGCAGCGGGCCGACGGTGAGGGCGCCCGTGAGGCGGGTAGTGGTCGTCACGACTCCGGGACGTCCTTCGTGAGAAAGCGCTGGAACACCGGATTCGCCGGGAACCGCTCGGCGAGCCGCTGCACGTAGGCGCGCGCTTCGTGCCGCAACACCGCGCGGCCGGCCCGGTCGCGCGCGGCCTCGCGGACCAGCGCGGCGGCCAGCACCCACGTGCCTTCCACCTTGGCGAGGTCGCCGTCACGGGCGACGCGACGCATGTAGCGCACGCCTTCTTCCGCGCTGCCGCTCCCCAGCCCCACCAGCCGCGCGACGATGCGCGCGAGGGTGCTCGCGCGGGCGAGCCCGTAGTTGTAGACGCCGAGTCCCAGATAGCAGTCGACGCACGTCGAGTCTCCCGCCAGCACGCGGCGATAGGCGTCGCGCATCGCCTTGCCGTCCTTGGCGGCGCTCCACGCGTGGCCGTGCAGCTCGCGCTCGCGGGCGCGGTAGCCCAGGGCGGTCCCCAGCCAGAAGTCCAGCGCCGGGCCGCCGGCGCGGGCGCGCGCGATGGCGAGGGCGAGGAGCGAATCGATGCGGGGAGCCTCGAAGTCGTCGGAGTCCTTGGCCGCCGCCCACCAGATGAACGCGCCCGCTTCGAAGATCACGGGGGCGGGGTCGCTGGTGTCGCGGGCGCCGAGCGCGGCGAAGCGGGCGGCCGCGGTGGCGAATTCGCCGGCGTACAGGGTGTCGAGCCCGGCGCGGAGGTCGGGCCGGGCGCGCGCGCCTCCTCCAGCAGGCGCCTGCAGCAGCAGCACCGCGACGGCGAGGAGGGGAGCGGGCACGTCAGCGCGCGGGGGCGCCGACCAGCTCGACGACCCGGCGCGCGACCGCGGCGAGCGCGTCCCCGGCGGGCGACCGCGGCTCGGCGACGACGACCGGCTGGCCCGCGTCCGCCAGGTCCGGCACGCCCGCCTGCAGCGGCACCTGGCCAAGCAGCGGCACGCCCAGCTCCTTGGCGAGGCGCTCGCCGCCGCCGGCCCGGAACAGCTCGGAGCGCTCCCCGCAGTGCGGGCACACGTAAAAGCTCATGTTCTCGACCACGCCCACGACGCGCACGCCCACGCGCTCGAACATCTTCGCGCCGCGCAAACTGTCGCCCACGGCCATCTCCTGCGGCGTCGTCACGATCATCGCGCCATCGAGGTGGATGGACTGCGTCAGCGACAGCTGCGCGTCGCCGGTGCCGGGGGGCAGGTCCACGAGGAAATAGTCGAGCTCGCCCCACGCCACGTCGCGCAGGAACTGCTGGATCACCTTCATGATGATCGGCCCGCGCCAGATCGCCGGCGCGTCGCGCTCCACGATGAAGCCCAGGGACATGAGCTTCACGCCGTGCGCCTCGAGCGGCTGGATCTTGCCGCCCACCACCTCGGGCTTCTCCTCCCGGCCGAACATGCGGGGAATGTTGGGCCCGTAGATGTCGCCGTCCATCAGACCGACGCGGTGGCCGGCCTGGGCGAGTGCGGCGGCGACGTTCGCCGCGATGGTGGACTTCCCCACCCCGCCTTTGCCGCTCGACACGGCGATAGCACGCCCCAGGTGCGGCATCGCGACGGGCGTGGGCGGCGGCGGCACGGCGCCGGGCGCGGGGCGCGGCGTGGCGGCCGCCCGGGTACCGCCCGGGTCCACGACGTTGATGCGCACGGCGGTGACGCCGTGTACCGCCTGCGCGGCCTTGCGGGCGTCGCGGGCGAGGGAGGCGGGGTCCTCCCGGGTCAGCTGGAACGTGAAGGTGACCGCGCCGGCGTCGTCGACGACGAGGTCCCGGACCATCCCGGCCGACACGACGTCCTGGGCGAGACGGGGGTTCTGCACGGCGGCGAGCGCCGCTTCAACGCGGTCCCGGAGGACCTTGGGGGCGGGCACGGGGCGGAATGTACCGGCGCGGCCGGGAGGGGGTCAACGGATGCAACACTGTGAGACTCCCTTCATGACACCCTCAACTTAGGTTTACGCGACGAAGACCACTATCGTCGGCAACCTTACACTCCCTTTCGGAAGGCGGCTATGTCGACGCGGACGCAGATCGCAGCTGCCATCGCAGGCCTCGTGCTGATTAGAACGGCGCCGGCGCGCGCCGACGGCGGGGGCACGCCCGCCTTCGCACGGCAGACCGGCCTCGCCTGCAGCGCCTGCCACACGCACTACCCCGAGCTCACGGCCACGGGGCGGGCGTTCAAGCTGAACGGCTACGTGTACCGCCGCAGCGACTCGCTGCAGGCGACCAACCCCGGAGGACAGCAGAACTTGCTGCTCAATCTGGTCCCGCCGATCTCGATCATGCTCCAGACGTCGTTCACGTCAACCCAAAAAGCCCAGCCGAACGCCCAGAACGGGACGATCCTGTTTCC
>QHVC01000130.1 GCA_003222205.1 Gemmatimonadota bacterium | reverse complement strand
GCTTCCGACGCGAGGGGCGGGCCGCGGAGCAGCAGGCGGTGGTGCGCGAGAGCGATGTGCGCACGCGTGACCTGAAGCAGCAGATCGCCGCCGATGTGACGGGAGCGTTCCTGGACCTCGGCGCCGCGGGGGCGCAGCAGACGATCGCGGCCGAGCGGCTGCGGCTCGCCCAGGACGAGCTGGCCCAGGCCCGCGAGCGGTTCAAGGCGGGCGTGGCGGGTAACATCGAAGTGATCGACGCGCAGGCCTCCCTGATCCGGGCCCGCGACACCGACATCGACGCGCGCTTCGCGGCCGCGGCCGCACGCGTCAACCTCGCCCGGGCGGTCGGCCTGGCGCGAGACCTGCACTAACCGGCAGCACTCACGAATAACGGACCTATGGCGACGACTATCGAACGAGACGTGACGAAGACCGAATCCCCCTTGCGCGAGTCGCGGACCGCTCCCCCGACCAACGGGGACACCACGGCGGTGCCGGGCGGCCGGCGACGCATCGTGTTCCTGGCGCTCGGCGTGGTGCTCCTGCTGCTGATCGCGGGCGGCGTGCGCAAGCTCATCTGGAGCCGCACGCACGAGACCACCGACAACGCCCAGGTGGACGGGCACATGCTGCCGATCTCGCCGAAGGTCGGGGGGTTCGTGGCGGAAGTGCGCATCGTGGACAACCAACGGGTGAAGGCGGGCGACACGCTCGTCGTCCTGGACGACCGTGACTTCCGGGCGCGGCTGGCGCAGACCGATGCCGACTACGCTGCCCTGCTGGCGACAGTGAGCTCGCGCTCCCGGGTGGGGCAGGCGGAGGCGCTGGTGCGCCAGGCCGAGGCCACCGCGCGCAAGGCGCACGCCGACCTGGAGAGATTGCTGCCCCTCGCTCAGCAGGACATCGTGAGCAAGCAGCAGCTCGATGCGGCGCAGACGGCGGTCGCGGCGGCGGACGCGCAGCTCGCGGCGGCGCAGGCGGCGCTCGTCGGCGCCGACGCCCGCGTGGCGGCGGCCCGCGCAGCGCGCGACCTCGCGGCGCTGCAGCTCTCCTACACGCGCGTCACCGCGCCGATGGCGGGCGTGGTCAGCAAGAAGAGCGTCGAAGCGGGCCAGCTCGTCCAGCAGGGACAGCCGCTCATGAGCCTGGTGTCGCTGGACGACGCGTGGGTCGTGGCGAACCTGAAGGAGACCCAGACCGCGGACGTCGCGGTCGGCGACCCCGTGGACATCACCGTGGACGCCTACCCTGGGCGGCATTTCTGCGGGAGCGTGGAGAGCCTCTCGCCCGCCACAGGGGCCAAGTTCTCGCTGCTCCCGCCCGACAACGCCACCGGCAACTTCACCAAGGTGGTGCAGCGCATCCCGGTGCGGGTCCGGTCCTGCGGTCCGGTGGACCCGGCGCACCCGCTGCGGCCTGGGATGAACGTCGAAGTCACCATCACGACGAAGCGGTGAGGCGATGACGGCTGCGACGCTGCCTCTGCCGGCGGCGGTCCCGGAGGGGGGGGACCGCTACAAGTACAAGTACATCATCGCCATCACCGTGTCGCTGGCGTCGGTGCTGGAGCTGTTGGACACGAGCATCGTGAACGTCGCGATCCCGCACATGATGGGGAACCTGGGCGCGACGCTGGACCAGATCGCCTGGGTGTCCACCGGCTACATCGTCGCCAACGTGATCGTGCTGCCGATCACCGGGTGGCTGTCGGCGTACTTCGGGCGGCGGCGCTACTTCGCGGCGTCGATCACGCTGTTCACCATCGCTTCCTTCTTCTGCGGCAACGCCCACTCGCTCGAGACGCTGGTGTTCTGGCGCATCGTGCAGGGGCTGGGCGGCGGCGCGCTGTTGTCCACCTCGCAGGCGATCCTCTACGAGGAGTTCCCGCGCTCGGAGTACGGCACCGCGATGGCGATCTTCGGCGTGGGGGTGATGGTCGGCCCCACCCTCGGCCCGACGTTCGGCGGCTACATCACCGACGCGTTCGGCTGGCCGTGGATCTTCTACATCAACATCCCGTTCGGGATGCTGGCGCTGGCGCTGACGCTGTCGTTCATCAACGACTCGCGCCACCAGGAAAGGGCCGAGAAGGTCGACTACCTGGGCCTCGCCCTGCTGGCGGTCGGCATCGGCACGCTGCAGACGATGCTGGAGCGCGGCGAGCGGCTCAGCTGGTTCGAGTCGCGCGAAGTCACGACCCTGGCGGTGATCAGCGCGGTCTCGCTGGTGTCGTTCGTCTGGCACGAGTTGACCACCGAACACCCGGTCGTCGACCTGCGCATCTTGAAAAGCCGGCAGCTCGCGGTCGGTGTGGTGTTCGGAATGACGCTGGGCGTGTGCCTGTACGCGACGATCTTCGTGCTGCCCGTGTACCTGCAGAGCCTCCAGGGCTTCACCGCCGAGCAAACGGGGTTCGTGATCCTGCCCGGAGCGCTGGCGAGCGCGTTCACCATGGCGGTCATGGGGCGCACGGCCGGCAAGTTCGATGGTCGGTGGTCGATCGTGGCGGGCGTGGGGCTGTTCGCGCTCTCGATGTGGAAGCACGCGCACTTCACGACCGACAGTGGTATGCCGGACTTCTTCTGGCCGCTGATCTTCCGCGGCGTGGGGTTGGGGTTGATCTTCGTACCGCTGACGAACCTGGCGCTCGCCGACCTGCCGATGAGCAAGATCCCCAACGGCACCGGCCTGTTCAACCTGATGCGGCAGCTCGGCGGCAGCGTCGGGATCGCCCTGTCGGCAACGCTGGTGCAGCGCTTCCAGGCGATCCACCGCGCCGACCTGATCGCCTACGTGACGCCGTACGCGGAGGCCGCGCGTGAGCGGCTGGCGCTGATCCAAGGGCGCCTCGCCGCCGTCGGCACGCCGCCCGGTCTGGTGGAGGCCAAGGCGCTCAAGATCCTCGACCTGCAGGTGACCAAGCAGGCGATGATGCTGTCGTTCGAGCAGTTGTTCCTGCTGTTCGCGGCGGTGTTCGTGCTGTCGTTGCCGCTGCTCCTGTTGATGCACAAGAGCAAAGGGATGCCGGGCGGCGGGGGGGCCGCGCATTGATGATCAAGAACGGCGATGTTGCTCCGGATTTCGCGCTTCCGGCCATGGACGGAAGCACCTTTCGGCTCGGCGAGCGGCGGGGGCGGCCGGTCGTGTTGTACTTCTATCCCAAGGATCACACGCCCGGCTGCACCGCCGAGGCGAGAGCGTTCCGCGACCGCTACGAAACGTTCGCCGCGGCGGGCGCCGACGTCGTGGGGGTGAGCTCCGATTCGATCGAATCGCACCAGCGCTTCGCCGGCAGGCACCGGCTGCCGTTCGCGCTGCTCAGCGACTCCGGCGGTCAAGTCCGCAAGTTGTTCGGGGTCGAGAAGACCCTGGGGTTGATTCCCGGGCGTGCCACGTTCGTGATCGACGGCGATGGGATCGTGCGCCACGTGTTCGCGTCGCAGCTCGAAGCGACCCGGCACGTGAACGAGGCCCTCGCTGCGCTCGGGCTGACCGTCCCTCGCTCCGCTCGGGATGACCGGTGACTCCCCGGCAAATGCGCATTCGCGTCGCCATCGTGTTCGGCATGTGGACGCTGCTGAACGTCTACGTCGGTGCGCACCTCGCCGCCGGCGCCGTCGGGGTCGGCCGGGTCCTCGCCTGGGCCGGCGCGCTGGCGCTGGCGGGGCTGCCGATCGCCACCCTCGTCCTGGGGCGGCGCGGGCCGCTGCGGCCGGCGCTGGGGTGGATCGGGTTCACGGTGCTGGGCCTCTCCACGCTGCTGGTCGTCGGGTTCGCGGTCGTGGATCTGGTCCGCCTGCCCGTGGGGCCGTACGCGATGCTCGGCATCGCCGCGGCGCTGACCGTCATCGGCGTGCTCGGCGCGCGCCGGCCGCACGTGGTGCGGGTGAGCGTGCCCATCGCGGACCTGCCGCCGGACCTCGAAGGGTTCCGCATCGTGCAGCTGTCGGACCTGCACATTGGCCCGACGCTGAAGCGCCGCTTCGTGGAGCGGGTGGTGACGACAGCCAACGCGCTCGACCCGGATGTGGTGGCCTTCACGGGGGACGTGGCCGACGGGTTCGTCCCCGACCTCAGAGACGAAGTCGCGCCGCTCGGCCGGCTCGCCGCGCGGCTCGGCAAGTTCTACGTGACGGGGAACCACGAGTACTATTGGGACGCCGCGGGCTGGGGTCGCGAGGTGGAGCGGTTGGGGCTGTCGGTGCTGCAGAACTCGCATCAGATGGTGCGGCGCGGCAACGGCCGGCTGCTGTTCGCGGGCGTGCCGGACCTGTCGGTCCCGTCCGACCCGGCGGCGGCGCTGCGCGGCGCCCCCGCGAGCGACGTCCGAGTCCTGCTCGCCCACCAACCGCGGAGCGCCTTCGCGGCGCGCGACGCCGGGTTCGATCTCCAGCTCTCCGGCCACACCCACGGCGGCCAGTACTTCCCGTTCAACCTGCTGGTGCGGCTGTTCCAGCCGTTCGTCGCGGGACTGCACCGGCTGGAAGCGATGTGG
Organism: Gemmatimonadota bacterium; assembly: GCA_003222205.1. Lineage (GTDB taxonomy): Bacteria > Gemmatimonadota > Gemmatimonadetes > Gemmatimonadales > GWC2-71-9 > QHVC01. The sequence goes on along the minus strand of QHVC01000130.1, from coordinate 1,167 downwards.
TTGTACGTGAGTCGCGGGACGGGCTACTGGGGGCCGCCGCTGCGGCTCTTGGCGCCCGCGGAGATCACGCTGATCGAGCTGACGGCCGCCTAATCGTCGGACCGCCTGACAGTCTGACGGTCGGACTGTTAGGCCGTAGATTCCCTCGCCATGTATAACAACAAAATCCTTCTCGTGGCACTCGGCCTGCTCGGTGCCGCGGCGCTGCCTGCCCAGCAGAATCCCGCCTTCACGCCCACCGAGGGCGACTACGTCATCAAGGACTTCCGGTTCGCAAGCGGGGAATCCTTGCCCGAGCTGCGGCTGCACTACGCGACCTTTGGTCGCCCCGAGCGCGACGCGCGAGGCGTGGTCAAGAACGCCATGCTCATCCTCCACGGCACCGGCGGCAGCGGGCGCCAGTTCCTGCGCGACGTGTTCGCCGGCGTACTGTTCGGCCCGGGGCAGCTGCTCGACAGCGCCCGTTACTACATCATCCTCCCCGACGGCATCGGCCACGGCCGCTCGAGTAAGCCCAGCGACGGGCTGCACGCGCGGTTTCCCCATTACACCTACGACGACATGGTGCGGGCGCACTATCGGCTGCTCACCGAGCATCTGGGTGTAAACCATCTGCGGCTGGTGATGGGGACGTCGATGGGCGGGATGCAGACGTGGGTGTGGGGGGAGACCTATCCCGACTTCATGGACGCGCTGATGCCGCTCGCGAGCCTGCCGGTCGAGATCGCGGGCCGCAACCGCATGCTGCGCAAAATGATTCTCGACGCGATCCGCACCGACCCCACATGGCTGAACGGCGAGTATGCGTCACCGCCACGTGGAGTGACGACTGCGCTGTATATCCTGATGATCATGGGGAGCGCGCCGCTGGAGTGGCAGAAGGAGGCCCCGACGAGGGTCGCGGCGGACAGCTTCGTCGAGGGGTACGTCAAATCGCGGCTCCCGCAGACCGACGCCAATGACATGCTCTACCAGTTCGACGCGTCGCGGTTCTACAATCCCGGGCCCAACCTCGAGCGCATCGTCGCGCCGCTCCTCGCCATCAACTCGGCGGATGACCAGATCAACCCGCCGGAGCTGGGGATCATCGAGCGGGAGATCGGGCGCGTGAAGCGGGGGCGCTACGTCTTGATCCCGATCAGCGACCGGACGCGGGGACACGGGACG
>QHVC01000104.1 GCA_003222205.1 Gemmatimonadota bacterium | reverse complement strand
GCCGTCGACGGCGCGGCGGCCGCCGGCGGCGAACGCGGCCACGGCCTCGGCCAGCACGGGTACGTGAAAGGCGGATGCGATCGTCGTCTCGTCCCCTCCGCTCCCGAAAATGACGACGGCCCCGCCTGCCGAGGCAGGCGGAGCCGGTGACTTCATCCCGCGACGCGGGTTCAGGCGGGGCTGACGGGGCTCGAACCCGCGACCTCCGGTGTGACAGACCGGCACTCTAACCAGCTGAGCTACAGCCCCCTGCGACGGAGCGTTCCAATATAGCCTAAAAGTTTCTGCATTTGAACGCCCGCTTCACCTGCGGCATGTTCGCTTCGTACTTGGCGAGGATGCCCAGCATCTGCTGCCCGACTTGCGGCGCGACTTTCCCGCCGAGGAACAGCGCTTGCTTGGTGCGCTGGATGCGGTCGTTGATGTCCTTGGCTTGGTCACACCGAATCGACGCGGGCGCCTTGGTCATTATGGTATACGGTCCGAGCAGGGACAGCGTCGAGGACAAGCCGAACCAGAAGCTGGTCTGGACGCGAATGGCCTGGCGGGGCCCAACCGTATCCGCCGGTGACCGCGGTGCGACCAGATTCAGCAGCTGATCGAGCCACGGATATGCCCGGTCGTACGCCTGCGCCTGCGCGATTTTGGAGCTGCCCTGGAGCATGATCGCCGCTGCGTTCACCCGCACATTGCTGTCAGGAGAGACGGTCCCGGGCTGGAGATACAGCCGCACCGAATCCACGCGATTCGCGAACGCCGTGCCCATCAGTCGAAGGCACGTGGTGTCCTTGGCGCGCTGGCAGGAATTGAAGCGGGCGGTGTCCAACACAATGTGGTCAAGCATGGTCTTGGCCACGAGCAGTCCCGTTGAGACATCCGTCGTATCCATCCGGTACGCATGCTGGTACATGATGATCGCCGAGTCGATCTTGCCGGCCAGCTCGTAGGCCGCCCCAAGCTGCTTGGCGAACGACTTGGACCTCGGGAAGCTCCGGGCGCCGAGCCGGCTCAAGTTCAGGAGGCGCGTCGTGTCGGGGATCGCCTGGTTGACGGCGATCGCGCCCCGCAAGAACGTCGAATCGTGCGGCAGCGCGGTGTCGGCCTCCAACCGGGCCTGATAGAGGTCCGAGGCGGGCTGCCACAGCGAACCCTCCGTGGCGCAGCGGATGCCCAGGTCGGTGAGCGCCGCGTCGCCGGGCGTCCCGCGCAACGCCGCCTCCACGAGCTGCACGCACTTCTGGTGCTGGCGGTTGGTCAAGAGCAGCTGGGCCGTGCCGCGGACGGTCCCCACGTTGCGGAGATCGGTGAGCGCAAGCTGGTAAAACGCGTCCATTGCGCGCAGCGTGTCGCCCTTGGTGAGGTAGTTCTGGGCCATGCAGTTCCAGGGCGTGGCGTTGAGCGAGTCCCCCACGAGAGCGCGCCGGCAGGCGTTGATCAGGCTGTCTGGCGGCATGCGTTGCAACTCGTACACGCTCTCAACGCACAGATGCGCGGCGGGAAGATTGGGCTCGAGCACGATCGCCTTGCGGGCGGCTTCGAGCGCGCGCAACGCCGCGCCGCGGGAACGCTGTTCGCGGCAATCGCGGGCGCTTTCGGCGGCGCGCACGATGTTGTTGAGCCGCTGGCCGATCGCTTCCCCGAGAATCTGCGGCGTGCTCCCCGTGGCGGTGAAGACCATCCCGAAGCCGGAGCTGCCCTCGCTGATGCGGATCTTCGCGGTGTACGACGCGCTATTGCGGCTGAGGAGGCCCGTCGTGTACGCGTTGACGCTCAACGAGCGGGCCAGCTGCGAGGCCTGCTGCTCGGCGAGGAGGATGTCGCAGGTGAATCCGGAGGCCTGCAAGGCCTCGCAAATCTTCGCCTTGGGTACGGTGAGGACCTTGTACCGCGCCAGCGCCGTCAACCGCTCCCGGGCGAGATCCATGGTGGCGACGCTCGCGGCCGAGTCCGCCGGGGACGCGACGGCGAGCGGCAACACCAGCAACTTCTCCGTCGGCTGGGTGATGGCCAGCTGCGCCGGGGCGGCCGCCACGGCCCCCAGCATCAGAACGGTCACCAGTCGCAGCGTGCTCACGCGGTCAAACCTCCGTGCGGAATCGTACCCCAGTGGGCGAAGAGGGATTCGAACCCCCGACTTCCTGCGTGTAAGGCAGGCGCTCTAACCCGCTGAGCTATTCGCCCGTGGGCGCGGCTCGCTACAGCGCGAGCCCGAAGGGAAAGAATACGCAATAGCCGAGGACGAGGAGAATCGGCGCCGCCGTGGTCGAGCCCCGCGCGAGCAGCACGTAACCGATCACCAGCGACACGAACCCCGCGGCGAGCAGGACGTAGTTCAGCCGCGCGAACCGCAGCCGCGATCGGGCGAGACTCTGGTCGGGCATCGGGCTCGGAGTTTACCGCGCAATTGCATGCTCGTCAAGAAGTTGGCGCGTCGCCGGGGGGCACGATCCACCCCTCGTCGAGCCGCGCCCGGCGCTCGCGGTCGCGGCGCCGCCGGGCCCAGACCAACCCGATCAGCAGCAGGGCGAGCACCGCCCAGAATGCGCCGACCGATTGGGCCCACTCCAGCCACCCGTACTGGGACCTCAGGTCCCGCTGCCAGCGCTCCTCGAAATCCCCCTCGGTCACGTGGTAGGTCTCGCGCAGGGCGGCGTCGAAGGACGGTGCGGCCGGCAGCCGGGCGAGGAGGACACCAAGTCCCCGCTCCCCGCCCCAGCGCTCGAGCAGCAGGACGGCGGTCGTCGCGAGCGCGTACGCGCCCTCGGCGTCCGTCGCATCGCCGCGCAGGGCGCGATCCAGCTCATCGAGGTCCATCGTCCGGCCCCGCGCCAGCTGCCAGCTCATGCGCAACGCATCCAGTCGCCCCCACTCGCCGGCCGCGACGGCGGCGTAGCCCTCTTCGAACCACAGGGGCAGGTGGTGGCCGATGCGCCAGCGCAGCGCGAGATGGGCGAGCTCATGACGCAAGGCGCCGGACAGTCGGACCGTCGGACGGTCGGACAACAGCACGACGACCCCGGCTTCCGGGAAGGCGGCGCCGCCGCTCCACGACGGGAGGCGGCCCCGGGTGATCGAGTCGAACGCGGTCCTGGTCGGCGCGAGGATGAGGCGGAGCGGGCGGTCGGGGAGCGGCCCGATGCCGGGGAACGGAGCCTGGTGGTCGGCGGCTTCGGCGAGCGCGACCCCCAGCGCGGCCTGCTCGGGCCAGGTGACGACAGTGACGCGGCCGACGGTAGTCGCCTGCGGCACCTGGGTCGCGAGGAGGAACAGGACGGCTAGGTGCGCGGGGGCTCTCCGCCCTGGGCGACCAGGTCCAGCATCTCCTGACACTTCTTGCCCCAAGGGTTGAACTTGTTGGCCTTGAAGCCTTCGGTCCACGTTTGTTTGGCCTGGTCCTGCTCGCCGGCGAACCACCGGGCCCGACCCAGCTCGTAATACGCTTCGATCAGATTGGGGCCGAGCTTCAGCGTCTTGCCGAAGAACGTCTGCGCGTCCTCGTACATCTCGCGCTGCAGGTAGACCAAACCGAGGTAGAAGTGCGCGTACAGCGTGGCCTTCTTGTCGTTGTCGAGGCGGATCGCCTTGGAGAGGTGCTCGATGGCCTCGCCGAAGATGCGTTTCTTCAAGCAGATGTAGCCGACGTTGATGCGCGCGAGCGAGTTCGCCGGCTCCTTCATGAGGACCTTGGAGAACGTTTGGAGTGCGTCGTCGTAATCGCCGTTGAGCATCTGCGCCCAGCCGAGCAGCGACTCGGCCTGGGTCTCGCCGGGCGAGAGCTGGAGCGCTCTCTGCAGCGCCTGGATCGCGCCGACGTGGTCGCCCAGGGAGATGAGGCTCCAGCCTTTCTCGATGAAGGTGGAGGCGCCGATGTGATCGGCGTGCACCGCGGGCCGGGAGCCGGTGAACTCGGGTGCGGCCGCCTCCGCCGTCGACGCGGCGAGCTGCTTGAACTTGTCGACCAGCTGGCGCACCTCCTCCTTGAGCTGCGTGAGCTCGCCGATCATGGCGTCCACCTGCTTGAAGTAGGCGATGATCTCGCGCTTGACGGCCTCACGCTCGGCGGCAGCGGCGCCGGTCCCCTCGAGACGGCGCGCGATCGCGTCGTACTGCGCCCGCAGGGCGGCGAGGGCGGACTCGGCCATCAGGTCTTCACCTTGTGCGCCTTCTCCTCGGAGGTGGCGTGCTCGGTGAGCGCGGCGTCCAGTTGCAGCTTCTCCTTGGACATGAGCAGCTTGTTGGTGTTGAGCACGATGATGGTGCGCTTCTCCTTCACGACGAGGCCGGTGATGTACTCGGCGGCGAGGCCCTTCACGATCCCGGGCGGCGCCGTCACGTCCGTGGCTGCGACCTGCAGCACTTCGGTCACGGTGTCCACCACGGTGCCGATCTTCGCCCCGTCCCATTCGAGGATCACCGTGCGCGTGTCGTCTTTGAGCGGGGCCGGCGCGCCGAGCCGCTTGCGCAGATCGATCAGCGGCACGGCCGCCCCGTGGTACCGCAGCACGCCCTCGAGGAAGTCCGGCGCCTTGGGCAGCGGCGAGGGCGCTTCGTACCGCAGGATCCGCTCTACCTGGAAGATGTTGAAGGCGAAGTCCTGACCGCCGACGCGGAACGTGACCAACTGGATGTCGTCGCCACCCGTCATGCGATCCGGTCTCCCAGGAGATCGAGATCGAGGATCGGCACGAGGGCGCCCCGCTGGCGCGCCACCCCGCCGGCCCACGGCAGGGACTGGCCGCGCGGCACCGGCAGCGGCGCCTCGCGCACGACCTCATCGGCATCATCCACCTCGAGCGCCACGAAGCGGCCGCGCAGCTCCACGAGTACCGCCGCCCGGCCCCGCTCGACCGGCGGCGCCCGGTCGCCCATCAGCGCGCCGAGGTGCACCAGGGGCACCAGCCGACCGCGCAGCGGCGTGAGCCCCCGCAGCGCCGGCAGCGCCCGTGGCACATCCATCACCTGGCCCACGTCCCCGACCTCGAGAACGCTCGCCACGGGCAGCCCATAGGGTTTGCCATCGGCGCGCACCAGCAGATACCCCCGGCTCACGAGCGACCCCCTCCGCGACGCACCAGTTCGATGGCCACGCGGCCGGCAATCTGAGCCAAGGGCAGCACCGCGTCCACTCCCCCGGCCTGCACCGCCGCGACCGGCATCCCGGCGATCACCGCCGACTCGCGATCCTGAGCGAGTCCGGCACCGCCGGCGTCGTGGATCGCGCGCAAGCCGTCGGCACCATCGCGGCCCATGCCGGTCAGGACCACGCCAACGGCGCGCACCCCGAACACCTCGGCCACCGACCGGAACAGCGGGTCGGCCGCGGGGCGCACCCCCCAGACCGGGGGACCCTGCTCCAGTGCGATCACGGGTCCGTCTTCGGCGGCGAGCACTCGCATATGATAATCGCCGGGCGCGACGTATGCCGTGTCGGCGACGAGCGGGGTGCCGTGATCCGCCTCCACGACCTGGTACGGGCTCAAGGTGTTGAGGCGCTCGGCGAGGCTCCGGGTGAACATGGGCGGCATGTGTTGGACGATGAGCACGGCGGCGCCGCGCCCCGTCGGCAACGAGGGCACGAGGTCGGCGAGGGCACGCGGCCCGCCCGTCGAGGCGGCGATCGCGACGGCATAGCGCGCCCGCGGCCGCAGCCCCAACTCCGGCGCGTGGCGCACCGGCAGCGGCGGTCGCGCCAGGACCGACACCCGCGAGATGTCCGCGGCCAGCGCGGCCCGTACGGCCTCCTGGAGGCGCGGCGCAAGCCCGCGCAGCGCCTCCTTCGTGGCGTTCTCGGGCTTGGCGACGATTTCGACGGCGCCGAGCTCCAGGGCGCGGATCGCCGCGGCGGTGCCGGGCCCGGCGTGGGCGCTCACGACGACGATCGGTCGCGGCGACTCCGACATGATGTACCCGATGGCACCGAGGCCGTCGAGCTCCGGCATCTCGAGGTCCATCGTGACGACAGCGGGATCGAACTGGTGGACCTTGCGGACGGCGTCGAACCCGTCGCGGGCGGTGGCGATCACCCGGAACGGCCCCTCGCCGCCGGTGCCGCCCAGCACGTCGGCGAGGACGCGGCGCATCAAGGCGCTGTCGTCCACCACGAGGACGGTGGGCTTGCCCTCAGATGACTTCGACATCGCGGCCCACCGCGCGGATCTCGACGCGGCCGTCGGCGAGGTGGAACCGAACCGAGCGGCCCTGATCCCCCCCCACCGCTTCGCGCTGGATCGGGATCGAAGCCACGCGCAAGGCGTTGCGCGCCGCGACGATGTTGCGCTCGCCCATCTGCAGCGTCCCCGGCGTCATCAGGGCGGCGAACATCGAGGCGCCGCCGGCGAGCTTGGCGACGAGCCGGCGACGATCCGCGCCGAGGGCGCCGAGCCGCTCGATGAGCAGAGGGACGGCCGTCTCCGGAAACTTCGCGGGGTTCTGGGCGTCGTGCGCCAAACTCTTGGACGGCAGCAGGACGTGGGCCATCGCGCCGGCCCGGGCCGCGGGATCGTAGAGCATGATCGCCACGCACGAGCCGAGCCCCAGGGTGACGATGACGGCGTCAGCCCGATCCGCCGCCCAGTCGGCGACCTTCACGATCCGCTCCCGCGCCGCCGGAGCGGGAGCCGGACTCACGCCGGCCTCCGGTAGATCCGCTCGCGGGGGTCTTCGAGCGCGAGCCGCTCGCGCGCCGTCCCGAACAGGGTTTCGACCTTGCCGAGCAGCAGCAACCCGCCGGGCGTCAGCGCCTCGGCGAAGGTGAGGAACAGCCGCTCCTGCATCGGCCGGTCGAAGTAGATGACGACGTTGCGGCAGACGATCAGGTCGTAGGGCGGATCGGGAGGGCGCTCACGCGTGAGGTCGTGGCGCAGCACGCGTACGAGCCGGCGGATCTCCGGGACCGGCCGTCGCGGGGCGTCCGCGGTGAAGTAGCGGCGCAGCAGGTCCTTCGGCATCTCGGAGAACGTCACCTCGGGGTACTCGGCGGCGGCGGTGCGCTCCAGGCTCTCGCGGTCGATGTCGGAGGCATCCACGCGGGCGTGCGACCACGGCGGCGTCTCCCCGCACGCGCGCGCCGCTTCCGCGATCGCGACGGCGATCGAGTACGGCTCCTCCCCCGAGGCGCACCCCGCCGACCACGCGCGCACGCGTCCCCGGCGCGCCCGCCACAAGTCGACGAGGTAGGGGCGCAGCAGCGCGGCCCACGTTTCCGCGTTGCGATAGAACTTGGTGACGTTGATGGTGAGCGCGTCGAGCAGCTGGTCGTACTCGTGGGCGTCTTCGTCGAGCAGCTTGCTGTAGTCGTCGTAGCTGTGGACGCCGCGCGCGCGCATGCGGACCGCGATGCGCCGCTTCAGGCACTTCTCCTTATACGACTCGCAGCCGATCCCCCGGGTGCGCGAGATCTTCTGGGTGAGCGCCTTGAACGACGGGTCGTCCTGCTGCGCCGTCACGACAAGGCACTCAGGGTTTCCAGATTGGACTTGACGAGCTCGTGGCCGGGGTTGAGCTCGAGCGCCCGCCGCCACAGCCGGGCCGCGAGCTCGCGGTCGTTCCGCTTGTACGCGATGTTGCCGAGCTTGAAGTAGACATCGTCGCCCAGGTCCGGGGCGAGCTCGACGGCCCGGCTGTAGGCCTCCCACGCCTCGTCGTAGCGCGAGGCGCGGTAGCAGAGATCGCCGAGGTTCTTGGACAGCTGGGGTTGGGAGGGCTCGTCCCTGAGCGCCGCGCGCACCAGCTCCTCCGCCTGGCCGAGGTCGCCGCCGAGCTCGTGCAGGACGGCGAGGTTGTTGCGCAACACGGCGCTGGCGGGGTGCGCCGCCGCCGCGCCCCGCGCCAGCTCCTCCGCCTGCTCGAACTCCCCGGCGGCGGCCGACGCGAGGGCGCGGGCCCAGTACCACACCGCGGGGACCTTGTCGCCGAACAGCTCTTTCGCCCGGTCGAGCCGGCCGCCGGCGCTCACCAGATCCCCGCGCTTGAGCGCGGCGACGCCCCAGCCCAGGTACACGCGCGGATCAGTGCGCGCCCGCGTCGCTGCTTCGCCGTAGGCGGCCTCGGCCTCGTCGAGGCGCCCCAGCTGCTCGTAGGCGTAGCCCAGGTTGTGGAGCACGGCGGGGCGGCTGCCGCCCTTCTCCGCCGCGAGCCGCAGCGCTTCCATCGCCTCGCGCCAGCGCGCCTGCTTCAGCGCCACGAGGCCGATGTAGAACAAGGCGTTGGCGTCGCCGGAGCGCAGCTCGGCGACGCGCCGGAACTCGCGGGCCGCCTCATCGAGCATACCCGTCTTGTAAAACGCGACGCCGAGGTTGCGGTGCTCTTCGACGCGCGCGTCGGTCATGCGCGAGTCCTCGGGAGAGGCCGTCTTGCCGGCGCGGTGCAGGAACCCCGCCGTGATCAGCCCATACAGCGCCTTGCCCACCTCGAACTCGCCGAGCCCGGAGTCCTCGATGAGCTGGTGGATGTCGCGCGTGCCGGTGAGGAGCGGGAGCAGCCGCTGTTGCGTCTCGGTCATCGTGGACTCGCTGATCGCGAGGCGGTCCTTGTCCACGATGAAGAGGAGATCGAACGAGGGGATCTTCTTCTCGATCAGCGACCACTCGTCCACGCGGCGGGCGCCCTCGAGCAGCAGCGACTCGGGGTTGATCGAGACGAGGAAGTCCTGCTGCTCCGGGCGGACATCGGTTTCGAAATTGAAAGTGCCCTGCGTCCACGTGAAGAGGTAGTACACCGCCTCCTCGATCTGCACGCGCATGTAGCGTTCGAGCTCGGGCTGCGTGATGGTCCCCATCGCCACCAGCAGCTCGCCCAGCTTTTTGTCGCGCTGCTTGCTCTGCCGCGCGATGGCGGCATCGAGCTGCTCTTGACTGATCTTGGTGTTCTTGACGAGGATGTCGCCGAGCCGGTCGCGCCGGTTGACGATCGACGCGTAGCAGATGCGGCCGCGGTCGAAGTAGATGTAGCCGAAGTTCGAGCGGTCGGCGATCGAGAGACACCCCGTCTTCTGCCCCAGGGCCAGGAGCTGGAGCACGTCGGGGAGCGAGGCCTCCTTGAGCGAGCCCTTGATGGCCATCAGCGCGACTCCTCGAGCACGCGGTCGGACGGCTCGGGCCAATCCCACACCATCTTCTCGCGGCTGCGGACGCCGCCGGCGCTCGAGACGACGATGCCGCTGGTGCGGAACCCCGAGGTGCGGCGGCGCTCCCCGACCGGGGCCTGGCCCTCCAGCTCCTCGCGCGCCAGACCCGCGCTGAGCGGCTGCTCCTTCGCCGTCGCGGCGCCCACCACCCGCTGCACCAGGGTGGTGAGCGCGCGGACGGAATCGACCGGGCGGTCCGCCAGGTAATCGAGCAGCGCCGCCTCCGTCGGCTGGTGCAGCTGCACGAGCAGGCGCTCGGCCACCCCCCGGCGCACGTCGCGATCGGGCTCGGTCAGCTCGGCGACGAGGCCGCTCCCCAGGCGGGACGCGATCCGCGGCTCGATGCCCTGGAACGCGCCCGGCGGCGTCGGCGCCGTGAAGACGAGCTGCCGCTCCTGATCGAGGAACAGGTTGAAGAGGTTGAACAACTCCTCCTGGGTGCGCTCCTTCCCCGCCAGGAGGTGAATGTCGTCGAGCAGCAGCGCCGTGGCGCGCCGGTAGCGGGCGCGCCACCAGTCCATGCGGTTCCCGTCGATCGCCGCGATGAGCTCGTCGACGAAGTCCTGGGTGGAGAGACAGGCGACGATCGCGCCGCGCCGCTGCGCGAGCTCGAGCCCCACGGCGTTGAGCAGGTGCGTCTTCCCGAGGCCGCTCCGGCCCACGAGCAGCAGCGGGTTGTACTTCTTCCCCGGCTGGGCAAGCACGGCCGCGACGGCGCTCATCGCCATCTGGTTGGACGCGCCGGCGGCGAACTGCGCCAAGGGAAACGCGGGCGACGGGGCGGGGGGCGGTCCGGCGCCTTCGCGCACGCGGGCGGCGGCCTCCTCGGCTTCGGGCATGTGCTCGGGGTCGCGGAAGATGCTCTGCCCCGCGGCCTGCGGGTCGAGCGCCGCCACCTCGGTCTCGAGCGCCTTGAGCCGCTCGACGTCCTTGACGAACGAGGTGATCGCCTCGTCCACGGCCGCGGGCGCGTCCCGCTCGAGCAGCGCTTCGAGCCGGTGCGTGCGGTAGCCCTCACCCTCCCACCGCAGGATCGCCTCGGCGACGCGCGACCGCCACGCCTCCACCGCCTTGCCAACCGTGACGGTCACGTCGCTCACGAACTGGGCGAACTCATCCGCGGAGCCCCCCCCCGTCGCGGCGGCGACCGACGCGAGGCCCAGCACTTGTTTCGCCGCCTCGGCGTTGATCGGCGTTTCATTCACCGCCTGGTAGGCGATCAGCCGGTTCAAGGCCCCCATGAGCTCGCGGACGTTGACGAAGTCCGCCCCCGCGACCGTCTCCAACACGCCCGGCTGGAAGGCGGCGCCGCGCTCCTCCGCCTTGCGGCGCAAGATCGCCACCCGGGTCTCGTAGTCGGGCACGCCCATGTCGACGACCAGCCCACCGGAGAAGCGCGAGATCAGGCGCTCGTCGAGGGCCGCGATCTCGCCGGGCGGGCGGTCGCAGGTGAGCACGATCTGGTGGCCGGTGCCCTGGAGCACCTCCGTCAGCCGCAGCAGCTCCGTCTGCATCTCGGCCCGGCCGGTCAGGAACTGCACGTCGTCGACGAGCAGCACGTCGACGTTCTGGAAGCGCCGCCGGAACGCGTCCCCCTGCCCCGCCGCGATCGCCGCGTGGAAGGCCTCGACGTACTCGTCGAGGGTCAAGTACTCGATGTTGAAGCCGGGCGCGACCTTCTTGGCCTGCGAACCGATGGCCATGAGGAGGTGCGTCTTCCCGAGGCCGGACCCGCTGTAGATGAAGAGCGGATTGTACGCCGATCCCGGGTTCTCGACCACGGTGCGCGCCGCGGTCACCGCGAGGCGGTTCGCCGCCCCCACGACGAACGAGTCGAAGGTGAACTTGGGGTTCAGCGCCGTGGTCACGCCGTCGTCCCCTGTGAAAGGCGTTTCAGCACCTGCTCCGAGATGCTCTTCAGCGTCTCGAACACCCCCACGCCGTGCAGCGCGTCGGCCGGGAAGCTGGGGAGGCTGCGGAAGTTCAAGGCGTCGTCGAGATCGGCCGACGTGAGGATCAGCTCGCGCGGCAAGTCCTGCTTGTTGTACTGCAGCACCAGCGGCATCCCCCGGATGTCCACCCCGTGGTCGAGGAGGTTGGCCTGCAGGTTCTGCAGGCTCTCGATGTTTTCGTCGAGCTGGCGGGCCTGGCTGTCGGCGACGAACACCACGCCGTCGGCCCCCTGCAGCACCAGGCGACGGGTGGCGTTGTAGTAGACCTGCCCCGGCACCGTGTACAGTTGGAAGCGGGTCGTGAAGCCCGAGATCTGACCGAGGTCGATCGGGAGGAAGTCGAAGAACAGCGTCCGGTCCGTCTGGGTGGCGAGCGAGACCATCCGTCCCCGGCGGCTCTCGGGGACGCGGCCGTAGACGTAGTGCAGGTTGGTCGTCTTCCCGGACCGTCCCGGGCCGTAGTAGACGATCTTGCACGTGATCTCGCGCGCCGTGAAGTTGACCAGGGACACTCGTTATCTCCCGAAGAGCGTGCTGAGGCTTTCGTTCAGCTCGCGCTCGAAGTCGGCCGCCAGCACCTGCTTGGGAACACCTTCCCGCGGGCTCCCCGCCCGCAGGTCGGTCACGAGCTGCTCGAAGAATAACTGCACCAAGCCGAGCGACGAAACATCGAGATCGTAGACCGCGAGCACGACCAGCGCTCCGCGCCCCGTCGTCAATCCCGACAAGAAAATGCCGTGCCGCTGGCCCTGGTGGTTCAGCGCGGCGAACGGCGGCTGCCCCAGCTGCCGCGCCAGCTCCGTCGTCGTGGCCATGATCGCGGCCCCCAAGGCCGCCGCGGCCATCACGTCCACGGCGCGAGTGAATCCGAATTGGGCGAGGACCTGCCCCGCCGGCGTCATCAACAGCACGAGCCGCGCCCCCGCCTCGTGCACGTAGTCGGTGAGCGGCTGTAGCGTCCAGGACTCCACCGCGCGCACGGTCATCCGACGGCCTCCGCCGCCCGCAGCAGCTCGAGCCGCACGAGCCCGGCGTTCACGTCCGGCGCGGTGATTGCGACGACGAGGATCCCCGAGGCCCCCGGCACGACCAGCAGCCCGCCGCGCTCGCAGAGCAGCTGCCAGAAGTGTCCGGCGCCGGTGCCCGCCGCCTGCATCGCGCGGCGCAAGCGCGTCGCCAGGCTCGCCGCGAGGGCCGCCACCGCCGGACCGCGGATCCCTTCCATCAGGTGCTCGGCGACGACGAGCCCGTCGTCCCCGGCGACGAGCATCGCGCCGCGCACGCCCGGTACGCGCGTAATCTGGTCGAGCGCCTGGGCGAAGCTCGCCGCGGTCATTGCTGCCGCTCCAGCCAGTGCCGCGCGGCCTGGGCCGCGCGCTGCGCCACGATCGCGAGACGTCCCAGCGGGACGGACCGGTCGCGCAGCACCAGGAGCAGTGAGTCGCCGGTCGGCGGCACGAGGTGCACGTGGCCCTGCCGGCCTTCGGCGGACAGGCCGCGCCAGGCGCCGAGCCCCAGGAGCTTGGCGGTACGGGCGGCCTCCTGCGAGACGCCCGCCAGGTACGCCGCCACCGCCTCGGTCACATCGTCGCCGGTCGGGCTCCGCAATCCGCCACCAAGCACCAGGCCCGCCGCGTCGAGGAGGAGGAGGCCTTCCTCGGCGCCCTCGAGGCCCGCGAAGACCCGGGACTCCGCGAGCGGCTTGGCTTCCGCTTCGTCCGGGGCGGGCGGAGGCGCAACGGGGACAGGCGGCGCCGGCTCGGCGCCACCGCGGACCATCGCCAGCGCCTGCTCGATCGTGAAATCGTCCGGCGTGACCTTCTTGGCCGCCTTGAGGTGCGACTCCGCCTGGGCCAGATCGCCGACCTTGAAATAGAGGAAGGCGAGGCCCTTCATCGCTCCGGTGTGCTCGGGCGCGATGCGCAGGGTCATGTCCCATTCATCGAAGGCGCGCTCGTAGTCGTGGCGGTCGGCGAGAATCCGCGCGTAGAGGTCGTGGGCGTCGGCGAGGTGCGGGTGGCGCTCCAAGCCGAGCAGCGCGACGCGCTGGGCCGCGTCGAGCTGGCGGCGCTGGCGCAGCAGCTCGCCGAGCCGCAGGAACACCAGGCTCTGCGGCTCCTGCGCGAGCTGCGCGGAGAGCGCCTTGACCTCGTCAACCATGGCCCTTGTTCCCCACGGTCGTCCCGGTCCCCCCGAGCACCTGCGCCGCCGCCCGCGCCTGGCGAACCACGTCCGCCTGCGCCATCTCCTCCTCCGCGCGGGGGGCGAGGCGCTCCCACTGCTCCCACTGCTCGATCGCCTCCGCGAAGCGGCCCACCGCGATGAGCGCGAAGCCGCACAGACGATAGGCGGCGGGCAGCAACGGGTCGAGCCGCTGAGCGCGGCGCAGCTCCTCGACGGCGTCGGCGGGGCGGCCCGCGCCCGCGTGGATTTTTCCCAGGACGAGGTGCACGGCCGCATCGTGGGGCTGGATGGCGGCGGCCTGCTCGGCCGCGGCGCGGGCGCGCTCGAAGTCGCGACGCCGCAGGGCGTCCTCCGCCTGGGCGACGAGCGTCGCGGCGTCCCCCGCAGCGCCGCGGGGCCGCGGTTGCTGCCCGGGGTCCACGAGGGTGATCAGCCCCGCGCTTTCCAGGCCGAACAGCGTCTTCGCGACGTCGAAGTCCGAGCGCCCCAGCGCCTGGGCGATGGCCCGGATGTCGCGCGCGCCGTCGATGGTCGCCAGCACTTCCCACTCGGGCGGCAGGAGGTCCAAGTCCCCGGCCGCGCTCTCGTCGGCGGGCGCGAACACGGCGACGACCCCGAGGTGCGGCACGCGCTTCTCGATGCGTGCCCACTCGTCGATGCGTCGCGCCCCCTCCATGAGGAGGGCCTCCGTGGGAATGCGCACCGTGGCTTCGGCGGGGACCTCGGTGTTCGGGCCTTCGGTGAAGGAGAAGTAGCCCTCGCGCCAGCTCATCACCTCGAAGACGACTTCCTCGATCTGGAAGCGGACCTGCCGCTGCAGCTCGCGCGGGCTCAAGGCGCCCAGGTCGACGAGGATTTCGCCGAGCCGCCGCTGGTCGCCCTGGCGCTGCTGCATGTCGCGCGCGCGCTCCAGGTCCGCTTCGGCGATCTTGCCGGTGCGCAGCAGCAGCGCGCCGAGCGGGTGCGGATTGCTGCGGATCTCGGCGTAAATGATCGCGCCGTCCTCGAAGGAGATGGTCCCGGCGTTGTGCCGCAGCTCGGAGGTGACGCGCAGCATCCCCGTCTTCCGGCTCAAGTCGAGGAGCTGGAAGACGTCGTGGATACCGAGCTCGCGGAGCGGGCCTTCGATCGCCATGGCTACGCCGCGTCCGAGGCGAAGATGTGCTGGAGGTCGAGCGCGGTGCGCGCATGCATGCGCGCGCGCTGCGCGAACGGCCCGCCCGGCTCGATGCGCGTGACCCGCTCCCACGCCTCCACCGCCTCGGCGTAGCGATGCACCCGCGCCAGCGCCACGCCGAGGTGGAACAGCGCGCCGATGTGCTCGGGGTCGAACTTGAGGATGCGGCGGAACGCCTCGACCGCCGCATCGGTGCGCTTGTCGTCGAGCAGGGCGCGCCCCAGCAGCAGCAGGGCGTCGAGGTCGTAGGGGTCCTGCTCGAGCAGGTTCGCGAGGCGGATGATCGCGGCCCGGGCGCGCCCGGTGCGGCGCAGCAGGTCCGCCAGCGCCATCGCGGCTTCGTGGAAGGTGGGGAGCTGATCGAGGGCCTGTTCGTACGCCCGTTGCGCGTCCTCCCATTCCTCTTTCTGCTCGTGGAGGCGCCCCAGCTCGAGCCACACCTGCACGTAGCGCGGGTCGAGCTCCAAGGCGGCGCCATAGGCGGCGAGCGCGCCGCGCCGGTCGCCGACCTTCAACGCCACGTCGCCTTGCAGCTTGTGGAGATCGGCGCGGCCAGGGGCGCGCCGCTGCGCCTCCTGGAGGGCGGTGAGCGCTCCCGCGGCGTCGCCCGCGGCGGCGCGGGCGCGCGCGGCGGCGACGAGCGCTTCCACGTCCTCGGGCGCGAGCTGCAGCAACTCTTCCGTGAGGCCGCGCGCTTCTTCGTGCCGCCGCAGGGCGAGCAGGGACTTCACTTCCCCGAGCCGCGCGTCGGTCCGGGCCGCGTCCTGGGTGCGCGCCTCGCGGTAGCGGTCCAGGGCTTCCCCGTGCAGGCCGCGGCGCGCGTAGATGTCGCCGATGAGGGTGGCCGCGTCGGCGGGATCGGCGCCGCGCTGGGTGGCGCGCGCGGCCTCGGCCACGGCGAGGTCGAGCAGGCCCTTGCTGACGTAATCGCGGGCGAGGGCGAGGGCCTCGTCCTTGGGTTTTTTTTCCGCGAGGCCGGCGGCCAGGGAGGGCGGTGGGGCGAGCTCCTGGAAGATGTTGTCGAGGAGCCGCTGATCGAACGCGAAGTCGGTGCCGATCGTCTCCGTTGTGACGTCGGCGGAGATCTCGGGGACGACGCCGATCATCCCCTCCTCGAACTGCAGGTCGATGGTCAGCACGAACTTCTGCGTGACGTAGTAGGGATCCAGCTCGAGCGCCCGCTTGGTGGCCCGCAGGGCGCCGTCGAAGTCGCCCAGGTTGGACAGCGTGAAGCTGAGGTTGTAATGCGCGCCGGCGTGATTCGGGTCCGCTTCCACCGCGCGCACGAAGGCGTTGCGCGCGTCCTGGAACCGCTTGAGCTCGACGAGCACCAGCCCGACGCCGTTCCACGCGGGCGCCGAGTCCGGCTTCTCGGCCAGCACCTGGCGGTACGCCTCGAGCGACAGCTGGAAGCGCCGCAGGTGGAAGAGCAGCAGGGCGAGGTTGAGCCGGGCGGCGGCGAACGCCGACTGCTGCCGCAGCGCCGTGCGGAACGCCTCGATGGCGTTCTCGGTCTCGCCCTGGTGGGCGAGGACCACGCCCACGTTGTTCCACGCGATGCCGTACTCGGCGTCCGCCTCCACGGCCTGGCGGTAGGCGACGAGCGCGTCCGCCGTGCGCCCCATCTGGTGCAGCACCACCCCACGCTCGTTCCACAGCTTCGGGGAGTCGGGGACTTCCCGGATCAGGGTCTCGTACAGCTCGAGCGCGGCGGCGAAGTCGCGGCGCAGGAGGTCGACCTCGGCCATCGCCTGGAGCACGAGCCGCCGGTCCTCGCCCCGCTCCAGGGCGAGGCGGTACTCGCGCTGGGCCTCGACGTAGTAGCCCTTCTGGCGAAACGCGAGCCCGAGGTTGTAGTGGGCGAGCGCGCTGCCTTCGGCGATCTGCGGCTCCGGTTGCTCGCGCAGGCGCTGCTGCTGGCTCTGGCGCTCGGCATTGTAGCGCTCGAGCGAGAGGTTGGTCTGGGCGCGCGCGAGCGGGGGGTTCAGCGCGATGGCGCGCTTGGAGGCGGCGCGCGCATCCTGATGGCGTCCCATGTCGCCGAGGACGAACGCCATGAGGTAATGGGCGTTGGCGTTGTCGGGGTTGAGCTGCACGGCGCGCTGCAGCGCCGCGAGGGCGGCGTCGTTGAGCCCGCGGTTGTAGTAGATCTCCCCCAGATAGAATTGCACCACGGTCGAGGCCGGCTCCAGCTCCTGGGCGCGCAGGAACCACTCCGTCGCCACCTCGGGGCGGCCGCGGTTCTTCTCGGCGAGCCCGAGCTGGATGATGGCGGCCACGTCCTTGGGCGCGTGCACGAGGAGCTCCTCGAACTCCTCGACGGCCTGGTCGTACTGGCCGAGGATCGCATAGGCGCGGCCCAGCTCCCAGCGCGCGTCGCGCTCGTCGGGGGCGGCGCGCAGCCGCTCCTTGAGCTCCGCCACACGTCGGTCGTAGAAGCCGGTGTGGTGGTAGGCGATCTCCAGGTTGCGCTGGGCGACCTGCATCTTCGGGTCGAGCTCCAGCGCCCGCGTGAATTCCTGGATGGCCTCGGGGACGAGGCCCTTCTGGTAGTAGAGGACCCCGAGGTTGTTGTGCGCCCCGGCGTCCGAAGCATCGATCCGGCGAGCGAAGGACCGGAGGACGGCGAGGTCGCGTTCGGAGAGCGCCGGCGCCGTCACGGGTCAGGTTACGCGGATCGCGTCAAAGATGGCCCTGAGCGAGGCCAGATCCGGCAGGAGCAGGAAATGCCCCCGCAGCCCTTCCTCGGAATCGATGTGGAACTCCGTCTCCACGCAGAACACGAAGTCGCGGTCGTGGCCGAAGTTGAGGTAGGTGGTCGTGAGCACGGCCGCGGAGAGGTCCACGACGAGACTGGGCACCGACGGCAGCAGCAGCATCCCCATGAAATCGGAGAGCGCGTTCATGTACGCGCCGGAGAGGATATTGCCCGCCTCCTTGAGCGCCGACTGCTCGATGGCGTCGAACGCCCCGGTGCTGCCGGGCGCGCGCCGCAGCAGCATGTCGCACAGGCGGCGGCCGACGCGCTCGGGGAACAGGAGCAGCGTGCGGCCCGTCAAATCGCCGAGCATGTGCATCAGCACCGCGGCGACGACGTCCTGCGGGTTGCCGAGGAGGTCGGGCACCTCCTCGAGGCGCGCGATGTTGATGCGCGGCACGCTGATCATGATGCGCCGGTTGGTCATCTGCGAGAGCGCCGTGGCGGCGTGGCCGGCGCCGATGTTGGCCACCTCGCGCAGGGCGTCGATCTGCAGCTCTTTCAGGTCGCGGACGTCTTCCATGCCCCCCCTCCCTACAGCAGCCCGCCGGCGTCGAGGATCAGCGCCGGCACGCCGTCCCCCATGATCGTCGCGCCGCTGAACACCGGCAGCGTGCCGCGCGGCGCGTCGAAGGCCTTCACCACGATCTCCTGCTGTCCCAGCATCCCGTCCACGATGAGGCCCGTGCGCCGCTCCCCCATCTCGATCACGATGACCGGCCGCCGCGCCGGCGGCTGATCCCCGTTGACGCCGAGCAGCTGACGCAGGTGGACGAGCGGCACCACCCGATCCCGCAGCACCATCGCCTCGCGGCCTTCCACCGTCGTGATCGGCACCACGCCGAACTCGACCGTCTCGGCGACGTAGGTCAGCGGCAACGCGTAACGCTCGCGCCCCACCGCCGCGATCAACGCGCGCACGATCGCCAGCGTCACCGGCAGCCGCAACACGAACGTGGTCCCCTTCCCCACCTCGGTGCGGATGTCGATCGTTCCGCCCAGCGCGCGGATCTTCGTCATCGCCACGTCGATCCCGACGCCGCGCCCCGACACGCTCGTCACCGCCGCGGCCGTCGAGAACCCCGGCCGCGCCAGCACGCGCAGCAGCTGGTCGTCGCTCAACGTCTCGACGTGCGCGTCGAGCAGTCCCTCGGCCTGGGCCTTGGCGAGGATGCGCGCGCGGTCGATGCCGCGCCCGTCGTCGGCGATGCTGATCGCCACGCTGGCCCGCTCGCGCACCGCCGCCAGCACGATCTCCCCCTCGGGCTTCTTCCCCGCGCGACGCCGGTCGGCCGGCGTCTCGAGGCCGTGATCCACCGCGTTGCGCAGCAGGTGCACGAGCGGGTCCCCCAGCTCGTCGAGGATCGCCCGGTCGAGCTCGATCTCCTTCCCCTCGACCCGGAACGCGACCGGCTTGCCGAGGTCGCGCGCCAGGTCGCGCACCAGGCGCGGGAAGCGGTCGAACACCTGCCACACCGGCGTCATCCGGGCCTGGATGATCTCGGCCTGCAGGTCCGCCGACAGCCGCGAGATCTGAATCGCGAGGTCGTCGATCATGGGGTCGCGGCGCTCCGCCGCCAGCTGGTTCAGCCGCCCACGCGCCGTGACCAGCTCGCCGATCTGGTCCATGAGCGCGTCGAGCCGCCGCAGGTCCACCCGGATGTGCCGCGCCTTGCCCGACTCGAGCGGCGCACCGGTCTCGGCCCGCGCGACCGGCGCCGCGTCGTCGTCGACCCGCACCTCCTCGACGTCGCCCGCGGCCGCGAGCGTCGCCACGACGAGGTCGGCGGGGGCCGGCCCGGCGAGCCAGAAGGAGAACTGGCCTTCGAAGTCCTCCGCCTCAAGCGCCGCCGGTTGCGGCTGCACCTGCGACACCGTACCCAGCCCCGCCGCGCGCTTCAGCACGATCAGCGCGCGCGGCCCCTTGAGCGGCGCCTCCGGCCGCAGCGTCACCCGCACGCGCCGGCCCGGCCCCACGACCGGCGCGGAGACTTCCGGCGGCGGTGACGGCGGTGACGGCGGTGACGGCGGGGCGTGCCGCGGCGCGGTGTCCGGCGCGAACCGCTGCACGGCGCGGTCCAGCTCGGCCACGATCCCCACCACGTCGGCGTCCTGCTCGCGGCCCGCCGCCGAGACCTGGATCGCTTTTTCGAGCGCGTCGGTGGCGCGGAAGAGCAGCTGGAGGACGTCGTCGCCGGCGCGCCGGCCCGCGGCCCCCCGCCGCAGGTGGTCGAGGAGGTTTTCCATGCGGTGGGCGAGGTCGGCCACGCGGGCATAGCCCATCGTCGCCGCCATGCCTTTCACCGTGTGCACGGCGCGGAAGATGCCGCCGACCGGCTCGGGAGCCGCCGGGTGGCGCTCCCACTCGAGCAACAGCTGGTTGCACGCGCTCAGATGCTCCCGGCTCTCGGCCAGGAACAGCTCGGCGTACTGGGACAGGTCCACGCCCTACCCCAGGACGCGCTGGACCGCCTCGAGGACGCGCGAGGGCTGGAAGGGCTTGACGACGAAATCCTTGGCGCCGGCCTGGATGGCTTCGACCACCAGCGCCTGCTGCCCCATGGCGCTGCACATCAGGATTTTCGCGTCGGGGTCGAATTTGGTGATCTCGCGGACGGCATCGATCCCGCCCATGTCGGGCATGACGATGTCCATCGTCACCAGGTCGGGCTTGAGCTGCTTGTACTTGTCCACCGCCTGCACGCCGGTCTCCGCCTCGCCGACGACCTCGAACCCGGCCTGCGCCAGGATGTCGCTGATCATCGTGCGCATGAAGATCGCATCGTCGCAGACGAGCACGCTGTGGCTCACGGCGCCTCCCTAAGTCGTCAGCACTGGGCCCAGCAGCGCGTCGGTGTCCAGCACTACGAACAGCTGATCCCGCCGACGCCCCACCGCGCGCACCAGCTTGGGGTCGAGCCCCGGCAGCGCCTGTCGCGGCTCGAGCGTCTCCTCGGCCACCGCCAGCATGTCCACCACTTCGTCCACGGTGAAGCCGATGGTCTTCTGCCCGCCGCCGATCTGGAGGAGCACCGTCGTCCCCCCCTCAGTCCGCGCGGCCGGCTCGGGCTGCCCCAGGGCTTTCCAACCTTCCACCACGGTCACCAGGGTGCCGCGGACGTTGACCAGACCCGCTACGACGGGCGGCGCCCCCGGAATGCGGGTCGTGTCCAACCGGGGCAGGATCTCCCGCACGACCTCCGCCGCGGCGGCGCAGGTCAGGCTTCCCACCCGGAACACGAGCAGCCGAACGACCTGCGCGTCACCCATCGGATGCGAAGAAGCGAAGATACTGCAAGGGGTTGGCTTCAGCAAGCAAGTTAGGATCAGCGGACGCTGCGGCCAGCGCCGCGCGCAAGTCCGCAGGCCATTCCGATTGCAGCGCGAGCCGCTCGCCCGTGACCGGATGCGCAAACGTGAGCGCCGCCGCGTGCAAGAGCTGCCGCGGCGCGAGCGCCTCGAGCCGCTCCGCGTCGCGCCGCTCCGCCGCCGTGACGCGGCGACTGCCGCCGAAGGCGTACTCGCGGTCGCCGACGACGGGGTGGCCCACGTGGCCCAGGTGCACACGGATCTGATGCGTGCGTCCCGTGCCCAGCGTGACGCGCAGCAGGTCGGTCTGGGCGAAGCGCGCGACGACGGTCACGTAGCTGACCGCGTGGCGCCCGCCCGCCTTCACGGTCATGCGCTTGCGGTCCTCGGGGTGGCGGTCGATCGGCGCGGTGATCTCGACGGGACTCTTGGCAAAATGCCCCCACGCGAGCGCCGCGTAGCGACGCTCGACGCGCCGCTGCTCGATGGCGCGCGCGAGGCGGCGGTGCGCGAGATCGGTCTTGGCGACGAGCAGCAGCCCCGACGTGTCCTTGTCGAGGCGATGCACGATGCCGGGCCGGCCCTCGCCCGGCGCGCTCCCTCCCCCCGTCGACAGCGGCGTGCCCCGTCCCACCAGCACGTTGACCAGCGTGTCGTCCCAGTGGCCCGGCCCCGGGTGCACGACGAGGCCCGCGGGCTTGTCGAGCACCGCGAGGTGCTCGTCCTCGTACACGAAGCGCACCCCCCCCCCCACGCCCGCCTGCGGCGGGGTGACCGGTGCATATGTGCGCGGCGGCGCCTCAGGAGGAAACTCGACGCTGACTTCGGCGCCGCGCTCGAGCAGCGCCGAGGCGCGCAACGGGCGGCCCGCGGCGGTGACGCGCTTGTCGGCGATGAGACGGGCGGCCTGGGTGCGGGAGAGGGCGAGCTGATCGGCGAGGAAGCGGTCGAGGCGCTCGGTCGCGGGGACCGCGACGCAGAAAACGATCCGGGAGGGGGCGAGGGTCGCCGCGCGCGTCACGGGGCGGCCGTCCCGGCCTCCTTCGCACGTTCGTGCGCCCGCCCCTCGAGCCACAGGGAGATGGCGAGCGCGACGGCGCCCACGGTGATCGCCGAGTCGGCGACGTTGAAGGTGGGCCAGCGGTACCGACCGATGCCGACTTCGATGAAATCCACGACGCCCTGCGCGCTGCGCAGGCGGTCAATGACATTGCCGAACGCCCCGCCACAGACGAGCGCCAGCGCGAGCAGGCGGATCTTGTCCCCGGCGCGCGTC
This sequence comes from Gemmatimonadota bacterium, assembly GCA_003222205.1. GTDB lineage: Bacteria > Gemmatimonadota > Gemmatimonadetes > Gemmatimonadales > GWC2-71-9 > QHVC01. The sequence goes on along the minus strand of QHVC01000104.1, from coordinate 6,857 downwards.
GCCCGCACCATCAGGCCCAGCACCACGAGCGCCACGATCGCGAGGCCGAGGAAGATCCAGCGGGAGGCGTCGCCCAGGTCCAACCCGAACGCGGCGCCGCGGTTGTACACGAGCCGGAGCACGACGTAGTCGCTCACGAGCTCGAGGGGGCGGCGCGCCAGCGTCGCCACGGCGACGATCTTGGTGACGATGTCCAGCGCGACGACGCCGGCGGCGGTCCCCCAGAACAGCCGCCGGTCAGCGCCGCTTGCCATCTTCCTCTTCCGCCTTGCACTTGATGCAGAGACGCGCGTGCGGCAGGGCGTCGAGGCGGTCGAAGCCGATGTCCTCGCCGCACTGCTCGCACTTGCCGAACTTCTCGGGGGTCTGGTACAGGCGCCGCAGCGCTTCGTTCACATGCCAGAGGTAGCGCCCTTCCTGCGACGCGAACAGGAACGCCTTCTCGCGCTCCATCGCGTCCGTGCCCTGGTCGGCCATGTGGAACGAGTAGCTGGAGAGGTCCCCGTCGGACGCCTGCAGGCTGGAGTTGAAGGACTCGCCGTAGTGGCCGAGCTCCTTCATCACGCGGGCCCGCTCCTCGAGCAGCCGCTTCTCGAGGTGCTGGAGCTGCTTCTTGCTGAGGCCGCCCTTGGCCTTGGATTTCGTCGGCATTATCGGGTCCCGCCCTTTCGTCCGTCGTGTCGTCTGAGCGCGATGGTCACCGGCCGTCCCTCGATCTCCACCGCGCGCGTAATGTCGGCTTCGTCGAATACGCTGCCCAGCACGGTGCGCCGCGCCAGGGTTTCTCCTTCCACATACCCCTGATAGGCCGCGGTCGCCGCGACCACGTCGTCCGCCCCGGCGATGCTGAGCTCGATCCGCGTGGTGTAGGCGTAGTCGGCCTCTTTGCGCAGCCGCTGCACCCGGTTCACCACCTCGCGGGCCAGCCCCTCCTGTATGAGATCCGGCGTCAGGTGCGGGTCGAGCGCGACCACGTAGGGGCCATCCGCCTCGACGAGCCAGTCGCTGGCCACCTGCCGCTCGATGGTCACGTCCTCCGGCCGGAACTCCCACGCCCCCGCCCGCACGGGCTCCCCACGTTCCAACGTTCGCAGCGCGTCCGCCGTGAGCTGCAACACGGCCTCCGCCGCCCCGGGCGTCTCCCTCCCGTAGCGCTTGCCGAGCGCGCGGAAGTTCGGCTTCCCCTGGAGGGAAACGAGCTCGTGGTCCGATTCCACGACCTCCACCGCCTTCGCGTTGACTTCGGCAACCAGGATATCTAACAGGTCCGCCAAGACCGGGCCCATCACGGCCGCCGGGACCGCCACCTTGATGCGGGCGACCGGCTGGCGGACCCGGAGATTCTTGGCTTCGCGGGCCGCCCGCGCCAGGGACGCCAAGCGGCGAATCGCGTCCATGGCGGTGAGCAGCTCGGGCGCCCGACGCCCCTGGTCCACGGGAAAGCGCGCGAGGTGCACCGAGGCGCCGGTCAGGGCGCGGTGCAGCCAATCCGCCAGGAACGGCGCGAGTGGCCCGAGCAGGCGGGCCGTCGTCGCCAACGCCTCGGAGAGCGTGGCGAGCGCCGCGTCGTCGGCCGCGCGGTCGGGAGCCCAGAAGCGCGGGCGGTTGACGCGCACATACCAGTTGGACAGGTCGTCGGTGACGAACTCCACGATGGCGCGCACCCCCGCGGTCACGTCGTAGCTCGACCACGCCTGCCGCACCGCACCCACCACGTGATCGAGGCGGGCGACCAGCCAGCGATCCACGAGGGGGCGCTTCTCAGAGGGCGGCGGTGTGGGCTCCGCCTGCCAGTCGCCGGCGTAGAGCTGGAAGAAGCTGTAGGTGTTGCGCACCGAATTGAGAAACCCGCCGGCGAGCTCGGGGATCTGCCGCGCGTCGAAGCGCTTGGGCAGCCACACCTGGCTCTGGCCCAGGAGGTAGAGACGCACGGCATCGGCGCCGTGCTCCTCGATCACCTGCCACGGGTTCGCCACGTTGCCACGGCTCTTCGACATCTTCTGGCCGGCCGCGTCGAGCACGAGCTCGTTCACGATCACGTGCTTGTACGCCGGCGCGTCGAAGACGCCGACGGCGATGGCGAGCAGCGAGTAGAACCAGCCGCGCGTCTGGTCCACTCCCTCGCAGATGAAGTCCGCGGGAAAATGGGCCGGGAAGTCCGCCTGGTGCTCGAACGGATAGTGCCACTGCGCGACCGGCATGCTGCCCGAGTCGAACCAGGCGTCGATGACTTCGGGCACGCGGCGCATCGTCCCGCCGCACTGGCGACAGCGCCACGTGTACCCGTCGATCTGCGGCTTGTGCGGATCGAAGCCGGCGGGGAGCGGCTTCCCCCAGCGCTCGGCGAGCTCCGCGTACGCGCCCATGACCTCGCGGTGCTCGCGGTCGCGATCGCACTCCCAGATGTTGAGCGGCGTGCCCCAGTAGCGGTCGCGCGAAAGCGCCCAGTCCACGTTGTTCTCGAGCCACTCGCCGAAGCGGCCCGTGCCCACTTCGGGCGGGTGCCAGTCCACCTCGCGATTGGTCTCGAGGAGCCGCGCCTTATACGCCGTGGTGCGCACGAACCACGAGGTGCGGGCATAATAGATGAGCGCCGAGTCGCACCGCCAGCAGAACGGATAGGAGTGCATGATCGGCCGCGTCTCGAGCCAGCGCCCCTCCTGTTTCAGCCGCTCGATGATCATCTGGTTCGTCGCCTTGTCGGTGACGAGCTTGCCGTTGATCTCGGGCCAGCGGGTGTCCTGGAACGTGCCGTCGGGGGCGACCGGGTTCACGAACGCCAGGCCGTACTGCTGAGCGGCGGCGTAGTCGTCGGCGCCGAACGCGGGCGCCATGTGGACCAGGCCGGTGCCGTCCTCCGCCGACACGAACGCCGCCGCGACGATCACCGCGCGCTGGCCCTCCTGGGGGAGCGGCACGACCTCGAGCGGGCGCACGTAGCGTTTGCCGACGAGATCGCGCCCGGGGTACCCTGCCACCCGCGCCCCCGTGGTGAGCGGCGCCCCGTGCACCTTGACGTCGGCGGCGCGGGCGGTGGCCGCGATGTAGCGCACGCCCTCGAGCTCGTACTCGCCGTACTCCAAGTCGGGGTGCACCGCGACCGCCACGTTGGCGAGGAGGGTCCAGGGCGTCGTGGTCCACACGACGAGCTGCCGCTGGGCGTCGTCCTGCAGCGGGAAGGTCACGTACACGGAGTTGGTCTGGACCGTCTCGTAGCCGAGGGCGAGCTCGTGCGACGACAGCGCGGTGCCGCAGCGCGGGCAGTACGGGAGCACCTTGTGGCCGCGGTAGAGCAGCGACTTGTCGTGGAGCTTCTTGAGCAGCCACCACACCGATTCGATGTACTTCGGATCGTAGGTGATGTAGGGGTGCTCGTAGTCGAGCCAGTAGCCGATGCGGTCGGAGAGCGCCTCCCAGTCCGTTTTGTACGTGAACACGCTCTCGCGGCACAGCTGGTTGAAGCGCTCGACCCCATACGCCTCGATGTCCTTCTTGCCGTTGATGCGCAGCTGCTTCTCGACCTCGATCTCGACCGGGAGCCCGTGCGTGTCCCAGCCGGCGATGCGGGTGACGCCGTGGCCCAGCATCGTCTGGTAGCGGCAGACGAGATCCTTGATGGTCCGGGAGAAGACGTGGTGGAGCCCGGGGCGGCCGTTGGCGGTGGGCGGTCCTTCGTAGAAGACGAACGGCGGCCCGTAGCGCGTGGCCTCGCGCTGTTTCTCGAAGAGGCGCTCGTGCTTCCAGGTCGCAAGCAGCTGGCGCTCCAGCGCGTCCACGCTCTGCTTGGGATCGAGCGGCGGATACGGCATCAGTTGCTCCGCGCCAGCACGCCGCGCACCAAGGCGGCGAGCGCCGGCTCGGCGGCGCGCGCGGTGGCGATGATGCGCTCGACCGACGCCGGCTCCAGCGCGTCGGGGAGACAGCGGTCGGTGATGATCGAGAGGCCCAGCACGCGCATGCCGAGCTGGCGGGCCACGATCACCTCGGGGACGGTGCTCATGCCCACGACGTCCGCGCCGAGCAGCCGCAGCATGCGGTACTCTCCCCGCGTCTCCAGACTTGGGCCCGTCACCGCGACGTAGACGCCCTCGCGCAGCACGATGCCCCGCTCGAGCGCCACGGCACGCGCCAGCGCCCGCAGCCCGTCATCGTACGCCCGGGACATGTCCGGGAAGCGCGGGCCGGCCGCGTCGTCGTTCGGACCTACGAGCGGGTTGTCGCCCAGCAGATTGAGGTGGTCGGCGAGCAGCACGAGATCTCCGGGATCCCACAGCGGCTGCATCCCGCCGCAGGCGTTGCTGACGATCAGCGTCTCCGCACCCAGCGCCCGGAGCACGCGCACCGGCCAGGTGACCTGCGCGAGCGTGTAGCCCTCATAGGCATGAAACCGGCCCTGCATCGCGGCGATGCGGCGCCCCTCCAGCGTCCCGAGCAGCAAGCGCCCCGCGTGCGTCTCCACGGTGGAGCTCACGAAGCCGGGGATCTCCGCGTACGGCACGCTCGCCTCGACCCGGATGTCGTCCGCGAGTCGCCCGAGGCCGGTGCCGAGGATGACGCCCACATCGGGGACCAGCGCCGTCCGGGCCCGCAGGGCTCGGACCGCGTCGTCCGTCGTCACCCCTGCTTGCCCTCCAGCGTGCGCACCTCGGCGATCTGACGCTCGAGCAGGGCGCGGAAGCCGGCGAGATACGCTTCGTACTGACGCTGCGCTTCGCCGAGCCGCGAGCGCGACTCGGTCTCCGCCAGGCGCGCCTCTTCGAGCCGGCGCTTGGCCTCGGCTTCCGCCTCGCGGACGATGACTTGGGCCTCGCGCTCGGCGGCGGCGCGCGTGTCGGCGCGCAGTTGCTGCGCCGCGACGAGCGCTTCGTTCATCGCCTTCTCGCGCTCGCGGAACGCGCGCAGCTGCTCGGTGAGCGCGGCGACGCGCTCCTCGAGCACCGACCGGTCGCGGATCACCCGCTCCAGCGCGTCGGCGACCCGCATGCGGAAGTCCTCGACCCCGATCGGCTCGTAGCCGCGCAGGCTCTTACGGAACTCCTGCTTGCGGACGTCGAGCGGCGTGAGGTGGAAGCTGTCTTCGTGCTCGGGCTCGATCACGCCGTCCTCGCCCCGAACAGCATGGTACCCAAGCGGATCACCGTTGCCCCCTCCTCGACCGCCGTAGCGTAGTCGGCGGACATCCCCATCGAGAGCGTCGGTCCCCATACTCCCTCCTCCTGCAGTTGATCGCGCAGCGCGCGCAGCCCGCGAAAGGCCCGGCGCTGCACGTCCGTGTCGTCGGTCAGTGGAGCCAGCGTCATCAGTCCCTCCAGCGCGAGCGCACTCCCCCACTCAGCAGCGATGCGCTTCGCCAACGTCGGCGCTTCGGCCGGTGCGCACCCGCTCTTCTGCGCTTCGCCCGCGACGTTCACCTGCAACAGCACCCGCTGCCGCGCGCCCGCCGCCGCGGCTCGCTTGCCGAGCTCGGCGGCCAGCTCCGCGGAGTCCAGCGAATGCACCAGCGCGAAGCGCCCGGGGACGAGCTTCGCCTTGTTGCGTTGCAGGTGCCCGATCAGGTGCCACGTCGCGCGCGGCCCGACGGGCGTCGCCATCTTCTCCAGCGCTTCCTGCACGCGATTCTCGCCGATATCCGGGAGCCCCGCCTCCAGCGCCGCCTGCACCGCATCGACGCCGAATCCTTTGGTGACGGCGACGATGGTCACCGGGTGCGACCAGCCACCCCGGGCCTGCCCCCGCGCGATCTCCGCCCGTACGTGGGCGAGGCGCGCGGCGAGGCCCTCAAAACTCATAGCCGACAAAAGTACGCGGAGTGCCGGGATGAAACAACGGCAAAGGCTGGAACTGACGGCGCCTCAGTGCGTTGCTTCGACGATCCGCTCCCCGCCCTCGAGGTGGTTGATGACCCCGGAGAGCAGGTCGCGCACCTGCTGGGGAGAGACCGGGCGGTGCAGCACGCCGTGGCTGGCGATGGAGATCGTCGACGTTTCCTCCGACACGACGAGCACCGTGGCGTCGGTCTCCTCCGAGAGCCCCAGCGCGGCGCGGTGGCGCGTGCCGAGCGATTTGTCGGTCACCTTGAACTGCGTGAGCGGCAGCACGCAGCCGGCGCCGATGATCTGGTCGCCGCGGATCAGGATGGCGCCGTCGTGCAGCGGCGAGTACGGCGTGAAGATCGTCGTGACCAAGTCGGCCGAGACCTTCGCCTGCATGGGCACGCCGGTGGTGATGAACTCCTCGAGGCCGATGTCGCCCTCGACGGCGATGATCGCCCCGGTGCCGGCGCGCGACAGACGGTCCATCGCCTCGGCGATCTCTTCGGCCACCGACTGGCGGTCGCCGCGCGAGAAGGCCCGCATCAGGCGCGACTGGCCGAGGCGGGCGAGCGCGTTGCGGATCTCGGGCTGGAACACGACAATCGCCGCGAACGGCGCGAAGGTGAACACCACGCCAAGCAGGAAGCTGATCATCGTGAACTTGGCGAACACGGCGACGAAGTACGCGATCGAGAGAATCACGAGGCCAACGACGATCTGGATCGCCCGCGTGCCCACGAGGAACAGCAGGAAGCGGTAGATGGCGATCGCGACGATGAGGATCTCGACCGCGTCGGGCCACAGCTTGGGGGCGAGGAAGCGATAGGCGTCGATGTTCATCGCGCGAGGGTCGTGGCGCGGGCCACGAGCAGGGCCTCCCGGGCCAGAGCGACGTCGTGTACGCGGAAGCCGCGCGCCCCGCGCTCCCACGCGAGCGCGCACGCCGCCGCGGTCGCGCGGTCGCGGTCCTCCACCGGCCGCCCCGTGGCGGCACCGAGGAACCGCTTGCGCGACGGTCCCACGACTACAGGATAGCCCAGCCCG
>QHVC01000150.1 GCA_003222205.1 Gemmatimonadota bacterium | reverse complement strand
TACCTCGCCGACCTGGTCCGGGAGGTCGGTCGCGAGCGCTTCACGCAGTTCTGGCGCTCGGCGCTGCCGCCCGACAGCGCCTTCGCCGCGGCGACCGGCATGCCGATCGAGCGGTGGACGGCCCGCTGGCAGCGGGAGCGCCTGCACGGGATGATGTTTCGCAATCGCGTTCCGCTCGCGTCGGTGCTGCTGAGTTTGCTCATCGCCGGCGCGGTCATCGCGGGGGGCGCGGCGGCGGTGTCGCGCCGTCGGGTGGGCTGACCGCCGCGGCCCAGCTTAGCGCCGATCTCGTAGGCATCGCCCAAGGCGGCCGCAACGCGGCGCCGGAGCGCAGTGTCGAAGGTTTCGGGACTGGACATTCCGCGGTCGGGCCGATATTAACGGTCGGGTCCGGCCGCCGCGAACCTGCGCCCCCTCAAGGAGCCCCGATGCGCCCCGTGCTCGCCGCCGTTGGCCTCGTGTGCGCGCTGGTCGTTCCCGTTGTCGCACAGAATCCGCCGGATACGACGCGCAACGCGCAGGACTCGGCGCTGCGGGTGTTTTTTGATTGTTCCAGCTTCCTGTCGGGATGCGATCTGGACTACTTCCGCACCGAGATCACCTTCGTGAACCACGTCCGCGCCCCGGAAGACGCCGACGTGCACGTGCTGATCACGTCGCAAACGACGGGCGGGGGAGGCACCGAGTACACCATCGCGCTGATCGGGCGCCGCCGCCATGTGGGCCAGGTCGACACGCTGCGCTACGTCGCCGGCAAGACCGATACGAACCAGGAGCGGCGTCGCGGCCTAGCCCACACCATCCGGCTCGGCCTGGTGCGGTACGCCGCCGCGACGCCCCTCGCCCCGCAAATCGAGGTGACCTACACCGCGCCACTCACGGCCGGCGCACGCCTCGCGGTGCACGACCCCTGGAACTACTGGGTCTTCTCGCTCAGCGGCAATGGGTTCTTCCGTGGGGAGAAATCATTCAACTCGCAGAGCATCTACGGTTCCGCCAGCGCCAACCGCGTCACGGCGGACCTCAAGGTGCTGCTCAGCGTATTCGAGAACTACAACCGCAACGCGTTCGACGTGCCGATCTACGATTCGACGGGCGCGCAGATCGGGACGCAAACGATCGTCAGCATCTCCCGCAGCTACGGCGGTGACGCGCTGATCGTCAGGAGCCTCGGCGGGCACTGGTCCGCGGGCGTCGAGATCTCCGCCGATCGCTCCACGTACAGCAATGAGGATCTCGCGTTCAAAGGCGGCCCGGCGATCGAGTTCGACGTCTTTCCGTACGACCAGTCCACGCGCAAGCTCCTGCGCTTCCTGTACCGCGTGACCGCCAACTACTTCAAGTACTCCGACACGACGATCTTCGAGCGCGTCAGGGAGACGCGTCCCCAGCAGGCCCTGGTGGTCGGCCTCAGCGCGACGCAGCCGTGGGGCACCGCGTTCGGGACGCTGACCGGCTCCACCTATTTGTACGACTTCCACAAGAACAACCTCGAGCTGTTCGGGGGCGTAAGCGTGCGGGTTGTGCGGGGCCTGTCCTTCTCCGTCTCGGGGGACGTCTCTCTGGTGCACGACCAGCTGTTCCTGCCGAAGCGCGGGGCGAGCGAGGCGGAGGTCCTGCTTCAGCGCCGCGCCCTGGCCACCAATTACCAGTACTTCGCTTCGGCGGGGCTTTCCTTCTCCTTTGGCTCGAAGATCAATAATGTCGTGAACCCGCGGTTCGGACGGAGTGGGGGGGGCAGCAGCACGATCTGCTTCAGCAACTGAGTGCGCCTCGAATCACAGCTCGGCGAGATCGCGCTCCAGCTCGGTCAGCTCCACCGCCTCGTCGGTGAGGGCCGCGGCCGCAAGGAACTGCTGGCCGGCGTCCATCGCGTACTGCACCAGCATCTCGATGGGAAACAGCGGCCGGGGAAAGTCGAACAGCTGCACCGTGGCGAGGGCCGCCGGCAGATACCGCTCGAAGGTGTCGAGCGCGATCTTCCGCAGCGGCGGGTGGGGACTCGCGATGTCCTTGAGAAAATGAATCCCGAACGCCACGTGGCGCCCTTCGTCGCGGCGGATCAGCCGGAACCCCTCCTGCAACCCCGGCAGCCAGCCGCGCGCCGCCAGCACTTCCCCCACGCCGCGGTAGCCGGTGCGGGCGAGCATCGATTCGACGACCCCCATGTAATGCGCGACCCCCTCGACGAGCAGCTCGCGCAGCTGTCCGGGCTCATCCTCCTTGCGCAGCCGGTCGGCGATGTCCTGCAGCCCGTCGACCAGCACCGATCGCGGCTCCGGGGGCAGCGGCATCCGCGGATTCGCATCCGGCAGCACCTCGGCGAAGTAGCGCCGGAAGAACTCGAAGTGCCGGGCCTCTTCGGCGAGCTGCGAGGTGAGGAACAACTGCAGGTCCGCCCCCAGGCCGAGGCGCGCGGCGGCGGAGAGATACGGCGTCAGGGTGTAGGTGACCGACTCTTCACCGTCGTAAAAGAACGTACACAGCTGCAGGACCTGCCCCGCGTAGTCCTCGGCGGGGAACTCGCGGCGGATGCGTTCCCAATCGGCACACTCCCGCGACAGGTCCACGGTCTGCGGGTCCCAGGGGAGCTTGCGCGCGGCGAAGTACAGCTTCCAGTATACAGAGTCGGGCACGCCATCAATATTGCGGCCCCGCTGACTCCCGCAAGTCGCCCCAGCCACGTGAGGAGCGCCACATGAGCGAGAAAGAGCAGTATCTGAAGACGCTGGAGCAGGAAGCCGCCACCACCGTCAAGGTGCTCCGGGCCTACCCCGGGGCCAAGTCGGACCTGAAGCCGCATGCGAAATCGCGGTCGGCCAAGGATCTCGCCTGGACGTTCGTCTTCGAGGGCTACGGCGGCACGCAGGGCGTGGACGGGGAGCTGCCGTTCCCGCCGAAGAACATGCCGAAAATGCCCGAGAAGTGGGACAGCGTCGTGGCCGAGTGTGAGCGGGCGTTCAAGACGCTTGCCGACAAGGTCCGCAAGGCCGGCGACGCGGAGCTGAACAAGACCGTGAAGTTCTTCGTCGCTCCCAAGCAGATGGGCGACATCCGCCGCATGGACTTCCTGTGGTTTCTGTTGATGGACATGGTGCACCACCGCGGGCAGTTCTCGGTGTACCTGCGCATGGCGGACGGCAAGGTGCCATCCATCTACGGGCCCTCAGCGGACGAGCCGTGGATGTGAGGCGCGGTTGCCGGTTGCCCGTTGCCTGCTACCGGTAACAGGCAACCGGCAACCGGCCACACGGCGGGGTTTTGACGTACAGAATCGGATAGAATCGGGCGCTGGGGTGAGCTATGTTCCACGCGTGACCAGCGCCGCGTTGCATTTCTCGCTCTCGCCCGACCGCCAGTGGCGAGCCGTCCTCGACCGGGACCGCCGCTACGACGGCGCGTTCGTCTACGCGGTGCGCTCGACGGGGATCTACTGCCGTCCCTCCTGCCCGAGCCGCCGGCCGCGCCGCACCCAGGTGCGGTTCTTCTCGATCCCCGAAGCGGCAGAAGCCGTGGGCTTCCGCGCCTGTCGCCGCTGCAAGCCCGCGAGCCGGACCCCCGACCCCGAGGTGGAGTTGGTGCGCGATCTGTGCCGCGCGCTGGCGGCACAGCCGGACCGCCGCCTCGAGCTGGGCGCCCTGGCGCGGCTCGCCGGGCGGGGCCCGCAGCAAGTGACGCGGGCGTTCCGTCGCGTGCTGGGTGTTTCTCCACGGCAGTACCAGGAGGCGCTGCAACTGCGCCGCCTCAAAACCGAGCTGAAAGGCAGGCGACACGTGAGTCCAGCGATCTATGAAGCCGGGTACAGCTCCAGCAGCCGCGTCTACGAGCGCGCGCGCGCTGAGCTGGGGATGACCCCCGCGGCGTACGCGCGCGGCGGCGCGGGGATGCGCATCGCACACGCAATCGTGCCGAGCCCGCTGGGGCGGCTGCTCGTCGCCGCGACGGAGCGTGGGGTGTGCCACGTCTCCCTGGGCGATGACGCGGCCCGGCTCGAGCGTGGGCTGCGCGAGGAGTTTCCGGCCGCGACGATCGGAGGCGACCAAGCGCAACTCGCCGGCTGGGTGCGGGCGGTGCTGCGCTACCTCGAGGGGCGCGAGCCGCATCTCGAGCTGCCGCTCGACGTGCGCGCCACGGCGTTCCAACGGCAGGTGTGGAGCGCGCTGCGCAAGATCCCCTACGGGGAGACGCGGAGCTACGGCGAGGTGGCGAGCGCTATCGGACGGCCACGGGCGGTGCGCGCGGTGGCGCGGGCGTGCGCGATGAATCCGACGGCGTTAGTCGTGCCCTGCCATAGGGTCGTGAGCAAGGACGGGAGTACGGGTGGGTATCGGTGGGGACCGGAGAGAAAGCGTAAGCTGCTGGCCCTCGAGTCGGGCAGCTCACCGGGAGGCGCGGAGGCGCACAGCGGTGCTCTCAGTCCACGGACAACCAGTAACTGATCTTTATCGCCACGAAGTTCTGCCCCGGCGCTCTCAGACTGTCCCACAAATCGCCGGGCCGCACAAGGACCCCGCGCGCAGCGAAGTCGAAGCGGTTCTGCGACCACACCAGATACATCGTGCTCCCCGGCCGCCACTCCCAGCGTAACACCACATTGCTGCGGAACGACAGCACGTTGAAGTCGGGATTGGCGATGCGCAGCGTATCGGTGCCGTCCACGGCGGTGTAATTCCCGGCGCCGTCGCGCGTGAGCGTCGTGCCGGCCGTCCCATAGAGCTTCAGGTCAAAGCTCTTGCGCGCGACCAGCTCGCCCAGGCCGTAGTAGCGCCCGCTGGCGGCGAACGGTTCGGCGTACACGTCGAGGGTGAGGTCGGGCCGCAGGGTGTAGTTCAAGCGCAGCTGCGTGATGAACGTACTCTGATCGATGAACGCGAACACGTAGCGCGTGCCATACGTCGCCGCGCTGCCGCCGGAGAAGGAATCGACGTACTGCCGCGAGCTGATCGCCCGCAGGTAATTGGGGGTCAGCGACAGCTGCCAGCGCGCTCCCGGCCGGATCGAGAGCCCGCCGCTCAAACGGTAGGTCTGCCCGCCGAGCTCATCGCCGCCGTAGAACACGCGGAAACTCCAGGACGTCTTGGCGCCGAAACTGTTGCCGAGCCGCCAGACGACGTCCCAGTTCTGCGGCGTGGCCGCCTCCGGCCCACCCCGCGTCGCCGAGTG
>QHVC01000149.1 GCA_003222205.1 Gemmatimonadota bacterium | reverse complement strand
CGGCGGCGATCACGTCTTCCTCATCGCCCCCGATGCGGCGGGCAAAACCCGAGTCCACGACCAGCCGGTGCAGAGCGGCACGATGGTCGGCGACGAGATCCTGATCCTCAGCGGGCTGACGGCCGGCCAGCGCGTCGCCACGTCCGGATCCTTCAAGCTGCGCGAGGGCGAGCTGGTCGCCGTCGCGGGCGATTCCCTTCGCTAGTCGGATACGTCAATGCGCTCTGTGACCGATACGTTCATCAAGCATCCCGTCCTCGCGGTGGTCGTCAACCTCGTCATCCTCCTCGTGGGATGGCGGGCGGTGAGCACGCTGCCGGTGCAGCAGTACCCCAAGATCGAGAGCTCCTCGGTCGTGATCACGACGGTGTACTACGGCGCCAGCGCCGAAACCGTGCGGGGTTTCCTCACGACGCCCATCGAACGCGCCGTATCCGCGATCGGCGGCGTCGACTATGTCGAATCCACGAGCCGCGCCGGCGTCAGCACCATCACGGTGCACCTGAAGCTCAATCACAACACCACCGCGGCTCTGGCGGAGGTCACCGCCCGGCTGCAGCAGGTGCGCTCCGAGCTGCCCGCCGAGGCGCAGCCGCCGATTGTGGAAGTGCAGAAGGCGGACCGGCCGTACGCGTCGTTCTACCTGAGCTTCACCTCGTCGCAGCGCGACATTCCGGCGCTCACCGACTGGCTCACGCGCAACCTGCAGCCGCAGCTGTCGACGCTCGCGGGGGTGCAGCGCGTGGACGTGGTCGGCGGTCGCCCCATCGCCATGCGGGTGTGGATCGATCCGCAGCGGCTCGCCGCGCTGAACCTCGCGCCGGGCGACGTGTGGGCTGCGCTGCAGCGCAACAACTACCTCGCCGCCGTGGGCCAGACCAAGGGTGACCTCGTCCAGGTCAGCCTCCTGGCCAACACCGATCTGCGCACGCCCGAGGAGTTCAAGAATCTGGTCGTCGCGGAGCGCAACGGCGCGATCGTCCGGCTTTCGGACGTAGCCCGCGTCGAGCTGGGCGCCGAAGAGGCCGATTTCATCACCAAGTTCAACGACAAGGAAGCCGTCTACCTCGGCGTGTGGCCGCTGGTCGGCAGCAACGAGATCGAAGTCGCCAGCCGGCTCCACACCGAGATGGCGCGAATCCGGGGCGATCTGCCCCCGGACATCGACATGCAGCTGGCGTACGACGCGACGGTGTTCATGACCGACGCGCTGCACGAGATCTCCAAGACCCTCGCCGAGACCATCCTCATCGTGGGCCTGGTGGTGTTCCTGTTCATGGGGTCGGTGCGCACCGCGCTGGTGCCGCTGGTGGCGATGCCGGTGTCGCTGGTGGGCGCCGGGGCGGTGATGTACGCCTTCGGCTTCAGCCTCAACCTCCTCACCATCCTCGCTATCGTGCTGTCGGTCGGGCTGGTCGTGGACGACGCGATCGTCGTGGTGGAGAACGTGGAGCGCCACGTGCGTGAAGGGAAGACCCGCATCCAGGCGGCCCTCGTCGGCGCGCGGGAGCTGGTCGGGCCCATCATCGCGATGACGATCACCCTCGCCGCGGTGTACACCCCGATCGGGTTCCAGGGCGGGCTCACCGGCTCGCTGTTCCTGGAGTTCGCGATCACGCTCGCCGCCGCGGTCGTAGTGTCGGGGATCGTCGCGATCACGCTGTCGCCGGTGATGAGCTCCCGCTTCGTCCACGATGCGGGCAAGGAAGGCAAGCTCACCCGGCTGGTGCAGCGCGGCTTCGAGGCGGTGCGCCGGCGTTACGAGCGCTTGCTCGAGGGCGCCCTGCAGATGCGCTGGGCGATCGTGGCGGGCGCCGTGGTCGTCATGATCGCGGCGGTGCCGTTGTACCAGTACTCGCGGCGCGAGCTGGCCCCGGTGGAAGACCAGAGCCACATCAGCCTGTTCATGCAGGCGGCGCCGGACGCGTCGCTGGAGGCGACCAACCGCGCGTCGCTGGAAGTCGTCAAGGCCATCCGCTCGTTCCCCGAGGCCCGGTTCATGTGGTCGCTCACGGCGTCGTGGGGCGGGTTCGGCGGGATGGTGATGAAAAACTTCAAGGAACGCACCCGGACCACCGAGCAGATGTACGGCCAGGTGTACGGGGCGGTCTCCCAGATCCCCGGATTGCAGGTGTTCCCGCGCCTCGATCCGCCGCTCCCCACACCCGGCCAGTACGACGTGGAGCTGGTGCTGGCGAGCGACCTGCCGCCTGAGCAGATGCTGCAGACGGTAGGCACGGTGCTGGGTGCCGGCTGGCAGAGCGGCAAGTTCCTGTACGTCGACACCGACCTGAAAATCGATCTGCCGGAGGCGCGCGTCGTCATCGATCGCGACCGCGTCGCCGATCTGGGACTCGACCTGGCGAGCGTGGGACGCGAGTTGGGCACACTGCTGGGCGGCGGCTACGTCAACCGCTTTAATTACTTCGACCGCAGCTACAAGGTGATCCCGCAGATCGGCGATGACGGGCGCACCACCGTGGCGCCCCTGCTCGATCTCAAGATCAAGACGCCGAGCGGGCGGCTGGTTCCGGTGTCGACGTTCACGCACATCGAGTCGACGACGGCGCCGCGCACCCTGAATCGGTTCCAGCAGCGCAACGCCGTGCGGATCTTCGGCGGCGTGAAGCCCGGCGTCACCAAGGAAGAAGGCCTGCGGGTGCTGGAGAACGCCGCGCGGGCGGCGGCGGGTCCGGCGATCGGCATCGACTACGCGGGAGAGTCCCGCCAGATGCGCCTCGAAGGCGCGGCGCTGTCGATGACGCTGGTGTTCGCGGTCATCCTCATCTATCTGGTGCTCGCGGCGCAGTTCAAGAGCTTCCGCGACCCGCTGGTGGTGCTGATCGGGTCGGTGCCGCTCGCCATTTCCGGCGCGCTGGTGTTCAGCTTCCTGAATCTCACGACCATCAACATCTACTCGCAGGTCGGGCTGATCACGCTGGTGGGGCTGATCGCCAAGAACGGCATCCTCATCGTGCAGTTCGCGAACCAGCTGCAGGCGCAGGGCGTGGCGAAACTCGTGGCGCTGCGCGAAGCGGCGCTCACGCGGCTGCGTCCGGTGCTGATGACCTCGGCGGCCACGGTGTTCGGGCACCTGCCGCTGGTGTTCGCGACCGGCCCGGGCTCGGCGGCGCGCAACAGCATCGGGACGGTGCTGGTCGCGGGGATGACGGTCGGGACGGTGTTCACGCTGTTCGTCGTCCCGGTGTTCTACTCCTTGATCGCTACCGAGCACGCCCCCGGCACGGGCGAGCATGAAGTGTTCACGGTTAAACCCGCAGGTGAACCCGCAGGTGAACTAGGTCTGGCAGGGGAGGCGGCTCATGCGTAGCGCGATGCTTCTGGGGCTGGTCGCGCTTTCAGCGTGCGCTCCGGGCTACCAATCTGCGGGCGTACCGCTCCCGGCGACGTTCCGGGAAGTGAGCGACTCCGCACCGACCACGGTGACCGCGGTGGTGACCGCCGCGACCGACTCGGCGGCGACGGCGGTAGCGCCGGTAGTTCAGGCGGCCGCGGCCGGCACCGGGGATTACTGGGGACAACTGGGCGACACCACGCTGTCCCGCCTCATCGGTGAGGTGGCGCGCGCGAACCTCGACGTCCGCTCGGCGCGCGCACGGGTGAATGCGGCGCGCTCGGCGAAGACCCGCAGCGCGTTGGATCTCACGCCCGGAGCGATCGTCTCCGGCGGCTACGCCCGGCAACGCCTCTCCACCGCGTCCTTTCCCGGCGCCAGCGGCGTGTTCCCGGACCAGAACGTGTGGGACGCCGGTGTGACCGCGTCCTGGGACCTGGACGTGTTCGGGCAGGTCCGCCAGACCGTCCAGGCGCAGGGGGCGCTGGTGGGCGTGGCGCAGGAAGAGCTGCGCGACGTCCAGGTGTCGCTCACCGCGGAGCTGGCCCGGACCTACTTCGAGCTGCGGGGCGCGCAGGAGCAGCTCGCGGTGGCGCGACAGAACGCCGAGAACCAGCGTCGCACCTTCGAGGTCGCGCGGGTGCGGGCCGAGGCGGGGCGGGGGAGCGCCTTCGACACCGAGCGGGCCCAGGCGCAGCTCAGCATTACACTCGCTTCGATTCCCGCCCACGAAGCCCAGGTGGCGGCCGCGCAGTACCGCATCGGCGTGCTCGTCGGGCGCCCGCCCGCGGCAGTGGCCGCCGAGCTCGAACGGCCGGGGCAGATCCCGGCGCTTCCCGACACAGTCTCGATCGGCACGCCGGAGGCGGTGGTGCGGGGCCGGCCGGACGTGGCCGCGGCCGAGCGTCTGGCCGCCGCGCAGGGAGCGCTGGTCGGCGCGGCGAAGGCGAGTTACCTGCCGCGCATCACCATCGGCGGCAGCGCCGGCTATGCCGCGCCCGAGTTCCGGGCGGTCGGCGACCAGGGGACGTTCCGTTACGCCGTGGGGCCGGTGATCAGCTGGCCGCTGCTCAACCTCGGGCGGGTGAAGGCGGAGGTGGACGTGGCGGCGGCGCGGGAGGATGCGGCGCGCCTGCGCTACCGCGGCGTGGTGCTGGCGGCGATGGAGGACTTGGAGGTGACCTTGAGCCAGTACGGCGCGGCGCGCCGGCGGCTGGAGCGGCTCCAGGAGGCGAGTAGGGCGAGCGAGCATGCCGCCGAGCTGGCGCTGCTGCGATTCACCGAAGGCGCCACCGATCTGCTGCAGGTGCTGGATGCGCAGCGCACGCAGCTCGAGGCGCAGGATCGGCTGGCGCAGGCGCGCATCGACGCGGCCACGGCGTACGCGGCGCTGTACCGGGCGGTGGGAGGCAGATAGCGTTCAGGGCATGCCACGCTATGCCGCGTTTCTTCGCGGCGTGAGCCCGATGAACGCGAAGATGCCCGAGGTGAAGCAGGCGTTCGAGTCCGCCGGCTTCACGGACGTGAAGACCCTGCTGTCGAGCGGCAACGTTGTCTTCGGCGCGCGGGCCGCGTCAGAGAGCGCGTTGCAGAAGAAGATCGAAGCCGCGCTGCTGCGGCGACTCGGCAAGGCCTTCTTGACGATCGTGCGGCCGGTGGACGCGCTGCGCGAGCTGCTCGCCTCCGACCCCTACCGCGCCTTCCGGGTGGATCCC
>QHVC01000103.1 GCA_003222205.1 Gemmatimonadota bacterium | reverse complement strand
CGCTCGCGCGGCCGCTCGACGAATTGACCGATGAGGTTGGGACCGGTCGTCCCCACCTCCGGGATCTTCGTGCGGATCACCTGGCCGGGCGTCGTGCTCGGCGTGTACAGCCACAGCCAGCGCCCGTCGGCGACGACGCGGTCGCCCTTGGGACGCGTGAACCGCATCGCGAAGTGGCTGGGCCGCATCTCGTACAGCCGGCCCCACGTCGTGTCCGGGGCGCCGATCATTGGGTTGACGATGATCTGCGTGAAATCGGCGCTCAACGTAGAGACGGTTTGATACGTGGTCGCGGCGCGGTCTAGGACTGCATATACGTCGGACTGTTGGACGGTCGGACTGACTGACAGGTAGGCGAGAACGCCGAACAGTCCGACCGTCCGACCGTCCGACCGACCGACCGTCATGCCCCCACCGACGCCGGCTCGGCGACGCGGCGCCCGATCACCTCGGCGATCACCCGCACCTCGCGCATCAGCTGCGCGAACTGGTCCGGGAAGAGCGACTGCGCCCCGTCCGACAGCGCCGCCTCGGGGTTGGGGTGCACCTCGACCATGATGCCGTCCGCCCCCGCGGCCACGGCCGCGCGCGCCATCGGGATCACTTTCTCGCGCAACCCGGTGCCGTGCGAGGGGTCCGCAATGATCGGGAGGTGCGACAACTTGTGGACCACCGGGATCGCGGTTAGGTCGAACAGGTTGCGCGTCTCAGTGTCAAAACTGCGCACGCCTCGCTCGCACAGGATCACCTGGTGGTTGCCCTCGGCGAGCACGTATTCGGCGGAGAGCAGCAGCTCGGTGATCGTCGCCGCGATGCCGCGCTTCAGCAGCACCGGCTTGCCGCAGCGGCCCGCCGCTTTGAGCAGCGAGTAGTTCTGCATGTTGCGAGCGCCGATCTGCACGATGTCCGCCATCTCCGCGACCCATTGCACCGTCTCGGCGTCCATCGCTTCGGTGCAAATCAGCAGCCCCGTTTCTTCTCGGGCCTTGGCCAGCAGCCGCAACGCCGGACGCCCCAGCCCCTGGAACGAGTAGGGCGAGCTCCGCGGCTTGAACGCGCCGCCGCGCAGGATCACCGCCCCGGCGTCCTTCACCAGGCGGGCGGCCTCGACGATCTGCTTCTCCGATTCCACCGAGCACGGCCCCGCGATCACGGCCACCTCGACGCCCCCGATCGCGACGCCGCCCGGAAGCGCCACGACCGTGGGCTCCCCCTTCCACTCCCGGCTCACCTGTTTGTACGGCTTGCTGACGTGAATGACGTCTTGGACGCCGGGGAGGCCCTCCAGCCGCGACGCGTCGACGCGACCGTCGTTCCCCACCAGCCCGACGGCCGTGCGTTGGCTGCCCGGCATAGGACGTGCTTGGTAGCCCATCTCCTCGATGACGCGAACGACGCGCTGCACTTCCTGGTCGGTCGCCCCGTGACGCATCACGATCAGCACGACGCCCGTCCTCCTCCCCCTCCGATGGTGAACCGGTCCCCGTCCTTCGCGGCGGTCACCGGGCCGCCGAAGGCGGCGGCGGCCCGCCGGGCCGGGTCCGTAGTTTCGACCGGGGGATAGAAGTGCGTCAAGACGAGGCGCCGGGTGCCGGCCTCGCGGGCCAGCTCCCCCGCGCGCGTCGGCGTCAGGTGCATGTCCAGCGGCTGGTCGTCGGGGAGCGAGCATTCGGCCAGCAGCAGATCGCACCCGCTCGCCCAGCGGGCGAGTTGGACCGAAGGGCCCGTGTCGCCGGTGTACACGAGCCGGCCTTCGGGGGCGGTGAGGCTCACCGCGACGCTCTCCGGCGTGTGGGGGACGGGGAACGTCTCGAGGTTCACATCGGCGTCGAGCGGAAACGGCTCCCCGTCCTGGACGTCCAGGAAGCCGATCGGGAACCCGGGGTCGAGGAGCCACTCCCCGTAGGCGGGGGCGAGGGTCTTGAGCAGGCGCACCACGCCCGGCGGCCCCAGGACCACGAGCGGGTCGCGGCGCGGCGGGACGGTCGTGTATTTGAGCGCGTACACGAGCATCGGCAGCTCGCCCCAGTGATCGGGGTGGAAGTGGGAGACGATCACGTGGGAGACCTGTTGCCACGGCAGGCCGAGCGCGGCGAGGCGGTGCAGGCTGCCCGCGCCGCAATCGAGCAGGATGCGCAGGCCGCCCCGGGCCACGTAGTGGCAGGGCGC
Organism: Gemmatimonadota bacterium; assembly: GCA_003222205.1. Lineage (GTDB taxonomy): Bacteria > Gemmatimonadota > Gemmatimonadetes > Gemmatimonadales > GWC2-71-9 > QHVC01. The sequence continues at coordinate 15,213 of QHVC01000103.1, read as the reverse complement.
GGTGCGGTGGGCCGAGGGGGCGACCGTGCCGGTGCCGACGGTGACGAGCTCCACTTACGGAATCCTTCCGCGAAAGACGATCCGCTTGAAGAGAATTACGTCGCCCACCCTGAGCTTGTACAGGTACACCCCCGCCGGCACCAGGTCCCCGCCGTCGTCGCGGCCGTCCCAGGAGAGTCGCGGGTCGCACGTCGGGCCGCCGGGCCCGCCGCGACCGTAGCGGCCGGCGTCGAGCACGCCGGGGAAGTCCGGCCCCGGCACGAAGTGGCGCACGGGGTTGCCGCGCAGGTCGAAGACGGCGAGCTCGGTGCGGCTGGTCGTGGCGAGGTCGAACCACAGGCACGTCGCCCCTTGAGCGCCCGTGGGAAACGGATTGGGGAAGTTCTGGTACAGGATCGTCGCGCCCGGCACCGTGGGATCGAGCACGAGGAACGGGCCGCGGCTATCGGTGACGGAGGAGTCCGCGCCGAGGTGCGCGACGACCTTCCAGCGGTACTGGACGTTGCGCTCGAGCGGCTCGGTGATCGTGAATGTGGTGTCAACGAGCCCGCCGACGCCGTATGTCGGGAACGGCTGTCCCAGCCGGATCACGAACATGTCGTATCGGAACGGCCCCGGGGGGGCGGCGACAGCGGGTGAGCGCCAGGTAAACGTCGGCTGGATGTCGGGCGTAGCCGTGCCCTGCGGGTTGTCCAGCGTCGTGAGGGTGACCCACGCCGGTACCGCGATCGGTCCCACGCGGCCGGTCGACGCCGTAACGGCCATGGCGTCGGTGGCGTCCACGCGCCAGAAGATCGGCCCGTAGGGCTTGATGGGCCGCCGCTGCGCGTAGCTGGTCTGGTCGGTGAGGGTGGTGTCGAGGAACGGGGCGGCGAGCGTGGAGTCGCGTGCGACGCGGAGCCGGTAGGTCACGGGCGGCGTGAAGCCGATCGCCGACCACTCAAAGTCCGGAGTGACGGACGCGAGCGCCGGAGGCAGCGGCGCGACGGCCGTGAGCCCGGCGGAGCGGGACGGCGCGGTCCCTCCCCCCGCCGCCCCGGCGAGGCCGAGCACCAGGGCGGCCCAGCCGGGGGGGGAGTGCCGCATGCGGTCAGACGGGATTGAGCTGGCCGAGGCGGACGCCGACGATCGTCGAGACGCCCGGCTCCTGCATCGTGACCCCGTAGACCGCGTCGGCCGCCTGCATGGTGCGCGGATTGTGGGTGATCACGATGAACTGCGTTTGATCCTTGAATTCCGACAGCAGGCGCACGTAGCGCCCCACGTTCGCGTCGTCGAGCGGGGCGTCCACCTCGTCGAGCAGGCAGAACGGGCTGGGGCGCGCAAGGAAGATGGCGAAGAGCAGCGACACCGCCACGAGGGTCCGCTCGCCGGATGACAGCAGGTGGATGCGCTGCGTGCGCTTGCCGCGCGGCGCCGCGTGGATCTCGATCTCGCTGGTGAGCGGCTCGTCTTCGTTGGCGAGGCGCACGTCGCATTCGCCGCCCCCGAACAGCGTCTGGAACACGGCGCGGAAATTCTCCCGGACCTTGCCGAAGGAATCGAGAAACAGCTGCTTCGCGGTCTGGTCGATCTCCCGGGCCGCCTGCTGCAGCGAGTTGCGGGCCGCGACGAGGTCGTCCCGCTGGGTCATCAGGAATTCGAGGCGTTTCACCTCGTCGGCGTGTTCCTCGACCGCGAGGGCGTTGACCGGCCCCACGGCTTCGATGGCGGTGCGCAGCCGTTCGTTCTCCTCGCGCAACCATTCGACGTCGCCCGCCACCTCGGGGGCTTCGGCGAGCAGGCGCTCCAGCGGTTTTCGCCACTCCGCCTCGACACGCTCGGTCGCCGCGCGCTTGCGGCCCTCGATCTGGCTGCGTTCCAGCTGCAAGCGGTGCTCTTCGTCCCCCAGGGTGTCCAGCGCGGCGCGCGCCGCCTCGACCGCCGCCTCCGCGTCGGCCACGGCGGCCTCGGCGGCAGTCACCTGCGCCTCGGCATCCTGAGCGGCGGCGGCCAGCTCCTGGAGCGTGACGCGACGCTCCTGGAGGCCGTCCTGCCACTGGGCGCGCTGGCTCGTGAGGGTGCCCGTGTCCCGGTCGATCTGGGCGATCTCGGCGCCGAGCGCGACGGCGCGCCCGACGGCGGCCTCGGCATCGGCGGCGGCGCGCTGAGTCCGCTCCCGCGCCGCTCCCAGCCGGGCTTCGACCTGCGCCGCCTCGACCTGCCAATGCACGCGCTGTTCGCGTGCCGCCTCCTGGTGACCTTCGAGCTCGGCGAGGCGCGCTCGCTCGGCGCCCAGGCGCTCGTCGAAGCGGACCCGTTCGACCTCCTGAGCCCGCAGCTCCGCGCCCAGGCTCGTGAGCCGCTGCTCCACGGCGGCAAGCCGCTTGCTGAGCCGCTCGACCTGGCTGGCGGCGTCCGTGGCTTCGCGCCGCGCGTGCGCCGCCGCCCGCTCGGCGTCTCCCTTGCGCGCCGCCGCCTCCAGCTCGCGGTGGCGCGCCTGCTCCGCCGCTTCCCCGGTCGCCGCGAACGCCGCCTCCGCCTGCGCCAGCTCCGCGGTCGTGCCGCGCAGCTCCGTGCCGGCGCGCTCGCGGACGCCCTCGGCACCCGCCAGATCCTGCCCGATCGCCTCCAGCTCCGCCCGCCGCTGCAGGGGACCGCCGGACGTGGCGCCGTCGAGAAACACCGCGCCGTTGGCGCGGCGCAGCGCGCGACCGCCCTCGAGCACCTCGTGGCCGGTGAGCAGCGCCCGCACCCACGCGGCCGCGGGGCCGTCTACCCGCAGGGCGGCCGGCAGCGGCTCTCCGTCCGCCGCGAGGCGGGGACCCGGGAGGCACGGGAGCAGCACCAGCGGTCCGGGGTGCACCTCTTCGTGCCAGCGGCGGATCTCCCCGACCGCGGACTCGTCCCGCACCAGCACCGCGTGGAGCCACTCTCCCAGCAACCGCTCGGCGAGCTCCGCGTCGCGGCGACCCGTCCGCACGAAATCGGACAGCGGGCCGATGACCGCGTCGCCGAAGCGCGTCTTCACTTTGAGCAGGGCCTGAGCGGCCGGTGCGAGGCCGACGCGCTCGCGGTCCAGCTCGGCGAGGGCATCGCGGCGCGCCGCCAGCTGCGCTACCACCTCCTCGGCCTGGCGCAGACCCGCCCGCGCGTGCGCCTCGCGCTCGCGCAGCTCGGCGACCCGGCGCCGCGCTCGCTCCACGGCAGCGGCGGCTTCCGCGGCGCCGCGCGTTTCCGCCGCCGCGCGCTCCTCGGCGGTCGTGACGTCTCGTCCCGCCGCGCGCTCGGCGGCCTCGCGGCGCTCCCGTTCGGTCGCGGCGCCGCTCAACTGCTGCCGCAGCTCGCCCTGCTCGCGCTCCAACGCCGCGCGCTCACCCTCGAGCGCTCGGTGTCCCTCGGCTCGCTGCTGCAGCTCGGTCTCCAGCTCCCGCACGGCGGCCCGCTGCGCCACCAGACGCTCGCGCACCTCCTGCTCTTGGGCCGTGCGTCGCTGCAGCTCGGTTTGCACCGCGGCGAGGTCGCGCTCGGCAGCGCCGCGCTCGCCCTCCGCCGCCTCGCGCTCGCGCCCGGCCTGCGCCGCGCGCCGCTCGTTCTCGCCCCGCTCCTCGCCGGCCTTGGTGCGCCGCTGGGCGGAGTTGGCGAGCCGTTCCGCCGCGAGGGCGAGGTCCCCCTCCAACCGGCCGGCTTCGATCCGCGCGTCCGCGAGGCGACGCTCGATCTCGGTGCGCCGCACCTCCGCCGTGTGCCGCGCCTGAACCCGCGCCTCCCGCTCGCGCTCGGCGTCCGCGAACCGGGTGCGCGCGCCGGGCAGGGTCTCGCCCAGCTCCCGCGTGCGCACGCCGAGCGCGCCAAGCGCCAGATCGAAGTCCTCCAGCTCGCGTCGCAACAGCGTCACGGCCACGCCGTAGCGCTCGTCGATCATCTTGGTGAAGCGCTCGGCGCGCCCGCGCTGGCGCGCGAGGCTGCGGACCTGCGTCTGTACTTCCGCGACGAGGTCCTCCAGGCGGGCCAGGTCGGCGGCGGTCTCTTCCAGCCGGCGCTCGTAGCTCTGCTTGCGGTTCCGGTACAGGCCGATGCCGGCAGCTTCCTCGAACAGGGCGCGCCGCTCCTCCGCCTTCTCGGACAGCAGCGCGTCGATCATCTTCGCTTCCATCACAACGGCCGCGTCGGCGCCCAACCCCGTGCCGCGCAGCAGGTCCTGGATGTCCCGCAGGCGGACCGATTGGCGGTTCAGCAGGTACTCGCTCTGCCCCGAGCGTGACAACCGCCGGGTGATCAGGACTTCCTGGTAGGCGATCGGCAGCGTGCCGTCCGCGTTGTCGAACACCAGCGAGACTTCGGCCACGTTGACGGGCCGCCGGCCGGTCGAGCCCTGGAAGATCACGTCTTCCATCTTCCCGCCGCGCAGCAGGCGCGGCGACTGCTCGCCGAGCACCCAGCGGACGGCGTCCGAGATGTTCGACTTGCCGCACCCATTGGGGCCGACGATCGCCGTCACGCCTGCTTCGAACGGCAGCTCCACCGTCCCGGCAAACGATTTGAAGCCCGACAGCTCCAGCCGGCTCAGTCTCATGCCCGGAGGTCTCTCACGGTTGGGGTTGCGGCTGATAGATCCAGTAGGGGCGGCCGAGTTTGCGGCCGATCCCTTCGGCGACCTCGCGCGTCGGGTAGGGCCCCAGCACCACGCGGTACCCTTCGTCGGTCGTCGCCGGGGCCAGCACTTTCGCCGGCAGCCCGGCGCGCCCCAGCTCCTGCGCGAGCCGCTGCGACCAGTCCTGGTTCTGGGACACCGACACCTGCACGTACAGCGGCCCTTCGGGCCCCACCGAGTCGCCGGCGGCGGTGACGGGAGCGGCCTGCGCCGTGTAGCGCGAGCCACCGCGTGGCAGCCAGCTGGTCACCGCCCACAGGTCGGCGGCTCCGCCGGCCACCCGGCCCCTCAGCGCCAGCGAGTCGGGAGTCACCGCGACCACGTCCGGTCCCTGGCGCGCGAGCAGCGAGCCGTTCGGGGTCACGACGGGGAGGTCGAGCCGCCAGGTGGTCGCGAACCCGCCGGCGAGCCGCTTGATGGGCAGGTCCACGACCCACGCCGTGTCGCCGACGGGCGGCCGCGCGAGCAGCCAGCGCCCCAACGGATCGATGCGGATCGTCGCCGCCGCCGACGGCAGGGCGACGCCGTCGAGTTCCTCGTGGGCGTAGCGGTCGATGACCGCGAGTCCCAACCCGCCGCGCAGCGCCACGTAGATGCGGTGCCCGGAGGGAGAGAACGCGAGGGCGCGCGGGTGGTCGGCGATCGGCACGAAGGCCACGCCGCGGCGGCCCAGCGGGTCGATGAGCGTAACGCCGGAGTCGCTCGCGACGGCGACCAGGTCGCCCCAGCGCGTAGCGGCGACGTCGCCGCCGAGCTCGAGGGTCCGGCTCGCGGGCGGCTGATCGGCCCCGGCGGTGACGAGGCGCGGCGGGTCCTGCGCCACGACCGCGACGATGCGCTGGTCGGCGGCGCCGAACAGATCGCGCGGCACGCCGCCCAGCGGCTGCGGCCACGCGAGGCGGGCGCGGCGCGCGAGGGAGACCACCTTTTTCTTCGCGTCTACGGCGAACAGCGTCCCGTCGGGGCCGAGGGTCGCCTGCTCGACGTCGGTCGCCACCGTGTCGGCGCGGCTGCTCTCCAGGTCGAGGGCGAGGAGCTCGTGCTTGGCGGTGCGGACGTAGAGGAACGCCGCCTCGGGGTCGACGCCCACCACGCGCTCGACGGGGGGGAGTCGCCCGCGCAGCGCGTCCGGGACCTCGGTCAGGCTGGGGAGACGATAGAGCCTGGGAATGCCGCCCCGGGCGGCGAGGCGGATAGCGATCGCGGGCACCCGGCCGACGGGCCCGCCCGATGTCCTAACTGCTTGTGAATCATTCGCTTGTGAGGTAGCTCCGCCGGGCGCTTGGGAGCCGCAGCCCCAGAGCGCGAAGCTCAGGAGGAGAATCGGGCGTCGCATTGTGAGCAAGGGGCCTCGCCGGAACAAGATAGGAAACCGGCGAGGCCCAGACAAGTGGTTGGACGATGCGAAGTTAGAACGTCGGGCCGAGGCTCACCGTCCAGTAGGCGCCCTTGCGCGGCCGGTCGAGCGGCTTGGTGTAGTCGAGCCGCACGATTACGAATCCGAGCAGGTTCATGCGAATCGAGCCGCCCCAGCTGCGCACCGGCGTGCGGACGTCGGTGGGGCTCTCCCCCGCGCTGCGGTGCCACTTCACGGTGCTGCTGTCGTTCCAGGCGAGGCCGATGTCGTAGAAGAGGGCGCCTTCGATCGGCGGGAAGCCGAGCGGCAGGAAGCCCAGCACCAGGCTGCGAGTGAGCGGGAAGCGCAGTTCGACGTTGCCCACCGCGACGCGGGAGCCGACGAGCTGATCGAACTCGGCGCAGCCGCTGAACGAATTGGCGCCGACGGGAGCGACGCATTCGTTCTGGCGGAACGAGCCGCTGGTGTAGCCGCGGACGAGCTCGGTCGAGCCCAGGTACACGGGGAACAGATCGGCGTCGCGGCCGATACGCCCGAAGAACTCGCCGCGCACGGCGACGGTGAACGGCCGAAAGAAGAAGTAGCGCCGCCAGTCGGCGAGCCCCATCGTGAACTTCCACGTCCCGAAGGTGGGCGACGCCTGCAGCCGCCAGCGCCCGCCGGAGAAGGGACCTACCCAGCCGGGTAACGAGTTGTCGTGCACCAGCGCGACGGACGGCTGCAGGTAGCCGATCGTCTGGTTGTGGAACGTGTTGAAGTCGGACGTAATGTAGAAGCCGCGCTCGTCGTAGAAATCGCGCAGCTCGTACGTATCGTCGCTGATGTTCACCGCGTGCAGCGACAGCTCGACCCGATCGAACTGGTTGAACGGGTAGTACGCCTCGCCGAACGCGTCACGCAGCACGAGGCGGCGCAGGGCCTGGATGACGGCGACGCCCGTGTCGGCCGGCGTGGACCCGCAGCTGGGGCACGGCGCGTAGCCGAAGGACACCGGGAAGTAAATCGGGTCCTGCGAGAATCCCGCAACCCAGAAGAGCCGGTGCACCTGGTTGATGTAGGCGGCGAGGACCTGGGCCTCGCTGATGCGGCCGTTCACCGCCCCCGAGAAGATGAGGGTGTGGTTGCCGAGCATGTCGGACAGGGCGATCGCGGTGCCGCCGAAGATCCCCCGCCCGAAGTTGTCGCGCTCGTACCCGATCGTCGGCCGCGCGATGTAGTCGGGGCTGAAGCGGACGTGGTACGGCTTGAACGTGAACTCGCTGGTGTCGGGGAGGCCGCTGCCCGCGGAGTCGATCAAGGTGCGGACGGAGACCGGACGCCCGGCGGAGTCGGTGGGCACCGGCGCGGTGGCCGAGGGCCGCAGCCCCTGCGGCGTGCGGTACACCGACGCTGTGGCGCTCGGCTGCTGCGCGGGGGTCGTGGTGGGCGCGGGCGGCGCCGTCATCGTGTCGCGCCGGACGCCCGCGAGCAGCGTCGGCGGCGGGGGCGCGGGCCGGTCGGGCACGGGCTGCCGCTTCAGCGAGCGCGGGTTGTCCACGCTGTAGACGTCCCAGCGCTGGTCCTCGTAGTAGACGAACGCGAGGCGGTCCGCCTGGTGCGCCCACGACAGCACCGGGGAGAGCATGGTGATGCCCTCCGCCCCGGTGTACAAGTCGGTCAACTGGTAGACGTTGCCGTCCCCGAAATCGTACAGATAAACGTTGCTGATCGCGGTGCGATCGGAGACGAAGGCCAACGAGCGCCCGTCGGGAGCCCACTGCGGGTTGATATTCTTGCCCGCCCCCATGTGAGGCAAAACTTCGATCACTCCGCCGTCGAGGTGGTAGAGCGCGATGCGCGTGTTCCCGATCCGGAGCTGCCCGAAATCGGTGTCCGGGCCGCGATCGGTCGCGAACGCGATCGTCTTGCCGTCCGGCGACCACGACGGCTGCAAGTCGGCGTACTTGTCGTTGGTGAGACGCCGCAGGTTCGTGCCGTCGGCGTTGATGATGAACAAATCGGAGATCCCGCCATCGTAGCCGGTGAATACGAGCTGGCTTCCGTCGGGCGACCACGACGGCGTGGTGAGCCCGTTGAGGGCGATCTGGATGCGGCGCACCTCCCGCCCACGGCGCGCGTCGATGATGACGAGGTCGTCCCGGTCCCGGTGCTTCACCGCGATGGCGAACAGACGCCCGTCGGGAGAATAGGTGCCGGCCGAGGTGATGAACCGCAGGCTCTCGTAGTTGCTCGACAACGACGACTTGACCAGGCGGCGGCGCACGCGCCCCGTCTCGGCATCCGCGAGGTAGAGGTCCACGAAGAAGCTGTTCTTCTCGCTGAGATAGACGATGTCGCGGCCATCCGGCGACAGCGCGGGCGCCACGTGCAGGGTGCCGTCGGAGCGCTTCTCGGTCAGCAGCGGCTGGGCCATGCGCCGGGCGCGATAATGCTCCGAGAGCTGGGGCAGGTAGGTCGTTTGCACGGCGTCCCGCCACTCGTCGGACAGCTCGTCGAGGCTGAGGCCGAGCGCGCGGTGAAAGGCCTGTTCGACGCCGGAATTGGCGGTGGCCTGCAGGATCTCGCCGATGACCTCGTCGCCCCACTTCTCCCCGATGAAGGCCCACAACGCCTGGCCGAAGCGGTACGGGAAGATGCGCGGATCGTACGTCATCTGCTCGATGGTCGGGAGGTGACCTTCGAGGGCGGCATCGCGCAGCCACATCGCCGTCTCGGGGTCGATCGGCTCCCGGGAGAGGTACGCGGCCATCCCTTCCATGAACCATCCTGGCGGGTTCACGGTCATGAGCGTCTGCACGCCACCGCCGATGCGCCCGTGACTGAACACGTCGAACTGGAACTGGTGCGTCATCTCGTGCTGGATGACCTCTTCCAGATCGGCATAGGAGCCGGTGAAGGGGAGCACCATGCGGTGCTTGAAGAACTCCGTGACGCCGCCGGTCCCTTCGCCGCCGGTGGGGGTGACGTTCGTCTCCTGGAACTCGCTGCTCGACGCGTAGAGGATGATCGGCTTGCGGCCCTGGAACTGGTGGTTCAGGATGCGCGACAGCCGGGCGTAGGAGCGCTCGGCGATGCGCGCGGCGTCCAGCGCAGCGGTGCGCTCCGCCGGATAATAGTAGACGTCGAAGTGCTCGGTCTCGATGATCCGGAAGTCGAAGGTGCGGTATTGCACCTTGTTCTGTCCGAACTGCGCGGCCCCAGGCCGCGGGGCCGCCGCAAGCAGCGCCCCCGCCATCGCAAGGGCCACCGCGCCAACGTGTGACGACCGTCGCATTGTCCTCATCCTTTCAGCTCCGGATGCCCCACGGCGACCACCGGGGCGTCCCCCCACAGCCGCTCCAGCTCGTAGAACGCCCGGAGCTCGGGGTGGAACAAGTGCACGACGAAATCGACGTAATCGAGCAGCACCCAGCGGCCTTGCGCCAGCCCCTCGACATGGTGGGGGCGCCCGCCGCTGGGCGCCAGCGCCTCCACCAAATGCTCGGCCATGCCGCGCACGTGCGCGTCGGAAGTTCCCGAGACAATGAGGAAGTAATCGGTCGCCGACGCCAGCCCCCGCAGGTCCAGTACCAGCGGGTCGACCGCTTTGCGGTCTTGCAGGATCTCCATCGCCCGGCGCACCGGCGCCGGCGTCCCGCGCCGCCGTCCCGCGCGGGCGCGCCCGCGTCCTGTATTCATAGCGCGCGCCTCACGGGTTTGTTCCGTCCTCGATCTGGTAAAACACGCCCCACGCGCCGAGCCCGGCGTGCGCCGCAATCACCGGCGTGATTGGGCTCACGACGCACTGCTTGGGGTGATACCGCGCCACCAGTTCGGCGCGCAGCTCCTCGGCGAACGCCGGGGCCCCACAGTGCACCACGCCGATACGCAACTCGGCGGGGTGCCGGGCTCCCAGCGCCGCCTCGAGGAGGGCGAGCACGCGGCGGCGCGCCTCCCCCTTGCCGCGCACCCGCCCGGCGGGCTCGACCGTCCCTTTGGCTGAGATGGTCATCACCGGCTTGACGTTAAGCCGCGTGCCCAGCCACGCGACGACCCGGCCCACCCGTCCCGACCGCACCAGGCGCTCGAAGTTGTCGACCGCGAAATACCCCGCGGACTGGTCCCGGACGCGGACCAGCTCCCGCGCAATGGCCTCCGGGGTCCACCCGGCGCGGGCCAGCTCCAGCCCGCGCAGCACCAGGAGCCCTTCGCCCAGCGACGCGGAGCGGCTGTCCACGACCGTCACCCGCCCGTCGCCCACCGCGCGCGCCGCCGCTTCCGCGTTGGCCCAGGTGCCCGAGAGCGCCCGGGAGACGACCACGGCGACCACCGTTTCGGCCCCGCGCAGCGCGTCCGCGTAGGCATCGCGGAAGTCCTGGGGCGCGGGTTGGGAGGTGCTGGCGTCCACGCCTGCCCGCAGGCGCTCCAGGAACTCGTCGGCGGTGAGCTCGAGGCGGTCCTTGTACACACGGTCACCGACGATCAACTGCGTCGGCACGAGGCCGATGCCGTTTTCGAAGACCGCAGCGTCCGGGAGGTCGCAAGCGGTATCGGCGACGAACGCCACCGCGCGCCGGGCGGAGTCGCCGAGGTTCTGGCGTTGGGTCCGCATGTCCTCGGCTTTGGTCGACTCGACCGTCCCCCACGTGGCGCCGAGCTGGAACACCTCCTCCGGCGTGTCGGTGTGCACGTGAGCCTTGAGCAGGCCGCCGGTTTCGAGGACCACAATGGAGCTGCCGAAGCGACGCAGCGCCTGACGCACCGCGGCCGAGGCGGGGAGGCGCTCGCCCCGGATCAACAGCTCGGTGCAAAAGCGGTACTCGCCCTCGGCCGCCACGTCGGTCTGCGCGGCGGCGTTCGGCACCAGTCGGTCCACCGCGCCTGCGGCGACGGTGCCTTCTTCGATCAAGCGCTTGATGCCGTCGAGGAGGCGCACGAACCCTTTTGCCCCGGCGTCCACCACGCCCGCCCGCTTGAGCACGGCGAGCAGGTCCGGCGTCCGCTGGAGCGACGCTTCGGCGCGCTGGACGACGCGACGGACGAACACCCGCAGGTCGCGCTCGCCGACGGCTTGGTCGGCCTCGGCGGCCGTGTCGCGTGCCACCGTGAGGATGGTGCCCTCGACGGGCTCGTCGAGCGCACCGAGCAGGCGCTCGAAGCCCGTGCGGATGCCACGGGCGAGATCCCGGGCGCCGGCGCTGAGTCGGTTGCCGATGCCCTCCTGGAGGCCCAGCAGGAACTGGGAGAGCATCATGCCCGAATTGCCGCGAGCGCCGCGCACGCTCGCCTGGGCCATCGCCGCGGTCACGTCGGGGAGGGGGGCGTCCCCCAGGCCGCGCACGGCCTGCGCGACGGCCCGCAACGTAAGACACAGGTTGGTGCCGGTGTCGCCGTCTGGCACCGGAAAGACGTTGAGACGGTTCAGCTCCTCGCGGCCCGCGGCGACCCAGTCCGCCGCGGCCAGCAGGGAGCGGCGGAGGCGGGGCCCGTCCACGTACGCGATGCCGACGCCCACCGGCGGGTCCGTCCTACTCCTTGACGACGGTGACGGCGATCTCGGGGCGGACCTCCGGATGGATTTTGATGCCCACCCGGAATTCGCCCAGCGCGCGGATTGGCTCGGGGAGGTCGACTTTCCGCTTATCGACGTGGATCCCCTGCTCCTCGAGTTTACGCTGGATGTCGCCCGCGGTCACCGACCCGTACAGGCGGTCCTCCTCGCCGACCTTGACGGCGAAGGTGAGATGAACACCGTCGAGCTTGCCTGCTTCGCCCTGGGCGGCCTCGCGCTCGACGGCGCGCTTCTTGGCGAGCCGGTCCGCTTCGAAGGCGATCCGCTTCTTGTTGCCTTCGGTGGCGGGATAGGCGAGCCCCTGGGGGAGCAGAAAGTTGCGAGCGTAGCCGTCCTTCACTTTGACGACCTCTCCTGCCTTGCCAAGGTGTTGCACGTCTTCGCGGAGAATGATTTCCATCGCAGCCCTCACGTGTGGTTTGGCACAACCGGGCTTCCCGGTTGTGCGCTTAAGGAGGCGTCGCGCGCTTCAGGCGCCGGCGCGGCCAGCCGGTCGAGCGCTGCGAGCAGGGCGGGGGCGAGGCGTGCGTGCCAGTGCCAGGCGAGCGCCAGGCCCACCACGGTCTTCAGCGCCAGCGCTACCGGCGGCAGGTCGCTCAGGAGCCGGATCAGCGACTCCATGGCGGAGAACGCACTGGGCACGAACGCGATCGCAGAGAACACGGTCACCGTCGCGTTGCGGGTGGCTTCCCAGTGCAGCTCGCTCCAGGGGATGCCGCCCCAGGCGGCCCAGGCGAGCGCGGCCGTCGCCGCGCCGGCCCAGAGCAGCGCTCGGACCGCCTGCCGCCGCAGGCCGACAGGTGCGAGCAGGGCGCCGCCGGCGAACGCGACGGCGGTGCACAGAGCGAACGCCGCTTGCAGCGTGGCGAGTCGATCGCCGGGCGCCGGGAACAGGGTCCACGCGCCGAGCCCGGCGAGCCCCAGGGCGAGGCCCCAGACGACGCCGGGCGCTGGCCTGCTCGCGACGAGCAACGCGGCGAGCGGTAGGGCCACGAAGCCGATCGGCACGACAAGCGAGAACGCGGCGGTGCCGAGCACCAGCCGCCACCAGCCGCGCCGCACCCCCAGCTCAGCCGACGTAGCCGCGGATATACGGCATCAACGCCAGCTGGCGCGCCCGCTTCACCGCGGTCGCGAGCTGGCGCTGGTGGCGCGCGCACATACCGGACAGCCGGCTCGGCAGGATCTTGCCGCGCTCGGTCAGGAACCGGGACAGCGTGCGCTCGTCCTTGTAATCGAGCACCCGGACCCCGGACTCGCACACGGGGCAGGTCTTGGCGGGGCGCTTCACGCTTCCTCCTCCTCCAGCTCGTCGACTTCCGCCGCGATGACGGGGGCCGGCTCCGGCTTGGCCTGGAAGCCCTCGTTGACCACCACGAGGAAGCGCAGCACACCCTCGTCGAGCTTGACGAGGCGCTCGTATTCGGGGAGCAGGTCGGGAGCGGCCTCAAACTGCGCCACCACGTAATAGCCCGTTTCTTTCTTCTTGACGGTGTAGGCCAGGGTGCGCTTGCCCCAATGGGCGACGTTGGAAATCGTGCCCTTGCCCTCGCGGGTCAGGAGCGCGTGAAACTTCTCGAGCTTTTCGTTGACGGCAGGCTCTTCGAGGGCACTATCGAAAATGTAGACCGTCTCGTAGCGACGAGGCATGCCACCTCCCTTTGGACGATTGAACGACCCGGCAGCGGTGGGCCGCCGAGTAGGGGATCTGTGAGGGCGGAAACTAGGCGGTCGGGCGGTCGGGCGGTAGGGCGGTCCGGAAGCCTCCTGGTCAAGCGGAACGCCGTTTCACATCGTACAGTAATAATGAAAGGCCCCATCGAGAGGTGCCTCATGACGCTCCGGCGCCGCATGCTCCTCGTCCCTCTCTTCCTGTTGACCCCCACTCACGCGTCCGCCCAGCAGCGCGACACGACCGCCCAGCTCGCGGGCGTCGTGTTCTCGGCGTACACGGGGCGGCCGCTGGCAGGGGCGACGGTCGAGACACCCTACGGGCGGACCATGACGGACAGTCTCGGCCGGTTTGCGCTCGCCGCGTTGCCGCCCGGCACACAGCCGGTGCTGTTCAGCTACCGCGGGCAGTATTCCCAGGAGCTCACGGCACGGCTCAAGCGCGGCCACGTGCTTCGCTGGACGGTCGTGCTGAATCCGGATACGGAAGCGATCCAACTACCGCCGATCCTGGTGCAGGGCGAGGGGAGGGAGTGGCGGTTCGGCCTCGCCGGTTTCTATGAACGGCGGGCCAAGGCGTGGGGAAGGTTCTACGCGTACCAGGACCTTGAGCGGCTCGGCTCGCTTCCGCTGCGTGCCCTGCTCGGCGAGTCCGGAATCTGGCTGCGTTGTTCGCTGGGCCAGTGCCGGGCGATCGACATGAGTCAGTGCAGCTACGCCGTTTACGAGGATGGGTGGCGGAGCTCGGCGGAGGACATCGACCGGATTCGCGTCAGCGACCTCGCGGGAGTGGAGCTCTATCAGCGGGGCTCCCAGGTGCCGATGGCGTTTGCGACCACTATCGGCAAGGGGGGCTATCCGATCACCTGCGGCGGAATCATCGCGGTGTGGAGCCGGTATTTGAATTGACGATCCAGCGCGTCGGTGCCCTCCTGCTCGGTCTCCTGGCCACGCGCTCGCTCCGCGCCCAGGACTCCGCCTTCCACGCGATGCAACAGCGCGGCAAGGTCGCGATGGGCGTGGACCAATACTCGTCCTTCCACCGCTTCGAGCCCGCCGCCGACGGCGGCCGCATCGTGCTGGTCCGGGATTCGACTGATGCTGCCGGTGTGCGCGCCATCCGCGACCACCTGAAAGGCATCGCACAGGCCTTCACCGCCGGCGATTTCCAAACGCCCGGATTCGTCCATGACCAAACCGTTCCGGGCACCCGCGTCATGACCGCCAAGAAGGCGACGATCCGCTACGTCTTCCACCCGCTGCCCGGCGGCGGTGAGGTGCGCATCGTCACACGGGATGCCGCGGCGGTGAGCGCGGTGCATGATTTCCTGCAGTTCCAACGGCACGAGCATCGAACCGGGGAGGGGGGGCAGCACCGGCACTGAGGTCAGACGTCAGACATTGAATCGAAACAGGAGAATGTCCCTGTCTTTCACCATGTAGTCCCATCCCTCGCCTGCGCACTAATCCCTGGTCGCGCGCCGCCAAGGCTGCGGCGTCCGGTCTCACCGTCGATGCCAAGGCATCGAACTACCTCTCGGTATTCACCGTGCTATTCGGCGGCGCCGGGTTTCTTGTGAAGTGGGTGGCCGATCACCTAGTGCCACCTCGGGGAGTATTCGATTGGCTTTTGGTGATTCTTGCGGCCTCAATCGCGGTGCTTGTAGCAGCGACGTGGTTGTCGCTGCTACGGGTCCTGAAAGTACGGAAGATTCGTGTGCTACCGTTCGACGACGCGACAGTGCAATACTTCCGGGGCAACCGTCTTGTGGATGTATATTTCAACGTCGCCCGCAGCCTCAGCGAGGCATGGCGACGGGATGAACGACGCGAGGGATAGAGCGTGAGCGACGACAAGTCAAAAGAGCAAGTTCCGCAGCCACATTCCCGGCTCGCCGACGACGAGCCGAACCCCGAGGTCAAGCCGCCGGCGCTGACCTGGCTCTACAAGAGCTACAAGCCGGCGAAGGTAGCCCAGGACGGCGCGAAGCCGGCGGAAGA
>QHVC01000136.1 GCA_003222205.1 Gemmatimonadota bacterium | reverse complement strand
CGGGGTTGCCCCCGGGGGATTTTGAGTCCCCTGCGTATACCATTCCGCCACTCGGGCGCGAGCTAACTCCGCGGTGGGGCCAGGCGCTCCCCGTCCCGCTGCTTGGCCAACAACCGCTCGGCAAAGTCCATGCGTTCTTCGAGCTCGGCGAGCCGCCGCTGCGCTTCCTCCAGGGCTTCCGCCTGCCGCGCCAGCTCCGCATCCGTGGCGCCGTCACCCTTGCCCCGCTTGGGCAGCATCCCTCCACCGAACATCGCGGTGAGGCCCCGCCCCAGCGAGATGGCTAGCATGATGACCGCGACACCGATCGCCCAGCTGGGGATCCCCCACATGCTCCGCCTCCCTTACTGCGAGTGAGGGGGAAATATAGCGGCGCGCATCGTCACGGCGTGGACGAGTGCATGACCTGTCGCATCAGCAGCCCCGTCGTCGAGACCCGGACCTCCCACTCCGCTGGCCGGTTCCCCGCGACGAACGCCGCCGACCCGTACTCGGCGTCCACCAGCGGCCCGAGCGCCCTGCGGCGCGCGAGCGCGAACAGGTCCAGCCACCGATCTCGCGACAGCGCGTACACCGTGTGCGGCTGGGTGCGCTCGTCCGTCACGGCGTTGTAGCGGCCGGATACCCGATCGAGCTCGTAGGAGGTGTGCAGGCCCAACAGATTGAGCCACGGGTGCCACTTGAGGATGTGCGCGTCGACATAGAAGGCGTCGCCCGCCAGCTCGTACATCGCGAGGCGCTTGTTGGGGAGCAGGATCGTAGCGCGGAACCGCTGCGGCGCCAGGGGATCGGTCTTGACCGTGGCCGCGACTTCTTCGTAGGTCAGCGCCCGGTAGCCCTGGATGCCGATCGTGATCGCGCCGGCGAGCGCGGCGAGGGTGATGAAGAGGAGGCCCAGCAGCACGCGCACGCCGCCGCCGAGCCAGCGCTTGCGGCGCAAGGCGCCAACGGCGGCCGCCCACAGCGCGATGCCGAGGGCGAGAAAGCAGACAGCGACGATGACCAGGGTGGTCATGGCGTCGCTGAAGTTACTGCTTGAGGGCAAACTCGTGAAGATTACGCGACGACGCTCCAGGTAACGTCACAAAATCGCGACCCGGCGCCCGGTGGCGGCCGTCGCGCGACACCTGTCCTCCGATGCGTCTTTCCCGCGCCACAGATCGGTTCAACGCGCCGCTACGACGACTCTCCGGCACGCGCCTTGCCGAACCCACGCCCGGGGCTGGAACCACCCAGTCCTTGAACCATCTGTGCGGAGGAAACCAGCATGTTACGGACAACCTTGCTGGCCCGCGTTGGCGGGATGCAAACCGCGGTCGCTCTGGGGGCGCTGTTCCTGGTCGCCGCGTGTCAAGACGGGTCGCGGCCGGTGGCGCCGTCACTCAGCGCGTCCTCGTCGTCGCTACCCCACATCAACATCACCGAGCTCCCGTTGCCGGTCAGCGTGAACGCCGCGCTCACGGCCACGGATTGCAGCAACAACCCCGGCCCGAACATCACGCTCGATGGCGCGGCCGCGCTCGGCGGTTTCGGCGTGGAGATGACCTTCAGCAATAACCTGAAGAGCACGCACGATTACACCGTCGACAAGCTCGTCGACATCGCGCTGCAGCCCGCGGGGCAGACGATCACCATCCCGAAACAGCCGGTGCTCGGCGGCGTGGGCGGCAACCCGTTCATGTGGGTGCAATTCGTCAACGCGGCCGGTACGCCCACCAGCGACGAGATCTACCTCGGCCGCTGCGTCCAGGGCAGCCGCTACGGTTTCAATCACGCGGAAGTCACGACCGGCTCCGCGTTCGCCGAGTTCGGGATCTCGGATTGCCAGAACAGCCCGGGACCGTTCATCAGTATGGACGCGAGCCTGGCGTACGAGGGGCTGGGCGTGCAGGTCATCTTCCGGAACAACGACAATCCGGTGGGGGGCCCGCATGAAGCCACGCGCAGCCAACCGCTGTCGATCATTCCGCCGGGACTGAGCTTCACCTTCCCGAAGCAGCCCGTACAAGGCGGCGTGGGCGGCAACCCGTGGATCCTCGCGGGATTCCTGGATGGTGGCGGCGCGAAGGTGAGCGATGCCACGCTGCTGGGCCGCTGCGTGCAGCTGAGTAAGGCGCTCAGCTAGAGGTAGGGCGCGCTCAGGCAGTCAAACCAAAAGGCCCGGTTCGAAGAACCGGGCCTTCTTGGTTACGGTATCACGGACGTTACGGTCGCCGTCTCGGGCGTTGTTGCGGGCGCATCCCGCCACCGGCACGGGGCCGCGGCCCCAACATACCGCCCCCCCCTCGTCCGCCGCCCTGCCGTTGGCGGCGCAGCTCGCTCAAGCGGGTGGCGAGCCGATCGCGCAGCATCTGGTACTGCGCCCGCTGCACGGGCGTCAGGTAGCCGGCCATTTCCCGGTCTTCATCCTGCTGCAGCCGCAGCAGCCGCTCCTGGTTGCGTTGGATGCCCTGCAGGTGGACCTGCACGCTGTCGGGGTTCGCCGCGACGCCGGGCTGCATCTGCCGATCGAGGCCCTGGCGGTGGTCGGCTTGGTCGCGCATCAAGTCGCGCCGCTGCGCCCCGAACCGCTCTTGCGTCGCCCGCAGCTTCGCGTCCTGATCGTCGCTCAGCGCCAGCCGCTGCCGCACGATCTGATGGAAGCGCTGCTCGATCTGCTGGCGCAGCTGCGCCGCCTCCGCCGTGTCCTGCGGCACCGTCGGCTCCTGCGCCGCCAGTGGCCCAAGCGAAACAACGGCGGCGAGCATCAGCACCCACCACATGCGCGTCATCACTTCACCCCTCCAGGGAGCGCAACACGGCCTTGAGCTGCTCCGGGCTGAGCTCATCGAGCCCCGCGTCGCTCCGCGCGGGCGCGTTCTGCAGCGTCTGGTCGAGCCCGTTCAAGACGTCCCGCAACTCCGTCGCGGAAAGTCCATTCAGGTCCTCGGCCACGTAGTGTGCCGGATGGGCCGGCAGCGTGGGGCCGATGCTCCGCGCCAGCACGACCCCGCCGGCGATCAGCACCACGGCGGCCGCGGCCCGCAACCACGTGGGCTGTAGCCACCGCAGCCGGCGCTGTTGTTCCCGATCGCGCAGGCGGCGCAGCACGGCCGCGGCCGTCGCCTCGAGGTCGAGACGCTCGGCGGCCCGCGCTCCCAACTGCCGGGCGAGCTCCTGCAACTTGCCGTCAAGCAACTCGTGCTCGTTCACTCCAAGTGCTCCTTCAATCTTCGTACGGCGTGATGGTAATGCACCCGCGCGGCTCCGGCGCTCGTGCCGAGCGCCGCCGCGATCTCTTCGTACGCGAGCCCCTGCTGGGCCCGCAGCAAGAACACTTCCCGCTGCATCCGCGGCAGCCGCGCCAGCCCTTCTTGCAGCCGGTCCGCCGCCTCGCCCGCCACCGCTTGCTCGTGCGGGTCCCCGTCGCGGTCGCGGAGCGCCTCGTCCAACGGCACCACCCGGTCGCGCGCGGCGCGGCGGCCGGCGTCCTTCAACACGTTGCCCCCGATCGTCAGCAGCCAGGTGCGAAACTGACACTGCCCGCGGAACTTCCCCACCGCCCGGAACGCCCGGATGAACGTCTCTTGCACCAGGTCGTCCACGTCGGCTTCGCGCGCCCCGCCGCCCGCCAGGAACCGCGCCAGCGCCCGGCCGTGGCGCCGCACCAGCTCCGTCGCCGCCCGCTCGTCGCCCGCCTGCCAGGCGGCGATCAGCGCCGCATCGCTGGACGACGCGGCGAGCGGTTGGGGAGAGGCCATGGGCTCCGATTGGTGGACGTGGGAGAACGGCGAAAATTAAGACCAACGGCGGTAAGGGCGGCAATGGCGGCAGCAGATACCGCCCTTGCCAGCCCTGCCGCCCTTGCCGTGGCATACTCCCGATTGTAGCTTCAACTTTCGAACGCTCGTTCGAATCCATGCGCCCCTACGACGAACGCCTCGACCATCTCCTCGCTCAGGCCGCCCGGGTCTTCGCCGAGCGAGGTTATCACTCCACCACGATGCGCGACCTCGCGGCGGCCTCGGGGATGTCGCTCGCCGGCATGTATTACTACACACGCGGCAAGGAGGAGCTGCTCTACCTCATTCAGGAGCGCTGCTTCACACGCGTGCTGGAGGGAGCGCGGGGCGCGCTGGCGGACCGAGACGACGCGCCCGAGCGGCTGCAGGCGTTCATCCGCCACCACGTCACCTTCTTTGCGCACCACATGGCGGAGATGAAAGTACTTTCGCACGAAGCCAACGTCCTCACCGGCGACCTGAAGCGCCGCGTGAACGCCATCAAGCGCCGCTACGTGGACCTGCTCGAGGGCCTGCTCAAGGACGCGGCCCCCGAGGAGCGACCGGTGGACCGCAGCGCCGCCGCCTACGCGTTGTTCGGGATGATGAACTGGATCTACAACTGGTACGACCCCGCGGGTGAGATCGATCCTCAACGCCTCGCGGACCTGATCGCGCGCATCTTCGTCGGCGGCTTCGCCGACGCGCGCTCCACGGTACAGGGAGGCTGACCGCGCTATGACGACGATGACCGAACCCCAGACCAAGACGCTCGTGGGCTATCAGGTGCAGGACGGCCTGGCCATCATCGAGCTCAACGACCCGCCTGCCAACACCTACACCCACGAGATGATGCGTCAGCTGGACGACGCCATTCTCCAGGCGCGCTTCGACGACAACGTGCACGTCCTCGTGCTGCGCGGCCACGGCGACAAGTTCTTCTCGGCCGGCGCGAACATCGGCATGCTGAACAAGGTGACGCCCCGCTTCAAGTATTTCTTCTGCCTGCACGCCAACGAGACGCTGAACCGCCTGGAGCACACGCCCAAGCTCACCATCGCCGCGCTCAACGGGCATACCGTCGGCGGTGGGCTCGAG
>QHVC01000046.1 GCA_003222205.1 Gemmatimonadota bacterium | reverse complement strand
TGCGCAATATTCCCCACTGCTGCCTCCCGTAGGAGTCTGGGCCGTGTCTCAGTCCCAATGTGGCTGGCCATCCTCTCAGACCAGCTACCCGTCGTCGCCTTGGTGGGCCGTTACCCCGCCAACTAGCTGATAGGCCGCGAGACCCCCCACCGGCGCAACCTTGCGGCTGCTCTCATCCCAGCGGGATGCCCCGCCGGGATCGTACGCGGTATTACCCGGCCGTTGGGCCGGCTATCCCCCGCCGATAGTCAGGTTTCTCACGTGTTACGCACCCGTCTGCCACTGAACCGAGAGTTGCCCCCCGGTCCCGTACGACTTGCATGTGTTAGGCACGCCGCCAGCGTTCGTCCTGAGCCAGGATCAAACTCTCCAATGAGAATTCGAAATAGCTCGAATGAACGACTGTAATTCTGTCGTCCGTATCACGTCAGAGTCGAAACCCCTCACGACACGCGTCTGACCGCGTGCCGCTCCAAATGGGGCCGCACTCCTTCACGCTCGACCATCAGTTCTCAAAGAGCACGCCCGCGACAAAAGCTCGCGGGCAGAATTGAATGCTAACCGGGCCTCACGACCTCGGTCAAGGGGGGGCGCTACTTGAAGATACGGCCCAGGGTCAGCGCGTCCCCCACAAGTCGGGCGGCCCGCCGGGCGGTGGTTCCGGCGTGCCGGGCCGGAGCAGACCGAACCCCTGGACGAGGACGATGGCCGCAGCGCCAGCCAGGACCGCCGCGAGCACCCCGGTACGCACTCCATTCATCCGTCGCACCTCCACGCGCAGCACGTCTTGCGGCCTGACCGCGATCCGCTGAAACAACGGTTGCGCTCCGAACGCTCTCGCGCCGGTCGCCATCTGGACCTGGATCAGTAACCGGCTGCTGTCCCGCTCCAACAGGGTGCCCCGCAGGGCCCCCCGCTCCAGTCCGAGCGAGTCTCCCAACCGGACCTCGGCCTCGCTGGACATCAGGGCGCGGACGCGCACACCCACCGGCACCGCCTCGGTCGTCGCGGGCACATACGTGTAGCAGCCCAACGCCCACACGAATACCGAGAGACACAGCACCGCGCGCGGTGCCGCCTGCCGGCGTGGCGCCTCAGGGGATGTTCGGGTTCGTCTCACGCTCGTTTCTTCCGACCGCAAAGCACAGGGAACGGGCCACCGGGGTCGTCATGGTTTCGACGCGCGCATCGTTGACGCCATCGCTGTTGGTATCGCGGTAGAGGCCGTCGGGTGGATCGCCGGGCACCGCGTTGTCGAGCCAGCGCCGCAAATCCCCCAGGCGTCGTGCCTCGAGCCACAGCTCAAGGGCCCGTTCGGTCTTGAGCGCCGTCCAGGCTTCAGTGACGTTGGTGAAGGTGACCCCCGGCTGGACCGGCGTCAGCGTCGCGCGGCGGAGGTCCATCTTGGCCCGCGCCGTGGCGGTGTCACCGCCCACGAGCGCCGCCTCGGCCTCGAGCAGGCGCATCTCCCACCCGCTCGAGAGCCGCACGGGAGCCGTCGTGGCCGCATACTTCGCTTCCGGCCAGAAGGGCACCAATCCGCCGAACCGCGCGACGGCGGCGTCTCCGTTCAGTCCCGTGGAATCCCATTTCACCCGAGGGTCCCGCGTCGCCCGATAGTACAGCTCGTAGAAGGTGCCCCACTCGGTGTGGGCGCGGTACGGGGTGCCCGCGCGGGCCCAATACAGATAGTTGTACTGATCGGTGTTCTGGTCCGAGTACGGAATCAGAAACCGGGTCGTGTCGGGTACCAACGCCGCGTCCGCCGTCACGTCGGACCAGTTCGCCAGGCCGTAGGTGGCAAGGTCCGCCCGCACCGAGGCCCGGCCCGCGAGAGCCACGCGTTTGAAATTCGTGGTGGCCGTGTCGGTCTTCCCGGACGCGGTCGCGGTCGCCAACGCGTTCGTGAACGCGGTGTCGGCCCGCTGCAGGTACAGCGTGGAGGGCCCAAGGAACCCCGGCGAGAGCGACCCGTCCGGGTTCTGCACCGGAATCACGGACTGGCAAAAGTTCTCTCCCAGCAGGCGATTGGCGTAGCCCGCGTAGAGATACGATTGGGCCACGAGCGGGGACGTGGCGAAGAGGGTGTCGGGCATCACCCGCTGGAATCGCCGGACGGCCTCTTCGGCGACGAAGCGGGCCTGGTTCGAGGAGGTCCAGTCAGCGTTCGTCGTGGCCTCCAACAGCAGGCCGCCCTGGACGTCCGGTGGGATGCCGAAGCTGCCGGTCGAGCCGGCGGGGTTGATCTCGTAGCTGACGGCGGCGCCCCAATACAGCAACTGTCCGCCGGTACCGGAGGCGCTGCCGAGCGCATCCGCCAGCGCGCGGCGCGCGCCGATGACGACAGCAGGCCACGCCGCCGGGTTGTCGAGGGCCCGGTCCGGAATCAGTCCGGGGTTCGTGACCGAGGTGTCGCACGCAGCCACCAGGAACACCGTGCCGAGGAGGGAACCGCGCCACCGCACGATCACCCGCGCGACCGCCGAATCGTGATGAGTACGCATGGTCTGGTCCTCCTCAGAACGCGACGCGGAGATTGACGGTGATGACGGCGGGCGGAGGGACGTGTTCGGAGATGTCCCGGTTCTGCGAGTCAAGCGCGTCCCGGCCGACCATTTCGGGATCGAACATCCGGAGCTGCCGGTTGATCCACTTGAAGTAGTTCTGAACCGTGATGGCAAGCGTGGCCGAGGTGGCGCGACGGATGGCCCAGCCAACGGGGACGGTGAGCGTGATGTCGCGCAGTTTGAAGAAGTCCTGCGGGAACCACATGATGCTCGCGTCGCCGGCCCGAGCAAAGGCGAGCGGCAGGCACTCAAGTCGCTCCCGGGCGGTCAGGCTGTTCGTGTCCCCCGCGGCCAGGAACGGGTAGGCCCGCGCGCAGGTCGGCCAGCGAACCGACCGCAGCAGCGCCTGGGTCGACGCCCCGTCATTGATCCACGCCCCGCCTTGATACTCGCCCCGCGCGGACAGGGTGATGCCTTTGGGGAGCCGCAGGGTGGCGCTCGTGCCCAGGATGAGGGTCGGCTGCTGCGGACCGAACACATAACGGCCGGTCGAGGTGCAGTGCCGATTGGGGAGCGGGACGTTGCGGCAGATCATGGTATCGGGCGGCGCAATCTCGTTGGGATTCCGGATGAGCGTGCCGATGGCGACCATGGGGGGAAAGCCCGCCTCCACCCACCCACCGCCGGCGGCGAACGGGACGGCCCCACCGAGGTCACGGACCAGCCCGTGGTTCGTGTAAATGCTCCCACCGAGATCCAGTCCCCAGGTGGGCCGATTGACGATCGCCCCGTTGACGGCGAACTCGATCCCGGCATTGGACATACTGCCGACGTTGAAGTTCTGGTTGGCGGGGAAGCCGTCGGAGGGCACCTGGCGCACCGGGAAGAGGGCGTCGGTCGTCAACCGATGGTACCAGGTGAATTCCAGGGTCAGGCGGTTGCGAAACAACGCGGCATCGAAGCCCAGCTCCGCTTCTCGAGTGCGCTCGGGCCCGACGTCCGGGTTGCCGATGGTCCCGGGAAGGAAACAGGACTGATTGTTCGAGGTGCACGCCAACCAAGTCCTGAGGGCGTCGAACGCCCCTGGCGCCCGCCCCGACCAACCGAGGGAGCCGCGAAGCTTCAGCTCCCCGAGAGTCTGGGGCCAAAACGGCTCCTCCGAGATGACGTACGATCCGCTCATCTTGGGGTAGACCTGGAGACCGAGTGACTTCCCAAAGGCGCTGTTGCCGTCGAACCGCAGGCCGCCGGTCAGAAAATACCGGTCCCTCAGCTTGAAAAGGTTCTGGAAGAAGAACCCCGCATTGATCACGCGCAGGCGGTCCTCGCCCGCGAGGAACGTGCGGGCGTCGGTGACGACCGGGTCACTCGGCCCAGGGAAGCCCTGGCCGAACGCGGTGGTGCGAGCCAGGTCGGCGGTGATGCTCTGGCCGCCGAACGAGAACGTGGACCCGACCTCGCCCACCAGCCGGAAATCGATGTTGCCCACGTAGTCCGCCGTGAGGAGCGAGTAGCGAATCTGTTCATCGGACAACCGGCCTTCCGGCTGGCTGACAAACGCGAAGGGACGGAGGTTGCGGTTTTCCTGCTGCGCCACGTCGTAGCCCACCGTGAACCGATTAGTGAACCAAGGGATCGGTGTGTAGGTGACGGTGGCGCCGCTGGTGAGCCGCTGAATGCCGGTCGTCAGCCTCCAGTTGAGCAGCGAGTCGAGCACCCGCGGGTCGCTCGAGTTCCGGTAGTTCTGCTCCGCCCGGTACACGTTGAGCACCAGCCCCTGCGCATTGTTTCCCGATGGCGTATTCGAGAGATCGGTCTTCGAGTAGGCGGTGTTCCACTCGAATTTGAGGTTGTCCATCAAATTGAAGCTGAAGTTTCCTCGCGTGCCGAGCTTCTGCTCGTTGTCGAGCGGCAACACGCCATCGTTGTCCTCCCAGTTCCCCGACACGAAGTACTGGAATCCCGCGGACCCACCTGACACCGAGCCGACGTAGCGCGCCCGGTAGCCGTTGCGGATCCAGGAACACCCCGGCACGGGGTTCGAAACGCACTGGCCCCTGGGGCTGCTCGCCGGCCGGAGATTGAGATACGGCACCGAGTCGGTACCGAACGGCCGCAACTGGTCGAAGCCCTGCCCCATTTCGAAGGTCCAGTGCGTCGCCCCGCTGGTGCCGCGTTTGGTAAAGATCTGGATCACGCCGGCCGCGGCTTCGGTGCCGTACAAGGTGCTGGCCGCCGCACCCTTGATGATCTCGATGTGGTCGATGTCGGCGGGATTGATGTCGTTGAGCGGGCTCGCTTGGTAATTGCCGCCGCGAAACCCGTCTGAGCCCGGCTGCGGCGGGCGGTTGCGGCGATAGCCTTCGCTGCGCACGCGGACGCCGTCCACGTAGACGATCGGCTGATTGCTCTGCGAGACGCTGACGGCGCCGCGCAGGCGGATCTGCGCCCCTTCGCCGGCCATCCCGCTCGTCTGCATCACGCTGAGGCCCGGCGCCCGAGCCTGGAGCAACTGGTCCATGTTGGCGGGCGGGTCTTTGACCTGCGAAAGGTTGACCTGCGCGATCGAGTTCCCGATCTCACGCACACGCGCCTGTCCGGCCGTCCCCGTCACCACGACGGCATCGAGCTGGAGCAGGCTCGGCGCCAGCTGCACCGTGACGGTGCTCGCGCTGTCTGCGCTCACGGTAAGCCGCAGCGTCACGACCTTGTAGCCGATGGCGAGAATGCGGAGCTCGCGCAGCCCCACCGGCACGTTCAGCAACTTGAAGCTGCCGTCCGCGCCCGCGCGCGCGCCCAAGTTGAGCCCTGGGATCGCCACCTCCGCCCCAGCGATGGGCTCACCGGAGCTGACGGCCGTGACCTTCCCTTCGATCGTCCCCGTCTGGGCCGCCAGGGCGACGGCGTCAAGTGAGAACAAGGAAGCGACGACTACCGCCGCCACTGCGCCCGACAGCCTCGGGCGCCACTGAAACGCGTGACGTGTCATAAAGGAGCTCCTGTAGCTAAACGAAGAAGCGGCGAGATCTCGGCGGGACAGCTCATCCGGTACGCCGCGCCAGGCACACGAAGTGGCACGGCTCCAAGCAGCGAAGTCGACGAGGGTGAGACGGCAGGGCGCACAGCAATCCCCCGGGGGCCGACTTGGCTAGGAGATGGCTCGCGGCAGGAGAGCTGTCAAGGCGACGCGCCCGGGAGGACTCGAACCTCCAACCCTTGGGTTAGAAACCCAGCGCTCTGTCCAGTTGAGCTACGGGCGCGAAGTCGGGGCGGCGGGATTTGAACCCGCGGCCTCCTGGTCCCAAACCAGGCGCGCTACCGGGCTGCGCCACACCCCGAGAAGACTGGACGCGTAGACGCAGAGGCGCCTAGGCGCACAGGAAACCTAAACTACTTCACCCGTCGCAACAGCACCTCGATCAGCGCCCGGAACGCCCGGCCGCGGTGGGAGACGCGGTGCTTGGCGCCCGGGGCCGCCTCGCCGAAGCTCATCTGCAGGTCGGTCGAGAAGAACAGGGGATCGTAGCCGAACCCCCCGGTCCCGCGCGGCGCGTCGAGGATGTACCCCTCGCAGCTCGCCTCCACGATCTCGGGCGCCGCCGTCGGGGTCTCGAGGTACGCCACGACGCAGCGGTAGCGGGCCGTGCGCTGGGCCTCGGGCACCTCCTGCAGCGCGGCGAGCAGCTTTTCATTGTTGCGGCGATCGAGGTCGGCACCCGCCGCGCCCCGCCCGCCCCCCGCCCAGCGCGCCGAACGAACGCCGGGGCGGCCCTGCAACGCATCCACCTCGAGACCGGAGTCGTCCGTGACGGTGGGCCGCCCGCTGCGTTGCGCGAAGTACCGCGCCTTGGCCACGGCGTTCTCGGCGTAGCTCGTGCCCTGCTCCAGGTCGTCTTCCTCGGGCAGGCGCTCGAGGTGCGCGTCGGCCGGGAACATGACCTCGAACGGCAGGCCCGCCAGCAAGTCGCGGATCTCCCGCGCCTTGCCCGGGCTGCGGGTCGCGACGAGGAGGTTCATGGCGGATTGCGGATTGCGGATTGCGGATTGGGCGGGCGGGTCATTTCACATCGTGAAGCTTGCGCAGCAGGTCAGTCGTGGACTTGCCTTCCAGTAACGGCACGCGTACCACCCGGCCCCCCCAGCCCTCGACCTCATCCGCCCCGACGATCTGATCGCGCGCGTAATCCGCGCCCTTGACGAGCACATCGGGGTGGAGGCGGCGGATCAGCTGGAGCGGCGTGTCCTCGTCGAAGAGCACGACGCAGTCGACCGTGGCCAGCGCGGCGAGCAGCCGGGCCCGGTCGGCCTCGGCGACGACGGGCCGATCGCTCCCTTTGCCAAGCCGGCGCACCGACGCGTCGCTGTTCACCCCGACCACCAGCGCCTCGCCTTCGGTGCGCGCGGCCTCCAACAGCTCCACATGGCCGGCGTGGAGCAGGTCGAACACGCCGTTGGTGAACACCACGGGCCCGCGCTGCGAGCGGCGCCAGCCGACCGCATCCGCCGCGGACCGGACCTTCGCCGCGGTGGTCACCGCGCCGCCCCTCGCTCAGAGCGGCTCGTTGGTGCGCGGATGGAAATTAAAGGTGTGGTTGAACAGCGGGAGATGAACCGTTTCGCTGTAGGAGGTCTCGATGGTGATCTCCCGCGGCATCGCGGTGCGGCGCACGCGCAGGTTCGCCGCCGCTTCGTCGGGCAGCCCGATCTCCTGCACCTTCAGGACGATGCGGCGCTGGATGGTCCCGTCGTCGAGCGCCGCCGCGAGATGGGCCTGCTGCTGGATCTCGTCGAGCAGGTTGTAGTAGCGGAAGTACACCTCACCGATGTGGATCGCGTAGTAGATGATCGCCACGAAGACGAGAATCGAGATGAGGCACCCCAGGCTGCTCGCGCCGCGCCGCGCCGCCCGGTCGCCTCCCCCGGTCACCACTGGGACTGCGCTCCGTCCACGATCTCGGTCACGAGCTTGTCGAGGGCTTTCTTGCGCCCGTCCGCTTCCTGCGGCGGCTGGTACTCCCCGGTCACCGTCAGGCCCTGCTTCTTCCAGAGCGGCTTGCCGTCGCGCTGATCGATGATCTCGACGTCGACGGTCAGCTGCACCTGCCGCTGCGTCACGTTCACACTGCCGACGCCGGGCTGGATGACGACGGGGACATCCGGGTCGTAGCGCGCGATGCGGCCGCGCACCACGGCGTCGGCGGTCTGCTCGCCGGCGAGCCGCAACCCCAGCCGCCCTTCCATCGCTTCCCGGACCGCGGTGTTCACTTCCTGCGTAAGCACCGGCTCAGGCGTGTCGTTGTCGAAGGGCAGGATGGCCACGGTGCGGACGTTGGGCAGCCCGCCGCCGGTGAAACGATAGAGACACCCCGCGGCGATCAGCGCCGCGACGCTAGCGACGACTGCGCCAGAGCGCGGGCGGAATCTCCGCCACGGTGTCCACCGCCACAACCGTGAGCTCAAAGCGCGCCGGTCCTTCCGGAAAGTCGATCCGGGCCGCAGCGGGCAGCGCGTTCGCGCCGAACCGCGTCCTGCTCGCCGCCACCACCTTCCCCGCCCTTCGCCACTGCGCCTCCAGCACCCGCTCGCGTCCCTCGGTCACGACGTACTCGAGCGTGTCCACGCCCGCCACGACCCGCACCGTCCAGCCGTCGATCGCGCCGGCGCCCGTCCGGCCGTACACCGCGGCGGTGTCCGCCGGTGCCCGCACATACCCGAGCCCGGCCCACAGCATCGGGATCGCGGGGACGAGGGAGCGAAAATCCTTTTCCGGGTCCGCCCACTGAATCGAGTCGCCGACCACCACCCCGGCTCCGGATTTGACCCCCAGCGTCGCGACGTAGTCCAGGCGTAGCGAATCCGGTGGCGCGATCCGCGCCTGTCCCCGTCCCGCGGCGCTGAGCCGGTCGTCCCGGTACTTCCACCGGAACCGGATCGCCGCCGGGTGCCGCGGCAGCGTCGCGCGCATCCACGCCACCGCGGTGTCCCGGTCCAGCGCCGGCAGCGGCGCCGGCACCAGCGGGCCCGGACGGGGATGACACGCCGCGGCCCCGACCACGGCGCCAATGTAGGAAAGCGCGCGGAGCCGGTCAAGCGAAACGCGTTGCCGGATCAATAGTTAAACCCGAAAAAGAAGTCGACGAAGCGCCGGCGGCGCCCGGGATCGGGGAGGCTGTAGAGGCTCAGGTCGCCGGAATGGAACCGGTACCCGATATCGAGCCGCAGCACCAGCGGCGCCCCCACCGGCATCCGGAGCCCGAGCCCCGTGCTACCCAGCGCGCCCCGCGCGGTCGACACTTCGCTCCACGCGCGCCCATAGTCGGCGAAGAGGGCGCCCTGCACGCCCGGGAGGCGCAGCGCCCCGAACGGAAAGCCGATGGTGAGAAAGTCCGTGATCGGGAACCGCCACTCGGTGTTGACCAGCCAGGCGCGGGTGCCCGTGACGTAGCCGAACCCCGGATAGCCCCGCAGGGCCCACGAGCCGCCGATGCTGATGCGGCGGGGGCGCTCACCGCCGGCGAAGTAGCCCAGCAGCCGCACGGCGAACGCGCTGCGCAGCGAGGTGCGGTAGTAGTGCCGCCAGTCGCCGGAGAGCACCCAGGCGTCGAAGCGCCCGTGGCTCATATCGTTCACCAACCCGGCGGTGAAGTTGTAGCGCTCGCCGTCGACCGGGCCCGTCGGCAGCCACAGTGTGTTGTCCTCGATGTAGCTCAAGTAGTTCGACGCCAGCCAGCCGACGCGGTGGAAGGCGCTGGGATCGCCCGTCAGCACGTCGGGCCGCGTGATGTCGAAGCGGTCGGAGTGCTCGACGCGGTACTCCGCCTCCAGGCGCCGGAAGCGGGAGAACGGGTAGCGGACCTGGGCGAACGCCCCCGCCGAGCGTTCCTGGAACAGCGTGCTGAAATCCGATTCGAAGAACAGCCCCCGCAGGCGGAAGATGCCGACGCCCCAGTTGACGCGCCGGGCCTGGTTCAGGTAGAAGACGGTGCCGTTGAAGTTGTCGAGCAGATTCCCCAGACCGCTCCCCTGGAACGACGACAGCTCGACGTACAGCTGGTGATCGCTCAAGAGGTCGCTGAACAGGAACAGCGCGCCTTGGGCCGAGCCCAGGCCCGGCGCCAGCACCGCGTCGCCCGCCGCAAAGTCGAGGGTGTACTTCCGCTCGTACGGCGAGGCGTCGGCGCGGGCGTACTGGGAGTTCGCGAGCTCCGGCCAGCTCCACTCGGCGGGCGCGCGCGGCTCGGCCAGGGCGAAAGTCGGGCCGGCGCTGTCGGTCGCCAGGTGCGCGAAGTAGAGGTTCCAGCTCAGGTCGGCGAAGCCACCGAACACGAGGCCGTCTTCGCCCTCGACGTACTGCGGATCGAAGGCGCCGTTGAGGGTGCTCGTCTCGCGCCGGCCGGCGCCGCTCGAGTCCACGGAATAGATCTGCGGAATCCCGTCGCGATCGCTCGAGAAGTACACGCGGTGCGTCGTGGTCGACCAGCGGGGCCCGTCGTCCAGCCACCGCCCGTAGGTGAGGTAGCGGATCACGCCCGTCGCGAGGTCGAGCGTGAAGAGGTTGCGCCCTCCCTGCGGCCCGAACGTGGTGCGGTCCGAGCTGAAGACGACGCTGCGCCCATCGGGGCTCACCGACGGATCGAGGTCCTGGTAGCGATCGGAGGTGAGGCGCTCGAGCCGGCCGTCGGCGAGCCAGAGCCGGTAGAGATCGGAGTACCCCGAGACCGCGAGCCCGCTGAACACAACGCTCTTGCCGTCGGGCACCCACGCCGGCGACAGGATGGACACGAGCTCGGGGAACTGGTAGCGGCCGACGACGCGGCGCTTGTCGAGGCTCCAGAAAAACAGGGCGTCGCGGTCCTGGTAGCGACTGCCGAACACCACGACGCCGGCAGCGCTCACGTCCATCCGCGACTCGAAAAAGTGGAAGGACTCGAACTGCGGTGAGCGCTCTCCTTTGACCACCGGGCGGCTGCGGCCGCTTCCCAGCGAACGGGCATAGATGTTCGTGTAGCCCGTCGACGGCGAGAAGTACAGCACCGCCGCGGTGCTGTCCCCGGGCAGGCGATAGGCGGCCGGCTTGATCGCGAGGCGCGCGAGCAGCTCCGCGGAGACCGCGAGCGGGCGCCCCTCCGCCACGGCCGGGTAGTAGCGGCGCCGCATCCAGTACAGCCACTCCTCCGACAGTTGGACGAGGGTCTTGCCGTACACCCCCCGGACGGCGTCCTCGAACGTCATGTACTTCCACAGCTCGCGGTACAACTCGCCGATGCGCCAGTCCCCGTAGGTCGTTCCCAGGAAGCGCACGATGGTGCCGCCCAGCGGATAGACGATGCCGCCCGAGGCGTACGCGAGCTGGCCCAGCGTGGGCAGGTCGCCCGAGATCGTCAGATCCCGCAAGATCATCTCGTCGCGCGAGTCTTCACCGGCCGAGTAGTACTCCGCCAGGCCCTCCGTAAACCACAGCGGCATCCCCGGCAGCCGCGCCCGCGGGTGGCGCGCCACGGCTTCGCCGTACAAGCTCAGCTGGAAGACGTGCACCAATTCGTGACGCAGCGTGTGGCGAAACTCGGTGTAGCTCCCCGTGAACGGGAGCGTCACGCGGCGCTTGAGGAACTCGGTGACGCCGAGCAGGCCTTCGGGCGGCACGAACGGCAGGATGTTGGTCTGCTCGAAGTCGGTGTGGGAAGCGTAGATGATCAGCGGCACGCGGCGGCGGACCGCATGCGTGAAGCGCCGCTCCAGCGAGTCGTAGCTCTCCTCGGCGTAGGCGAGGGCGACCCGCCCCAGCTCCTCTTCTTCCGGATAGTAGTAGAGATCCACGTGCTCGCCCCGGAGCACGCGCCAGTCGAAGCGCCGGTACTGGATCTTATTCTGCCCGAAGTAGCCGAATTGCGCGGCCGCCGCCGGGACCAGGCCGGCCAGCAATCCCACCGCGACCGCCAGGGCGCGGGCGCGCATCAGCGATGGATGCTCCGAATACGGTCCCCCATGGCGACCTGCGACAACGCGCGCAGGTCCCCCGTCAGCCGCCCGAACACAGTGTAAATCCCGTCGAGGTGCGGTTGCGGCGAATGCGTGATGAAGAACTGGCTGCCGCCCGTATCAGGACCCGAGAGGGCCATGCCCAAGGTACCCGCCTGATAGCGCTCGGGGTTCACCTCGTCGCGCAGGACGAACCCGGGGCCGCCCCAGCCGTCGCCGCGGGGATCGCCGTCCTGGATGACGAAGTTGGGGACGACCCGGTGCCAGCGCCCGCCGTCGAAGGAGTGGCGGTCCACGAGGCCCAGGAACGCCGCGACTGTGATCGGCGCCTCGGTCGGCAGCAATTCGAGCGTCAGCCTCCCCCGGTCGGTCTCGATTGTGACCTGCGGGTCAGGCTGCCCGGTGAGGGCCGGGACGAGATAGCGACGCACGATGTCGCGATAATCGGCGTCGCTGCGGCCGGTGGCGATCGGCACGTCGGGACCCCAGGCCGCCGCCGCATCGGTGAAGGTGTCGGCGATGGCCAGCCGCCGCACCAGGTAGTCGTCGGGCCGCCGCACGGCGCCGAGGAACCGGGTCGCGACCGCGAGGCGGCCGGCGGCGGAAGCGCGCGCGATCGCGGCGAGCGCCGAAACGGCGGACACCGCGGCGTCGTCGAAGGGATCGGCGGCGGCGCGGGTGTAGGCCTGCGTGAGCCGATCGACGTCGGCCGGATCGGGACGGTGCGCGAGCCAGCCCGCCGCCAGGCCGCGCACCGCGGGATCGGCGTGCGTGAGCAGGTCGCGCGCCCGCGCCCGCAGCGCGGCGTCGCTGTCCGGAACGAAGCGCTGGAGTCCCTGGAGCGCATGCGCGGCGACCCGGCCGTCCGCATCCGCCAGCAACGCTTCCAACCGGCCGCGCGAGCGCGCCGCGGCCAACGCTTCCGCAGCGACGAGGCGCGCGAGCGGGTCCGGGTCCGAGGCCAGCGCACGCGCCGCCTCCGCGCCCGCGGCGGTGTCGGCCTGCGCGAGGCCGATCACCGCCTGGCGGCGCAGCGCGAACACCGGGCTCGCGAGTCGCGACCGCAGCGCTTCAACGGCGATGCGGCCGCCGCCCGCCCCGAGCGTGGTTTCGGCCTGGACGGCGACATTCACATCCGCGTCGGACGCCAGGGAGGCGACGGCGGACGCGAGCGTGCTGTCGCGGAACGTCGCCAGCGCGCGCAGCGCGTTGACCCGGACCTGCGGGTCCCGGTCGCCGAGGAGCGCCTGCAACCGGGCGGTGACCCCGCGGCGCTCGAGCCTGGCACTGTCGGTGAGCACCGCGTTGACGCCGCGCGCGGCGATGGCGCGGACGCGCGGGTCGGCGTCCTGGAGCGCGTTGAGGACCACGGGGACGCCGGGCAGGGCGCGAGTGCGGCCCAGCGTGTAGATCACCCGCCAGCGCACGACGGCATCCGGATCGGTGGCGAACCGGACCAGCAGGGGCACGGCGGCGCGCGGGCCCAAGCGCCACGATTCGAGGATCGCCTGGCTGACAACGACCGAGACCGGCTGACCGGGCGCGGCGAGGTCGATGAGCGCCTGGATCGCGGAAGCGCCCGAATCTCCGCCGATGCGGGCGAGCGCGGTGACGGCCTCCATTTCGGGGTCGCCTTGCTGCTCGGGCGCCGCCGCGCGGGCCAGCGTCAACAGCGGGCCGGTAGCGCGTGCCTGACGGAGTCGCCCGAGGCCGAACGCCGCCGCCGCCCGGACCGCCGGGCTGGAGTCGGCGAGGGCGGCGATGAGCAGCTCGACCGCCGCCGGGTCCCCGATGCGGCCGGCCGCGAGCGCCGCCTGGCGGCGCACGGCCGCGTTGGGATGGTGGAGCCCGTCACCCAGTAACGGCCCGTCGAAGCGCCGGGCGTCGGCGGCGGCGAGCAGGCGGGCGAGGGTACCGACCAGCCCTTCGTCCACCTGCTGCGCGGCGGCGCGCGCCGGCGCCAGCCCTATAAGAAGAAGGAAGGCGGCGCTACAGGCGTACCGGGTCCGGCACCGTCTGAAGACGCTCACACACGTGCTCCGGAATGCGGGTGGGGTTGCGCCGGCGGTCGAGGGCGATGAGCGACGTCTCGCCGGTCGCGAGCAGCTCGCCGGAGCCCGCGCGCTCGACCGCGTAGCCGAACGTCACGCGGCGCGACGCGAGGTCGCGCACCCAGCATCGCACGCGCACCAGATCGTCGTACAGCGCCGGCCGGCGGAAGCGCAGGCGCGCCTCGGTCACCGCGAGGAAGACGCCCGCCTCCTCCATGGCGCGATAGGTGTACCCGGTGACCCGCAAGTGTTCGGTCCGCGCCCGGTCGAACCAGACGAGGTAGTTGGCGTGGTACACCACCCCCATCTGGTCGGTTTCGGAGTAGTTGACGCGCAGCTCGATGACGGACTCGGCCGGCCCCTTGGGGACACCGTGGGCGGCGGCGCTCACTCGCCGTAGGGGATCCAGATGTTCTTGACCTGGGTGGCGTGGCGCAGGAACTCGCGCCCCTCGCCCTGGCGCGGATCGAGCCAATCGCGACGGTGGGGCTCCACCCAGGTGCGCTTCATGTTCCCAGCCGAAGCGGCTTCGACGGCCCGCCCGGCGGACCCGCCGAAATACCAGACGCCGTCCACGTCCAAGTGCTCGGCGAGCACCTGCGCGAGCGCGTCGGTCGAGCCGGTCAGGATGTTGATCACGCCGGCGGGGAGGTCGGAGGTCTCGAGCACGGCGTAGAAATCGGTCGCCGCCAGGGGCGCGGCTTCGGAAGGAATCGCCACCACCGTGTTGCCGGTCGCCACCAGGGGCGCTACCAGCGACACGAAGCCTAGCAGGGGAGCCTCGGCCGGGCACGCGACGCCCACCACGCCGATCGGCTCGTTCATCGCGAGCGTCACCCCCCGCACCGGCGTGTGGTGGACCGCCCCATCCCATTTGTCCGCCCAGGCGGCGTAGGTGAAGAGCCGGGCGATGGCGGCGTCGACCTCGCGGCGCCCCGCGTCCACGCCCCCACCGATCATGGCGTCCAAGCGGGCAGCGAACTCGGCGCTCCGCGGCGCGAGGTTCTCCGCGATGTAATAGAGGACTTGTGCGCGGAGATGGCCGGTCGCCTGGGCCCAGCCCGCCGCGGCGTGCGCCGCCTCGACCGCATTGCGGACATCCTTGCGGTTCCCTTCCCCGACCTCGCCGACGACACGCCCGTCGGGCCCGACGATGCGGCGGCTGTAGGTCTGGTCGGGCCGAACCTGTTTGCCGCCGATGAACAGCTTGGGGGTTCGGTCGATGTCGGGGAGCTGCCCCGAACGCGGAACGGGGACCTCGGAACGCGGAACAGTCGCGGCGGGTTCGTTCCGCGTTCCGCGTTCCGCGTTCGCTGTTTCCCACTCCGGCTTCAGATACTCCCACATCCCTTCCCGCCCCCCTTCGCGCCCGAAGCCCGACTCGCGGTAGCCGCCGAACCCCGCCGCGGCGTCGAAGAGGTTAGTGCAATTCACCCACACGACGCCGGCCTTGATCTTAGGCGCGATATCGAGGGCGAGGTTGATGTTTTCGGTCCACACGCTCGCCGCCAGGCCGAACGGGGTGTTGTTGGCGAGCGCCACCGCTTCGGCGGGGGTACGGAACGTCATGGAGACCAGCACCGGACCGAAGATCTCGACCTGGGCGATCGTCGCCGAGGGCGACACGTCGGTGAACAGCGTCGGCGGATAGAAGTAGCCGTCTGTGGGGCACGCCCACGACGGCTGCCACATCTGCGCCCCTTCTTCAACGCCTTTCTCCACGAGCCCGCGGATGCGCTCGAGCTGCACGGGCGCCACAATCGCGCCCATGTCCACCGCCTTGTCGAGCGGCGAGCCCACTCTGAGCTTCTCCATCCGCGCCCGCAGCTTGCCGATGAGCGGCGCGGCCACACCCTCCTGCACCAGCAGGCGCGAGCCTGCGCAGCAGACCTGCCCCTGGTTGAACCAGATGGCGTCCACGACGCCCTCGACAACGCTGTCGAGATCCGCGTCCTCGAAGACGATGAACGGGCTTTTCCCGCCCAGCTCGAGGCTGAGTTTCTTCCCGGTGCCCGCGGTGGCCTGGCGGATGTGCCGCCCCACTTCCGTCGAGCCAGTGAACGCGATCTTGTCCACGTCGGGGTGGTCGACCAGCAGCTTGCCGGACTCGCCGTCGCCGGTGATCACGTTGAGGACGCCCGCCGGCAGGCCGGCCTCGTGGGCCAGCTCGGCGAACGCGAGGGCCGTGAGCGGTGTGAACTCGGCGGGCTTCAGGACGACGGTGCATCCGGCCGCCAGCGCCGGCGCGACCTTCCACGCCACCATCAGCAGCGGGAAGTTCCACGGGATGATCTGGCCCACGACGCCGGCGGGCCCATGCCCCGCAAACTCCGTCTCGAGGAGCTGCGCCCAGCCGGCGTGGTGATAGAAGTGGCGGGCGACGAGCGGGATGTCGATGTCGCGGGTCTCGCGAATCGATTTGCCGTTGTCGAGGCTCTCGAGGACAGCGAGCAGCCGCGCGTGCTTTTGGACGGCCCGCGCCAGCGCGTAGAGATGCCGCGCGCGGGCGTGGCCGGGGAGGGCGGCCCAGCCGGGGAGCGCCGCCCGGGCGGCCGCGACCGCGGCGCTCACGTCCGCCGGCCCCGCTTGAACGACCCGGGCGAGCTTGGCGCGCGTCGCCGGGTTGATCACGTCGAAGCCGCGGCCGTCCTGCCCCTTCACCCAGCGCCCGCCCACGTAGAGGCCGAACTCCCCGCCGTGGCGCGTGATCCACTCGAGCGCCGGCTGTTCGGCCTCCGGCGCGGGACCGTACTCCATCGTCTCAAAGATCTCGCTGATGCCCGTGGGATGATTCATGGCGGCTCAGGGCATCGGGTGGCGGTACGCCGCCGAGTAGCGCCCGGTGGCGAAGTGCTCGAGCTGACGCTCGATGTCGGTGAGCAGGGCGCTGGCCCCCAAGCGCAGCAGCGCGGGACGCAGCCAGGGATGGCCCAGCTCTTCCTTCATCAGGTAGAGGTACTCCAGGGCCTGCTTCGCCGCGCGGATGCCACCGGCCGGCTTGAACCCGACGGCCACGCCGCTGCGCTCGTGAAACTCGCGGATCTGGCGCACCATGACGACTCCCACCGGCAGGGTCGCGTTCACCGACTCCTTCCCAGTGGACGTCTTGATGAAATCCGCCCCTGCGAGCATCGCCACGCGGCTGGCGCGTGCGACGTTGGTGAGCGTCGCGAGCTCACCGGTGCCGAGAATCACCTTGAGGCACGCGTCGCCGCAGGCTTCCCGAAACGCGCGGACTTCCTCGTGGAGCGCCTCCCAGGCACCCGTGAGCACGTGGCCGCGGGTGATGACCACGTCGATCTCCCGCGCGCCCGCCTCGAGCGACGCGCGCATCTCTTCGAGCCGCTGGCGGAATGGATTGAGCCCCGCCGGGAACCCCGTCGAGACCGCTGCGACGGGGATCCCCGATCCGGCGAGCGCCTCGACCGCAACCGGGACGAGCTGGTGGTAGACGCACACGGCGCCGACGGTGATGCCGAGATGCCCCACGCCCAACGCCTCGACGAGGTCGTCACGGATAGGGCGGCGGGCCTTGGCGCACAGGCGGCGCACGTTGCCCGGCGTATCGTCGCCCTGCAGGGTCGTCAAATCCATGCAGCTGATCGCGCGCAGCAACCACGCCGCCTGCCACTGCTTCTTGACGGTGCGCCTGGTGGGGAGTGTCGCCGCCCGACGCTCGACGGCGCTACGATTGACCCGCACCGCCAGCGCCCAGTCCAGGTCCAGCGGGCCGCCGGGGTTGCGGGGCGGCCGCCGATGGACCTCGACGCCGCGCTCGCCAGGGACAACCGGCATGCGGGCCGCGGGCGCCGCGATCGGCGCGGCGACCCGCTCACCGGCGGTTCTGTCGCGTGTGGTCGGCATGTGGTAGGCAATCTACGACAAAGCGACGGAAAGACGGAAGCCTTTTGACGCGTTAGCTTGTGTCCGTGCCCCCCGCCCGGTGCCTCGTGGTCGCGGACGCCCACCTGGGTCAGGTGCCTCCGGCCACGGAGGCCGCGTTCCACGCATTTCTCGACCGGGTGCCCCAGCCCGGCGATCACCTGCTGATCAACGGCGACCTGTTCGATTTCTGGTTCGAATACCGCGCCGTGGTGCCCCGCAAGCATTTCGCGAGCATCGCGCGGTTGCAGCAGACCCGCGCGCGCGGGGTCGCCATCACGTTCATCGGCGGCAACCACGACCGCTGGGGCGGCGACTTTCTACGCCGGGATCTGGGGATCGCGTTCTACGCGGGCGAAACCGAGCTCGACCTCGCCGGGCGGCACGCCTACATCGCGCACGGCGACGGGCTGACCGAGCAGCACTGGAGCGGCGCCTTGCTCCACCGGGTGACGCGACATCCGCTCACCATCTGGGCGTTCCGCAAATTGCACCCCGACCTCGGCTTCTGGATCGCGGCGAAGCTGAGCGGCAAGCTCGCGGACAATACCCGGGACAAGGCGGTGCTGGACCGCGCCGCGCGCGCGCAAGCCGAGTATGCGCGCGGGCTGCTCGAGCGGCGGCGCGACGTGGGGCTGGTGATCCTCGCGCACACGCATCGGCCCTGCCTGGAGCGGCTCTCCGATGGGCGCGCCTACCTCAATCCCGGTGCGTGGTTGGACGGCTACCGCTACGCGGTGGTGACTGGGGATGCCATCGAGTTGAAGAGCTTTTCGGCGTAGGGTCAGCCCAGCGGCACCACGCTCACCTGCTTCAGCCGCTCACCGAGGAACCGCTCCCCCACCCGACGGAAGCGCGGCTCGTCGTCCGAGACGGCGAACACGTGCTCGGGACGGGGCCTCGCGGACGCGGCGAGGCCACGCGCCGCGAGCTCCTTGACGACTTGCGCAGCCGTCGCTTCGGCGCTGTCGATCAGCTGGACGCCGGCCCCCAGCACGCGCTGCAGCAGCGGCTTGAGCAGCGGATAGTGCGTGCAGCCGAGGACGACGACATCCACACCCGAGCGACGGAGCGGCTCGAGGTAGTCGCGCGCGATCAGCTCCGCGGCGGGATGGTCGAACCACCCTTCTTCGACGAGCGGTACGAACAACGGGCACGCCGCCGAGACGACCGTCGCGTCGGGCCGCAGCGCTTTGATCGCCCGCTCATAGGCCCCGCTCGCCACCGTGCCCACCGTGCCGATAACGCCGATCGTTCCCGATCGGCTCGCCGCCACGGCGGCCCGGGCCCCGGGCTCGATGACCCCGACGACCGGGACCGAAGCGCGGGATCTCAGGTGGTCGAGGGCGTGGGCCGTGCTGGTGTTGCAGGCGACGACCACCGCCTTGACGCCGCGGCCGATGAGGTAGGCGAGGATCTCGGCGCTATAGCGTCGCACCGTCTCGGGCGACTTGGGACCGTATGGGACGCGCGCCGTGTCGCCGAAGTACAGCACCGCCTCGTGCGGCAGCCGCTCGAACAGCGCGCGGGCGACCGTGAGCCCTCCGATGCCGGAGTCGAAGACGCCGAGCGGCGCATCGTTCATCGGCGCGGCAGGGGCAAGCTCACGCCGATGCCGCCGGGCACAGCCTGGATCTTCAGATCCTTGGGGAAATCCTGGAGGTGCGCCGCGACGTACGCCTCGGCGCCGGAGAAGAGGTGGTTGAAGACCCACAACACGGTCCAATCCTGCACTTCCTGGCGCTTGAGCTTCAACCCCGTCCCGCCGATGCGGCTCAGATAGTTCGCCTCGCGCCGCGCCTTGAGCGTCATCATCGCCGTGACGCCTTCCCATGTCGTGAACAGCGCCCCGGACACGTGCCGCCCGGTGGCGGCCTGCCCCCATCCGGGGAGCACCAGCGAGCGCCAGAACGCGCCACCGGGACCGATGCGATGGGCGGTGTCTGTGGAGACGA
Source organism: Gemmatimonadota bacterium (assembly GCA_003222205.1). Classification (GTDB taxonomy): domain Bacteria; phylum Gemmatimonadota; class Gemmatimonadetes; order Gemmatimonadales; family GWC2-71-9; genus QHVC01. The sequence goes on along the minus strand of QHVC01000046.1, from coordinate 30,254 downwards.
TCCGGGCCCCGGGCGCGACAACGTGGGAGGTGTCTTGGCTGGACAGCCGGACGGTCGGACTGACGGACAGAAAGACGACGAGCACCGTACCTAGTGCCGTGGTCCGACCGTCCGACCGTCCGGCCGTCCGACTCACTTGGCCACCAACACGTTCAGGCATGCTCGCTCCACGGTTACCGTGCACTCGGCCGCGCCTGGCGCCCGCAGCTCGCCGTCGAGGTGCAGGAGCAGGGCGGCGTCGCCGCGGATCGTCAGCGACCGCGTGCGGAACTGGACCACCTCGCGCATCGTCCCATGGGTGCCGCGCATGACCCGCGGGATCGCGAGGAGAAACCGCGGCAGCGAGACGGCGCGGATGAGGCAAACGTCGAGGCGGCCGTCGCCGGGATCGGCGTCCGGCGCGAAGCGGTAGTCGCCGCCCGCCGTCGTCCCGTTGCACACCTCGAGCATCATCATGTTCCCGGTCTCCCGGCGCTCAGCAGCGATCACCTCCAGATGAATCGGGCGGTAGCTCCAGAAGCTGCGCAGCACCGGGACCAGGTAGGAGAGAAAACCCTTCAACGACGGCATCGCGTTGCGGGTGCGGACCACCGCCGGGCCGAACCCCAGGCCCATGGTGTTGACGAAGTACTCGCCCAGGACCCGCCCCGCATCGAACCGGCGGGGCGCGGCCGTGGCGATCTTCGCCACGGCCCGCTCGATGTCGCGCCGGTACGGATAGATGCCGGTGAGCTTGGCGAAGTCGTTCCCCGAGCCGACCGGCACCACCGCGAGTGCGGCGCCGCTCCGGGCGCGCAGTAATCCGTTGGCGACCTCATGAACGGTGCCGTCACCGCCGAGCGCGATGAGCCGCTCGACGCCACGCCCAGCCGCCTCGGCGGCGAGGCGGCCGGCGTGGAGCGGGCCCTTGGTCTCGACGAGGTCCACCGTCCATCCCTGCTTGCGAAACGCGCGCGCGACCCGGGGTCCCTCCCGCCGGGCCAGGCCGCGGCCCGCGGCCGGGTTGCAGATCACCAGGGCATGGATCAGAGCGGTCGCAGGTAGGGCTCGTCCCAGGCGATATCGAATTCGGAGCGGCAGTGCGGGCACGTCATCCGCTTCGGCTTCCCCTTGAGGTTCGCGCGCTCGTTGCAGCTCGGGCACACGGCGTAGCGCTCGCTCATCGGCGTCTTCTTCCCCGGCGGGGATGTCACGACCGTCCAGCGGGGGACCGGACGGTCGCGGACTTCGAAGAGAGCACGCAACGCGCGCACGGGCTTCCTGTTCACCTCGATGATGAGGTCGAAGCCCTCCTCTCCCACGACCTTGTACCAGGCGCCGCGGCGGAGCCGGATATTGGCGTCCACCTGCAGGCGCGCCCATCGTATGCCGGCCATGTACACCCTCTCGGACGAGCAGCCAACTTAATGCGCGGGGGGACGGTGCGCCTGCGGCGCGGGCGCATCGAGCACTTCGCGCACCTTGCGCGCCAGCCCGGTCGGAGTGAACGGCTTCGGGAGGAATGCTAAGCCGGAGAACAGCTCCCCGCGGTGGGCGATGGCTTCACCGGGGTAGCCGGAGCTCAACAGCACTTTGAGCGCCGGGCGCAGGGCCAGGAGCTGCTGGGCGAGGTCGGGGCCGCTCATGCCCGGCATGACGACATCCGTCACGACCAGATCGATCTTGCCGGTGTGCTCCCGACAAATCGTCAACGCCTCGGACGGCAGTGCCGCCTCGAGCACCGTGTACCCGTAGCGCTGCAAGGCGTGGAGCGCGACGCGCCGCACCGCGGCCTCGTCCTCGACGAGGAGAATCACTTCGTCCCCGCCGCGCACCTCGGCGACGGCCGTGGACACCGTCTCAGGGCGCTGGTCGTCCGCCGCCCGCCCCAGGTAGATTTTGAAGGTCGTCCCCTGTCCCGGCTCGCTGTAGACCCAGATGAACCCGCCGCTCTGTTTCACAATGCCGTACACGGTGGCGAGCCCCAGGCCCGTCCCTTTGCCCGGCGCCTTGGTGGTGAAGAACGGCTCGAACACGCGCGCCTGCACTTCCGGCGACATGCCCGACCCGGAGTCGCTGACGGCGATCATCACGAACCGGCCCGGGACCGCAGGCGGGTGCGCGCGCGCGTAGATGGCGTCGAACTCCGCGTTCCCCGTCTCGATGGTGAGTTTGCCGCCCGTGGGCATCGCGTCGCGGGCATTGACGGCGAGGTTCAAAATCACCTGCTCGATCTGGCTCGGGTCCGCAACGACCTGCCCCACGTCATTCGGGAGCACGCACACCAAGTCGATGTCCTCGCCGATGAGGCGCCGCAACATTTTCTCCATCCCCGCGACGACGCGGTTCAGCTTCAGGACTTTCGGCTGCATGATCTGCTGCCGGCTGAACGCCAGCAGCTGGCGCGTGAGCGATTCGGCGCGGCTCGCCGCCGTGCGGATCTCTTCGACCGTCTCCCGTTTGGGGTCGCCGTCGGCGAAGCCCTCCTGGAGCAGTTCGGCGTTGCCGGCGATGGCGGTGAGCACGTTGTTGAAATCGTGGGCGACGCCGCCAGCGAGCTGCCCGATCGCTTCCATCTTCTGGGCCTGGCGCAGCTGGGTCTCGAGCCGCTTGCGCTCGGTGATGTCGATCCAGGCGCCCACCACCTCCACGGCGTGCCCCGTGGCGTCGTGGCGCACGCGGCCCTCGTCCAGGATCCAGCGGTACGAGCCGTCCTTATGCCGGAAGCGGTACTCGATGGTGAACTGCCCCGTGGCGAACTGTTCCCCTAACTCCCCACGGATCCGCTCCCGGTCCTCCGGGTGCACGATGTCGCGCAACCAATCCGGGCGCAGCACCTCCTGCACTTCGTAGCCGGTGAGGCGGGTGATGTTCTCGCTCACGTAGACGGGAACGGTGGCCTCTCCAGCGACGCGGCTGGCGTAGATCATGGCGTCGCTGGCGTTGACGAGCTGCTCGAGCCGCGAGCGCGTGGCCTGCAGCTCGCGCACCTGGGCTTCGAGGTGCTGTTGCGACTCCTGGACGTTGTGCGCCATGACGTTGAACGCTCCGGCCAGCCGCCCCAGCTCGTCGCGCCGCTCCACGCGCACCTGCCGCGAGTAGTCACCAGCGGCGACCGCTTCGGCGGCGTCCGTGAGCCGCCGCAGCCGGGGGGTAATGGTGCCGCTCAGCCCCCACGCGGCGAGGAGGCCGACGAGCAGCACGGCTCCGATTCTGAACACCTGGCTGCGCAGGAACAGTCGTGCCGGGGCCAAGACCACCTTGCGCGGAAACTCGACCACGACGGCCCACGGGGCCCCGCGCACCGCCCGCGCGGTCGCGAGTACTTCGCCCAGCCCCGGACGCTCGTACCGAACCACGCCGGCGGCGGCGCGCTGCAGATCGAGGGGCGGCGATGGCGGGGGGACGCGAGCCGCCAGGTCCGTCCACAGGTCCCCCGACGAGTTCGTCACATAGAGCCTCGCGCCGGGGCCGATCAATTGATTGAGCTGCCCTCGCCCGCGCGCCGAGCTCGTCAGGTGGCGCCACTGGACGAGATACCCCAGGATGCGGCCGCCCTCCTTGACCGGTGCCGTCACGGCGTATCGCAGCGAATCGCGCACGATCTCGAACGGCCGGATCACCCCGGAGTCCGACCGGCTGCCGGCCAGCACCATCTCGGGGTTGACGGCAGGGGTGCCGTGGGACGCGCTGTCGGTGAGCGAGAGCAGGCGCGCGCCACCGGTGCTGACGAGCTCGACGTCGGCGATCTGCTGAGCCGCTGGGCCCACCGGCCGCATCGCCGCGAGGGCCGCCGCGCGCATCCGGGGCGCGGGGGCCCGCAGATACGCCCGGACCGCCGGGCTGTCGGCCACGGCGCGCGCGTTGGCGAGGAGCTGGGTCGCGGAGGTTTGCAGCAGGCCGGCGATCTGGGTGGTGACGCTCCCCAGGCGGTCGCTCGCCGTGACCACGACCGCCTCGCTCACACCGCGATAGGCCGCCCACGTGAACGAGCCGGCCACCGCGAGCACCAAGGCGCAGATGAGCAGCGGCAGCTTGACCCGGATGGAGAGCGGCGGGAGGCGCATATCCTTCTATGATGGGGCCGCGGGAGGCGCAGAGATAGGGCGATTTTGCGGCACCGCACGCCGCATTTGCGGCAGGGCGTGGCGGGAGCGTGTAGGAATCGAACCTACCGAGGCTCATTCGAACCCCAGCTGGTTTTGAAGACCAGTCAGGCCACCAGGCCCGATCCGCCCCCGCGCTACGCCTTCACCGCGATCGCGTCGATCTCCACCCGCGCGTCCCGGGGCAGCCGGGCCGCCTGCACCGTCGAGCGCGCCGGCTTGTGCTTCCCGAAATACTTCGCGTACACCTCGTTCATCGCGGCGAAGTCGCCCATGTCGGCCAAGTACACGGTCGTCTTCACGACGTCCTGCAGGCTCGCCCCCGCCGCGCCCAGCACGGCCGCGAGGTTCTTGAGGACCTGCTCGGTCTGCTCGGCCGCCGTCGTGCCGACCAGGCCCCCATTCTTGGGATCGAGGGCGACCTGCCCCGCCGTGTAGATCACCCCGTTCACCTCGACGGCCTGGCTGTAGGGCCCGATGGCTTTGGGGGCCTGGTCAGTCGCGACCACTCCGACGCCTTTCGGCTTCTTCATTAGAACAACCCCTCGATCGTGCCGTCCGGATGGATGCGCATCCGCTCCGCCGCCGGACTCTTGCCGAGGCCCGGCATCGTCAGGATATCGCCCGCCAGCGCCACGACGAACCCCGCGCCGGCCGCGGGCAGGATGTCCCGGACGTGGAGGGTGTACCCGCTCGGCGCGCCGAGCTTCGTGGGATCGTCGGAGAAGGAGTACTGGGTCTTGGCCATGCACACCGGCGTCTCGCCCAGGCCGAGTTTGGGCAGGAGCTCCAGCGCCCGCTCCGCCGCATGCGAGAACTGCACGCCCTCGGCGCCGTAGATCTCTTTGGCGATCGTCTCGATCTTCTCCCTCACCGCGCGCTTCTCGTCGTACAGCAGCCGGAACGCCGCCTTCGAGGTTTCGAGCAGGCGGAGCAGCGCTTCGGCGAGCGCGAGCCCCCCCTCCCCGCCTTTCTCCCACACGTCGCTGCGCACGGCCTGGGCTGCCTCCGCCGCGCACGCGGCGGTCACGGCGTCGACTTCGGCATCCGTGTCGTTGAGGAAGTGATTGACCGCCACGAGACACGGCAGCCCGAACTTCTTGACGTTGCGGATGTGGCGCTGGAGGTTCACGGCCCCGCGCTTGACCGCCTCGACGTCCGCTTTGCCGAGGTCTTCCTTCTTCACCCCGCCGTGCATCTTCAACGCCCGCACCGTGACCACGATGATCGCAGCCTCCGGCTTCAAGCCCGCCATGCGGCACTTGATGTCGAAGAACTTCTCGGCGCCCAGGTCCGCGCCGAAGCCCGATTCCGTCACCACCAGGTCTGCAAGCGCGAGACCCATGCGGGTCGCGGCGACCGAGTTGCACCCGTGCGCGATGTTGCCGAAGGGCCCCCCGTGCACGAGCGCCGGTCCCCCCTCCAGCGTCTGCACGAGGTTCGGGTTCAGCGCGTCCTTGAGGAGCAGCGTCATGGCGCCCTGCGCCTTCAGATCACCGGCGCGCACCGGTTTCTTGTCGGCGGCGAGCCCCACGATGATCCGGCCGAGTCGGGCCTCCAGATCCTCGAGCCCGGAGGCCAGGGCCAGGATCGCCATCACTTCGGAGCCCGGGATGATGACGTACCGCTCCTCGCGCGTCGGCCCGGCGTTCAGCCCCCCCAGCCCGACGATGACGTTGCGCAGGGCGCGGTCGTTCATGTCGATGGTGCGCGGCCAGATGATGCGGCGCACGTCCAGGCCCAGCGCATTGCCGTGGTGCAGGTGCGCATCGAGCATCGCCGACAGCAGGTTATGCGCGCTCGCGATCGCGTGGAAGTCGCCGGTGAAATGGAGGTTGATGTCCTCCATCGGCACCACCTGCGAGTACCCCCCGCCCGCCGCGCCGCCCTTAACGCCGAACACCGGCCCGAGGCTCGGCTCCCGGATACAGAGGATCGCGTTCTTGCCGAGGCGCTTCAGGGCCTGCGTCAGCCCCACCGTCACCGTCGACTTGCCCTCTCCCGCCGGCGTGGGGTTGATGCCGGTGACGAGGACGAGACGCCCCTTCGGCGGGCGGCGCTCCAACACGGACAGCCGGATCTTCGCCTTGTACTTCCCGTACAGCTCGAAATCGTCGTCGGACAGGCCCAGATCGGCGGCAACGTCGGCGATGGGGCGCAGTTTCGCACCCTGCGCGATCTCGATGTCGGTCGGGACCTTGAGGGCGCTGGTCACGTGACGGGGTGCTCCTCAAGCGCGGACGAGAGGCGGGCGCCGAACGCCCGCTGAGCGTTTTCAGTCGTCAGTTGTCCGATGGCTTCGGGAGAGTCGCCGAGCGCCTGCGCCAGCGCCGCCGCGACCTCGCGGACGTAGGCCGGCTCGTTGCGCCGGCCGCGGTGCGGCACGGGCGCGAGGAACGGCGCGTCGGTCTCGACGAGGAGGCGGTCGGGCGGACAGGCGGACGGGCGGACCACGGGGTTCCAGCTCTTGAAGGTGATCATTCCACTAAACGAGAAGTAGGCGCCCAGCTCCATCCCGGCGTCGAACACGGTCCGACTGCCGCTGAACGAGTGGAGGATGATCGCGGGAATCCTAGCCCCCCAGGCCCGCAGCAGCGCGGCGACGTCTGCGTCCGCCTCGCGCGCGTGGACGACGACCGGCTTGGCGAGCTCCACCGCGAGGGCGAGCTGGGCTTCGAAGGCGTGCCGCTGGGCGTCCCGAGGTGAGTGATCATAGTGGTAGTCGAGGCCCGTCTCCCCCACGGCGACGACGGCCTCCTCCCGGCACAGCGCGCGCACGCGTCCCTCGGCCTCCCGCGACCAGGTTTTCGCCTCGTGGGGATGCACGCCGGCGGTAGCCGACAGTCCCGGCGCCTCCCGGGCCAGCTCGAGCGCGCGGGCGCTGCCTGCGACGGACTCCCCGATTACGACCACATGACCCACGCCAGCCGCCTTCGCGCGCGCGAGCGCAGCGTCGCGGTCTGCGTCGAACGCCCCGTCCCCCAGGTGGCAGTGGGCGTCGACGAGCACGTCAGACCTTGGCTGGCGCCCGCGGGATCGCCGGCACCGCCGGCTCCGGGGCGCGTCCGGTGAACGCCCGGGCGCCGCGCGCGTCCTGCCCCGGCCACCGCTTCTCGATGAGCATCAGCACCGGCGCCGCGATGTAGATCGACGAGAAGGTGCCCGTGAAGATGCCGAACGTCATCACGAGGGCGAACGGCCGGATCACCTCGCCGGCGAGGAACACCAGCGCCAGCGTCGTGGCCATCGTGGTCCCGTGCGTCAGGATCGAGCGCGGCAGCGTTTCGTTGATCGAGAGGTTCAGGATTTCGTAGAGGTTCTGCCGCCGGTACTTGCGCAGGTTCTCGCGCACGCGGTCGAAGATGATGATGGTGTCGTTGAGCGAATAGCCCACGATCGTGAGCACGGCGCCGACCACGACGAGGCTCACCTCGAGGTTCAAGTACTTGATGAACGCGACCGTAGTGAGGATGTCGTGGAACGTCGCCAGCACCGCCGCGAGGCCGAAGCGCCACTCGAAGCGGATCGCGAGGTACACCAGTGTGACGATGAAGGAGAAGAAGATGGCGAGGAACGCCTTGCCCTGCAGCTCCTTCCCCACCTTGGGTCCGACTGCCTCGTGGTGGACGATCGTGTACTGGCCCGCCCCCAGCCGGGCGTCGAGCGCGCGCGCCACCGCCTGCGCGGTCTCCTCCGTTCCGCCTCCGGGCGCCTGCGCCTGCGTGCCGAGTCGCGCCCGGATCACGAACGCGGTATCGGCGCCGTACTGTTGAATCTCGGCGCCGTGCAGGCCCCCGGCGTCCAGTGCTGCGCGCAGGTCGGCCGTCGTGACGGGCTTGGCCTTGGGGGTGGCGATCTGGAGCAGCGTCCCCCCGGTGAACTCGATACTGTAGTTGAGGCGAGTGGCGAGCAGCATCACGAGCCCGGGGACGATCATGATCGCCGTGAGCCCGTAGGCGAAGCGGCGCCACTTGATGAAGTCGTAGTTCGCGTTGGCGAAGAGTCGCAGCATCAGACGCTCAGGGTGACGAGGTCCGGCCGGCGCTGCAGCCAGACCATGTAGAAGGTGCGCACGACGTAAACGGCCGTCACCATCGAGGCCGCGATGCCGATGATCAGCGTGATGGCGAAGCCCTGCACCGGCCCGGTGCCGACGAGGTACAGGATGAACGCGGTGAGCGCCGTGGAGACGTTGGAGTCGATGATGGCGCTCATGGCGTGCTTGAAGCCCTCGTCCACCGCGGTCCGGACGAGCTTGCCGTGCTGCAGCTCCTCGCGGATGCGCTCGAAGATCAGCACGTTGGCGTCCACCGCGATCCCGACCGAGAGCACGAACCCCGCGAGCCCCGGCATCGTGAGCGTGAAGCCGAAGGCGGCGAGCCCGCCGAAGGTGAACAGCGTGTACAGCGCCAGCGCCGCGACCGCGAGCGCACCGGAGAGGCGGTAGTAGCCCACCATGATCAGCACGACGAGGATGATCCCCACGACCCCCGCCCGGACTCCAGCGTGAATTGAGTCTTCGCCGAGCGAAGCGCTGATGGTGCGCTCTTCGACGATCGTGAGCGGCGCCGGGAGCGCGCCAGCGCGCAGCACCAGCGCCAGGTCCTGCGCGTCGGCGAACGGGCGCGAGCCGAGCTCGATCTGCCCTTCGTTGCGGATCTCCGATTTGATGACCGGCGGCTGCCCCTGCACGCGCCCGTCGAGGATGATCGCCATGTAGTGGCCGACGTGCCGGGCGGTGGCGTCCCCGAAGATGCGCCCGCAGCGGTGCGTCAACGTGAACGCCACGACGGATTGATTGGTGAGCGGATCGCGCCGCGGCTGGGCTTTGGTGAGACACTCGCCGGTGATGATCGGCCGGTCCTCGACCGCGTACAGCGCGTTGTAGCTGCGATCACGCTGCGGGACCAGCTGCGTACCCCAAAACAGAGCGACGCCTCGCGGGATCAACCGCTTCACCTCGGGGCGGTTGATCAGGCTGTCAACGATCTCGAATTGCTCCGGCCGGACCAAGTACTCGCCAGCCAGGGTACCCTGGGAGAGAAACGACTCGAGCGCGCCCCGCTGGTTCGAGGTGTCGGCTCGGCCGGCCGCCTTCGTCGTGTCCTGGCCGAGTAGGCGGGCGACTGCGTTGGACGGGCCGGCGGCGGGGCCGCGCACACCCGCGGCCCGCAACGCCACGTCGATCGCCGGGATGGCTTCGAGGAACACGTTATTCATGTCCGTGATGCGGAACTCGAGAAACGCCGTGCGCTGCACGATCCCCTTGGCGCGGTTCACGTCCTTCTCGCCCGGCAGCTCCACGATCAGGCGGCAGCGGCCCACGATCTGGACGACGGGCTCGGTGGTGCCGAACTCGTCGATACGGGTGCGCACGACCCGCTCGGCGCGCTGGATCGCGTCGGCGCAGTCGGGCACCGGCCCTTTCGACTGATCGACTTCCAGCGCCAGGTGCACGCCGCCGCGCAGATCCAGACCGAGGTTAATCGGCACGCGACGCACCGTGGTGTCCTTCATGCGACCGGTGACGGCGTCCGGCACCCGCTCGGTCCGATTCTTGGGCACGAGCGCCCACGCGCTCAAGGCCAGCAGCACCACGATGGTAATCAACCGCCCTCGAATTGTGCTCATAGCTCCCTAGCCGTTGAGGATCGCCAGCGCCGCCGCGCGGTCGCGCTCGAGCTGCGCGACCAGCGCTTCCCGCGAAGGGAATGTCCGCACTTCCCGCAGCCGGCGCACCCACTCCACCTTCAGCCGTTCGCCGTGCAGCTCCCCGGCAAAGTCGAACAGGTGAATCTCCAGCCCTCGCGCCGCGACCCCGAACGTCGGCCGCGGACCCTGATTCATCATGCCCCCGTACCGCGCCACTCTTCCCCCTTCCTCCTTCCCTGGCAGTTCTACCCACACGGCGTAGACACCGTCGGGCGGCAACAGCTTGCGCGGATCGGGCGGCGCGAGGTTCGCCGTCGGGACGCCGATCATCCGGCCCCGGCCCGCTCCCCGCTCGACCGTCCCCGCACAGTTGTACGGCCGCCCCAACCAGCGCCGGGCGAGTTCCAGCTCGCCGTGCGCCACCGCGGCGCGGATCAGCGTCGAGGAAATCGGCTGGCCGTCCTCGCGCACCGCGTCCACGACGTCCACGGCGAAGCCGTCCGCTGCGCCGAGTCGCCGCACCGCCTCCACGTCGCCGCTGCGCCCGCGCCCGAAGCCGTGGTCGTATCCGAGGACCAGCTCCCGCATCGCGAACCGCACGCGCAGCACGTCCCGCACGAATTCTTCGGGGCCCAGCTGCGCCAGCTCGGGCGTGAACGGGAGCACCTCGACCCGGTTCACGCCCAGCGCTGCGAGCAGCCCCCACTTCTCCTCCGGCAGCGTGAGCAGCTTCGGCGCCGCCGTCGGGTTCACCACTTCGAGCGGATGCGGCTCGAAGGTCACGACCAGGCTCGCGAGCCCCTGCGTCCGCGCACGCTTGGCGACCTCCGCCAGCACCGCCTGGTGGCCGCGGTGCACGCCGTCGAAGGTGCCGACCGTCACCACCGCCCCCCCCGCCCCCCCCCCGTTCATTCCGCCACCACCACGCGCGGCTTGAGCAGGTCGCCGACCCGCTCCGCCACGGCGATGAGATGGCCTTCAGCGAACAGGGCCACCCTTTCCCCTGCCCCCTGCCCCGCCGGCACCGGACGCCCGTGCACCGCCGCCACGCGACCGGCGTCGTCGAGGTCCCGCCGCGGCAGGTCGGCGACGAGCGCCGCCTCGTCCACCAGCCCCTCGACCGTCACCGCCTCGGGCGCCACGGCCTGCTCGACGCGGAACGGGCCCACGCGGGTCCGCTGCAGCATCGCGAGGTGGGCACCGCACCCGAGGGCATCACCGACGTCGCGGGCCAGGCTGCGCAGGTACGTGCCGCCGCTCACAACGGCGCGGAATCGGGCATCCGGCGGCTCGAACGCGACCAGCTCCAGCTCGCGGAATTCCACTTCGCGCTCCGGCAGCTCCACGGGTTCGCCACGGCGGGCGCGCCGGTAGGCGCGCTCCCCCTGCACCTTCACCGCCGAGTGATCCGGCGGCCGCTGCCGCACGATGCCGCGAAACCGCCCCAGCGCCGCCGCCACGGCGTCGCGGTCGAGGGATCGCCAGACGTCCGACGTCTCCACCACGGCGCCGGTGGGGTCGTCGGTCGCGGTGCGCGCCCCGAGCCGGATCACGCCCTCGTAGGCCTTGTCCCAGCCGACGGCGTAGGGCGCCAAGCGCGTCGCGCGCCCCACGACCACCACCAGCAGGCCAGCGGCGAACGGGTCGAGCGTCCCCAGGTGCCCCACGCGCCTGGTGCCGAGGGCGCGCCGCACGAGATCCACGACATCGTGCGAGGTCGGGCCCGCCGGCTTCGCGACCAGGGCCACGCCGCCGGTCAGGCGTCGGGCTCCTTCAGCTCCTTCAGGACCCGGTCGATCTGCTGCGCGTGCTCGAGCCCGCGGTCGAGCTGGAACCGCAGCTCCGGCGTGGTGCGCAGCGTCAGCTGCCGGGCCAGCTGGGCGCGAAGGAACCCGGCGGCGCTGGCCAGCCCCTCGAGCGAACGCGCCTTTTCCTCTTCGCTGCCCATGACGCTCACGCGCACGGCCGCGTGGGAGAGATCCGCGGACACCTCCACCCCGGTGACCGTCACGAAGCCGATGCGCGGGTCGCGCACGTCGCCCGTGAGGAACGCCGCCACCGTCTGGCGGATCAGCTCGCCGACGCGCTCGGGCCGGAAACTCGTGCGTCGCATGTCAGAAATAATTGGTCGCAGTGTCGAGGATGCGGGCGCCGTTGGCTCCCTCCACGAGACGGTCCGCCGAGCGCAGGACCTCCTCGGCGTGGCGCCGGTCCGTGGTCACGATGCACGCGGACAGCTCGGCGCGCTGCCACAGATCCTGGTGATCGGTCTCGGCCGCCGAGACGTTGAAGCGCTGGTGCAGCCGGTCCTTGAGGCTGCGCAGGATCTGCCGCTTGTCTTTCAGGGACTGGCAGCCGTCCAGATGCAGCTCCCACGTGATGAGGCCGACGACCACCGGTCACGCCCCCTTGGCGCCGCTCCCCGTCTCGAGCGAGCGCGCGACCTCCTCGATGCGATACGCCTCGATCAGGTCTCCGACCTTGACGTCGTTGAAGTTCTCGATGCCGATGCCGCACTCGAAGCCCTCCCGCACCTCGCGGGCGTCGTCCTTGAACCGCTTGAGCGAAGCGATCGTCCCCTCGTACACCTCGACGCCGTCGCGGATGATGCGGACGCGGGCCGTCCGCGGGATCACGCCGCTGCGCACGTAGCACCCCGCGATCGTGCCCACCTTCGCGATCTTGAACGTCTGCCGGATCTCGGCCTCGCCCAGGACCACTTCCTTCTTTTCGGGGGCGAGCAGGCCGGCCATCGCGGACCGCACCTCCTCGACCGCCTCGTAGATGATCCGGTAGGTGCGGATCTCGACGTGCTCGCGGTCGGCGGAGGCGCGCGCGTTGGAATCGGGCCGGACGTGGAACCCGATGATGATCGCGCCCGAGGCCTTGGCCAGCAGGACGTCCGAGTCGGTGATCGCGCCCACGCCGCGGTGCACGACCTCGACCTTGACCTCGCTCGTGGAGAGCTGCGCCAGCGCGTCGGCCAGCGCCTCGGCCGGGCCGCCCTGGTCCGCCTTGATGATGAGCCGCAGCACGGCGACGCCGCCTTCGACGCGCTCGGCCATGAAGTCTTCGAGCGTCTTGGCGCGCCCGCTGCGCCGCAGCGTCGCCTCGCGCTCGAGCCGCTGGCGCTTCTGGGCGATGTCGCGGGCCTCGTTGGTGTCGGCCATGCCCAGGAACGAATCGCCAGCCTCGGGGACGCCCTCGAAGCCGAGCACCTGGACCGGCGCGGACGGCGGCGCCGCGTCGACGGGCTTGCCGCGCTCGTCGTACATCGCGCGCACGCGACCATAGAACCGGCCGCAAATGAACGCGTCGCCGACGTGCAGGGTGCCGGTGCGCACGAGGATCGTGGCCACCGCCCCCTTGCCCGGGTCGAGCGTCGCTTCCAGCACGGTCCCCTGCGCGCGGCGCGCCGGGTTCGCCTTCAGGTCGAGCAGCTCCGCCTGCAGGAGGATCTGGTCGAGCAGCTCTTCGACGTTGGTGCCTTTCTTGGCCGAGATCGCCGTCGACAGCGTGGTGCCGCCGAACTCCTCCAGCACGACGCCGTGGGCGAGCAGGTCCTGTTTGACCTTCTGCGGGTTGGCGCTGGGGAGATCGATCTTGTTGATCGCGACGACGAGCGGCACGCCCGCGTTCTTGGCGTGCGAGATCGCTTCGATCGTCTGCGGCATGATCGCGTCATCCGCCGCGACGACCAGCACGACGATGTCGGTCACCTGGGCCCCGCGCGCCCGCATCGCGGTGAACGCCTCGTGGCCCGGGGTGTCGAGGAACGTGATCGCCCGCCCGTCCTTGCGGGTCACCTGGTACGCGCCGATGTGCTGGGTGATGCCCCCGGCCTCGCCCGCCGCGACGTCGGTCTTGCGCACGTAGTCGAGGAGCGACGTCTTGCCGTGGTCCACGTGGCCCATCACGGTGACGACGGGCGGCCGCGGCTGCAGGTCCTCGGCCTTGTCCGTCTCGGCCGGCGGCTCGGCGACGGCGTAGTCCTGCTCGCGCACCGCCTGGAAGCCGAACGCCGACGCGATCAGCTCGATCATGTCGAAGTCGAGCCGCTGGTTGATGGTCACCATCTGGCCCAGCTCCTTGAACGCGAACGTCACGAGCTGAGTGGGGGGGACCTTGAGGATGTTGGCAAGCTCGCTGACGGTGATGAACTCCGTCACGCGCACGCGCGTCTTCTCCCGTTCCTGCTCCTCACGGCGCCGCTCTTCCTGCACCTCCCGGAACGTCGGGCCTTCCTCGCGGCGGGTGCCCGACTTGCGGGCGGGCGCGCCCTTCATGGAGGTGAGCGTGCGGGAGATGTTCTGGGCGATGACCTCCTGGTCGACCGCCTTCTTGCCTTTCTTGCGCTTCTTGTCGCGGCGCCGCTCCTCGAGCGGAATGGCGCCCGGGGCCGCCGACGCGACGGGCCGCGGTGGCACGTTGCCGGTCGGCGCGGCGCTCGCCACCGGACGCGGGCGCACGGGGGTCGGGATCACGGGCCGCGGGGCCGCGGACAGCAGAGGACTCGACGGCGCCGACGCGTGCACCGGCTCGGCAGCGCTTTCCGCGAACGGCGATTCGACCGGCGCCGCCGGGGCGAGGTCCTTGAACAGCGCCGCCGCCCGCTCCTCCAGGCTCGGCGCCGCCTTTTCCTCTTCTTTGACGCGCTCGGCCTCGAGCACCTGCTGCGCCTTGAGATCGGCCTCCGCCGCGAGACGGGCCGCTTCGGCCTGCGCCTCAGCTTCCGCCGCCGCCACTTCGGCCGCGGTGCGCCGCCGCCGCTTGGGCCGCGCCTCTTCGACCACTGGGACGACCTCCACCTTCACCGCCCGGCGCCGCTTCGTCGTGGGGGCCGCCGGCTCCTTGAGGCGCCGCTTCTCGCGCTCCCAGCGCGCGCGCATCAGCGACACCTGCTCCTCCTTGAGGGGGGTCAGGTGGCTGCGCACGAAGATGTCGAGCTCCTTGAGCATGCCCATGAGCTGCTCGCTGGAGATCCCGAACTCCGCCGCCAAATCATGAATCCGCGTCGTGCCCACTTACTCCTCCGAATGCCGTCATCAATCCGCGCGCGAGCGATGCATCGCTGACGCCCACCGCCTGCACCGGGGGACTCCCCAGCGCGGCGCCCAACCGATCCGCGGCCGGCCCTACCAGCACCGGCACCCCCCGCGCCACCGCCAGCCGCTCGACCTTCTCCCGCGTGCGCTTCCCCGCGTCGGCCGCCAACACCACACAGGCGAGCCCGTCCGCCTGGAGTCGAGCGCGCACGCCCGCGACGCCCACGATCACCGTCCCGGCCCGCCGCCCGAGCCCCAACAGCCCCAGGCGACGGTCCGGCGCCGTCACTCGGCGTCCGCCGGCGGCGCGGGCGGCGGGGGCGGCGGCTCCGCCGGGACCTCGGCAGAGGGCTCGGGGGAGGGTTCAGGCGACGGCTCCGGCGCCACGGCTGCAGCCGCCGCGGGCGGTGCCTCCTCGCCCCCCTCGTCCACCAGCTCGTTCAAGAACGCCATCAGCCGGTCGGCGAGCTCGGGGGTCATCCCCGCCATCGCGGCGACCTCCTCGCGCTCCAGGTCGAGGATGTCCTGGAGCGTCTTCTTGCCGTTGCGCTCCAACACGGCGACGAGCTCGGTGGGCAGCCCTTTGAGCTCGGTCAGGGCGACCTTCACCGCTTTCTCCTCTTCGGGCGGGAGCGGCGCGAACAGCGGGCCCTCGCCGCCGCGCTCCAGCCACTCGCGGCTGGAGTAGAGGTCGATCTTCCAGCCGGTGAGCTCCGAGGCGAGGCGCACGTTTTGCCCGTTGCGCCCGATGGCGAGCGACAACTGGTCCTCGTCCACGATCGCCTGGATGGTGCGCGTGTCGGGGTCGGAGAAGACGCGCGCCACGCGCGCCGGGGCGAGCGACAGCTTCGCGAACCGCTCCGGGTCGGGCGACCAGGGGACGATGTCGATGCGCTCGCCCCCCAGCTCGTTCACGACCGCCTGCACGCGGGAGCCCTTGAGCCCGACGCACGCGCCCACGGGATCGATCGCGTCGTCGCGGCTCGCGACGGCGATCTTGGTGCGGCTCCCCGCCTCGCGCGCCGTGGCGCGGATCTCCACGATGGCCTGCTGGATCTCCGGCACCTCGAGCTTGAACAGCGCCTTGACGAACAGCGGGTCGCCGCGCGACAGGATGAGGCGCGGGCCCTTGGGCGTCTCCTCGATGCGCTTCAGGACCGCCCGGATCGTGTCGCCCTGGTGGAAGTGCTCGCGGTGGTTCTGCTCGCGGTAGGGGATGATCGCCTCCGCCTCGCGGAACTTCTGCAGCATGACGACGATCTTGCCCCGCTCGATCTGCTGCACCTCGCCCATGAGCAAGTCGCCGACCTTGTCGGCGAACTCCTCGCGGATGCGGGTGCGCTCGCCTTCGCGCACGCGCTGGATGATGCGCTGCTTCGCGGCCTGCACCGCGGTGCGCCCGAACTCCGCGAACGGCACCTCTTCTTCCAGCACGTCGCCGATCTGGAACTCGGGATCCTCGAAGCGCGCCTCCTCGAGGGCGATCTGCGTCCCGGGATCTTCGACGTTCTCGACCACCGTCTTGAGCACGACGATGCGGATCGTCCCCTTCATCTCGTCCACCGCGATCTCGGCGCGGACGTTGGGGCCGTAGCGCTTGAGGAGGGCGGCGTGCAGGCCGTCCTTGAGCAAGTCGATCAGCTCGGCGCGATCGAGCTGCTTGGTATTCGTCAGCTCGCGGATCGCGGAAACAACTTCAGTGGCGTTGGCCATAAGAAACAGGTTCTCGGTTGTCAGTTGTCGGTTGTCGGTCCTACTCCGCGGCCAGCCGGGCGTCGCGTACCGCCGCCAGCGGCAGCGTTCGCTCCGCGCCCCCCTCGGGCTGGAGGACCACCGTCGCCTCGTCGGGCACGGCCAGGATGCGGGCCCGCACCCGGCCCAACCCCTCGAGCCGGACCGTGATGGTCCGGCCCACGAAGCGCACCCAGTGGCGATGCCACTTGAGCGGCCGCTCCAGCCCGGGGCTGGACACCTCGAGCAGGTAGCGGGGCCCGAGGGGGCCCCCCTGGTCCAGCCAGGCCTCCAAGGCCCGGCTCGCCCGGGCGCAATCGTCGACGGTCACCGGCCGCGGCGGGTCACTGGGCGGCCATTCGATGCGCACTTGGACCAGCGGCCGCTGCGAGGTACCGCCGATGCGGAGGTCGGCCAGCTCCAGCCCCAGCGCTTCCAGCTGGGAACGGAACGCTTCCTCGAGGCTTTCAGTGAGCATGCAAAAAAAAGCGCGGGCCTGACTTCGCCCGCTGCAACGGCGGAATGTATCCGGCGCTGCGGCGATGTCAAGCGATGGGGGCACCCAGGTAGGCGCATTGCCGGCCGTCGCCGCCACGCGAGGCCCGGTGCGAAAAGAAGCGCTCGTGATCGTGGGCGGTACACCACGGCGACACGCTCACCGCCTCGATGCCCAGCGCCCGCGCCTGACCGACCAGCAGCCCGCGCAGATCCACGCGTACCGGTCCCGACGTCGCCGCCCCGGTGAGCGCGCCCGCGACTTCAGAACCTACTTCATAGCAGCCACCGCAAATACCTACGCCACAGTGCATTACAATATCGGCTGACTTGACGATCGCCTGCCGTCGCAGCACGCCGACGCCGCGCTCCAGGATGCCGGCGGCGGTACCGCGCCACCCGGCGTGGAGCAGCGCGACGGCGCCCTTCTGGGGTGCGGCCAGATAGATGGGGATGCAGTCCGCGACCGTCACCGTGAGCAGCAACCCGGGCCGCGCCGTCGCATGGCCGTCGATGCCCTCGAGCAGCAGCCAGCCGTCGGCCGGCGTGTCGTGCCAACGCACCTCGGTGCCATGGACCTGGTGGCTCAGGACGGCGGCGGGGAACGACCCCTGCAGGGCGGCGCGGAAGGCGCGCCAGCGCGTCATCACCTGCCCCACGCTCTCGGCGCTCCACAGACCGAGGCTGAACCCGTGACCGCGCGTCGTGACGCCGGCGACGAGCCCGAAGCGCTCCGCCCACTCCCGCAGCTCCAGCCGGGGCACGCTCGCGTCCGCGACCGGCGTCTCCGCGACAGTGCGCGGAGGGGGGGTCTCAGCGTCGAGACGGCTTAGCCTCTGTATCGATTCGCTCAATCTGGGCTCCCAGGGCCCGCAGCCGCTCGTCGATGCGCTCGTAGCCGCGCTCGATCTGGCCGATGTTGTGGATCGTGGACTCGCCCTGCGACGCGAGCGCCGCCAGCAGCATCGCCATGCCCGCCCGAATGTCCGGGCTCTCGACCACGCCGCCGCGCAGCGGCGCCGGCCCGGCGATCACCGCGCGATGCGGGTCGCACAGCACGATGCGGGCGCCCATCCCAATCAACTTGTCCACGAAGAACAGGCGCGATTCGAACAGCTTCTCGAACACGAGCAGCAGGCCCTCGCATTGCGTCGCCACGACGATGGCGATGGACATGAGGTCGGCGGGAAACGCCGGCCACGGCCCGTCCTCGAGCTTGGGGATGTGGCCGCCCAAGTCGGGGCGCACGCGGCGCTCCTGGTCGGCGTCGACGATGAGCCGGGTGCCGTCGAGCCGCGGACGCACACCGACGCGGTCGAAGGCGAGGAGGGTGGCGCGCAGGTCGTCGCCGCGCACGCCGTCGATCGTCACCGCGCCGTTGGTGACGGCCGCCAAGCCGATGAAGGAGCCCACCTCAATGTGGTCGGGGCCGATGGCGAACGGCGCCGCCGGCGCCGCGAGCGGGCGCCCGCCCTGCACCGTCAGCGCGTTGGATCCGATGCCGTCGATGTGAGCGCCGCAGGCGACGAGAAAGCGCGCGAGGTCCTGGACATGCGGCTCCGAGGCTGCGTTGCGCAGCACCGTCGTGCCCCGGGCCGCGACGGACGCCATGAGTGCGTTCTCCGTCCCCGTGACGCTCGGTTCGTCGAGGAAGATGTCCGCGCCGGTGAGCGCGCTCGCCTCCAGCCGGTAGCTGTCCCCGACCGCGACTTCCGCGCCCAGGCGCTCGAGGGCGAGAAAGTGCGTGTCCACCCGGCGACGCCCGATGACGTCGCCGCCGGGCGGCGGCAGCTGCACCCGGCCGAAGCGCGCGAGCATCGGACCCGCGAGCAGGATCGACGCGCGGATGCGCGCGCATAGCTGCGGATCCAGCTCGCGCGGAGTGGCGGGCCGCGCGTCGACGGTGACGGCGTTGGGACCGGACCATTCCACCACGGCGCCGAGGTGCGTGAGCAACCCCAGCATCGTCTCGACGTCGCGGATGCGGGGAACATTCTCGAGACGGCACGGACCGTCGGCGATCAGCGTCGCGGCGAGAATGGGAAGGGCGGCGTTCTTGTTGCCGGCGGGCCGTATCGTCCCCTGGAGCGGGCGCCCGCCGGAGACGCAGAACGTCGATGCCATGGGATCCGTGAAGCTACGGCGCGGCTTGCGCCGGCGTCAAGCACTCGCGAACGTTCGCGCGTGAATCCCGTTGCCGCGCTGGCGCTGCTCGCGATCGCCGGACTCGCCGCCACGCGCTTGTCCTGGCTGCGGCGGGCGCCGCCGCACGGCGTCGACGCGGTTCTGGCGACGGGGGTACCGCTCGTCCTCCTCGGACTCGTGCTGGGTCCGGGGATCGGGATGCTGGACCGGCCCGCCCTCCGTGCGCTCGCGCCTCTGACCGCGCTCGCGGTCGGCTGGCTCGGTGCCACGCTCGGCGCGCGCTTCGAATGGCGGCTCATCACGCGCATCCCGCGCGCGACGTGGCTGCTCTGCGGCGCGCAGGCCGTCGCCGGACTCCTCGCCGTCGGCACCGGCGCCTGGCTGTTGTCGCGCGCCGTTCCCGCGCTCCGCGCCGCCTGGGTCCCGACGCTCCCGGCCGTGCTCACGCTGGGCGCCGTCGCCATGGTGTCCGGGCCCACAGCCGTCGCGCTGGCCGCGCGGGCGGCCGGTGTCGCCCGTCATACATCCCGTGCCCTCTCGCTGGCCGCCGCGCTCGACACGACGCTGGGCGTCCTCGCGTTCACCCTGGCCTTGGCGCTCCACCATCCCGGCGCCCAAGGTCGCCCGGCAGTCGGCCCTGCCGCCTGGCTCGCGCTGACCCTGGGGAGCGGGGTGCTCGCGGGCATCGTGTTTCTGAGCCTCACCCGCCTGCGCCCGGCAGCGGGGGATGTGGGGTTCGCGTTGCTGGGCACGGTCTTCTTTGGCGCCGGGGCGGCCTACGCCGCAGGGTCGAGCCCGGTGTTGGCGTGTGCGATCGCGGCGTCCGTGATCGTGAACCTCGCTCCGCGCCGGCGCGCTGTTCGGGCCCACCTCGAGGCCTGGGAGTCCGCCGCCACCGCCGCGCTCTTCATTATCATCGGGACGCTGCTCACCCTGCCCACCGTGTGGATCCTCCCGGCGGCGCTCGCGCTCGCGGCGCTCCGGGTGGGCGTGCGGTGGGTTGTCGTGCGCTACGGGCGATCGGCGCTCGGGGCACTGCGGCTGCCGGCGGGGGTTGGGATCGCGACCGCGCCCCAGGGCGGCCTCGCGCTGGCGATCGCCGCCAGTTTCTTCCTCATCGATCCCGGATCCGGAGCGTTGCTCACCACCGTGGTCGTGGGGGTGCTGTTCGCCCAGCTGGCGGCACCCCCGCTCCTGGCCAGGACGCTGCGCGCGCCGGCGTTGACAGCCCCGCGGCCGGCGGCGGAGCTTAGCTGATGGTTCCAACGTGGGCGGCGGTGGTCACGGCGATCAGCCTGGCGATCATCGCGCTCGCCGCCATCGTGGTCGCCGTGTCGTCGCTGGGGGCGGCGCTCGGTATGCGCGCGTTCCTGCAGGCGCTGCGCCAGCTCGCCGGGCCCGCGGTGGACGACGCGCGCCAGCTGGTCGCGACGATCCGTCACGAAGCCGAGGCCCTGGCGGGCACCTCGCGCGAATTGCGCCAGCGCGTGCTGCACGCCGCGGACGCGGCCGAAGCCCGGCTGGTCGAGGTCGGGGCCATGTTCGACGTGCTCCGGGAGGAGGCCGAGGACACGGCGTTGGACGTGGTCGCGACCGTGCGCAACGTGCGCCGCGGCCTCACCATCTGGCGCTGGGGGCGCAAGGCGCTCAAGCGCGTCCGCGGGCGGGGACGGAAGGCGAAGTGAAGCACTGGCTCACCGCGACGGCCATCGCCGTCCTCGCCCTCGCCCTCTTCCCCGGCGTTGCCCACGCGTGGACGCCCGGCACGCACATCTATCTCGGCGAGTCGGTGCTGGCGAACCTGCACCAGCTGCCGGCGCAGATCACCGACTACCTGCGCGCCTTTCCGTTCGACTTCCTCTACGGCAACATCGCCGCGGACACCTCGATCGCGAAGAAGTACGCGCCGGTGGGCCGGCACTGCCACGCGTGGCACGTGGGCCAGGAAATCTTCGACCTCGCCCACACCGACGCGCTGCGCGCCTTCGGCCTCGGCTACCTCTCGCACCTCGCCGCCGACACCGTGGCCCACAATTTCTTCGTGCCGCGGCAGCTGGTCCTCACGTCGACGACCGCGGCCCTGGGGCACTCGTATTGGGAGAGCCGCTTCGAGACCCACCTCGGCGACGCGTACGCGCGCGAGGCCCGCGACCTGATCCTCCAGGATCACGGGCGCAGCGACGCCCACCTCGACGAGATCCTCAGCCCCACCCTGTTCAGCGTGCGCACCAGCCGGCGGCTGTTCCGCGGCATGGTGCACCTGACCGAGAGCCAAAGCTGGCAATGGGCGTTCCAGCTGATCGCCGAAAACAGCCGCTGGGACCTGCCCGACGCGGACGTCGAGCGGCACATGGCCGTGGCCTTCGAGTACGTGATGGAATCCCTGGGCGTCGGCGGTGGCGCGGGTGACGCGGCGGCGCGGCGCCTCGATCCCGCCGGTGCCCAGGCGCTGGGGCTGGCCAAGCGGATGCGGCGGGAAGCGCTGCACGAGGGCGGGCGCCGCGACCCGCAGCGG
The DNA here is from genome assembly GCA_003222205.1 of Gemmatimonadota bacterium. Taxonomy (GTDB): domain Bacteria; phylum Gemmatimonadota; class Gemmatimonadetes; order Gemmatimonadales; family GWC2-71-9; genus QHVC01. The sequence continues at coordinate 8,586 of QHVC01000046.1, read as the reverse complement.
GTCGCCCAAGCCGCCGAGGAGCACTTCGGGCTGCCGAGCCCCGCGCTCAGCTATTGGCGGGCGTCGCAGGCGCAGCGCCCGTGGCGGTCAGGCAGTTAGTCGGTCCTCCAAGGCGCGCTGAGCCAGCTTGGGATCGGCTTTGCCGCGTGACGTCTTCATCACCTGCCCCAGGAAGAAGTTCAGGAGCTTCGCCTCGCCGTTCTTGTAGCGGGTGACCTCGGCGGGGTGCGCCTCGAGCACCTCCGCGACCCACTGGCCGATCACGCCCGTGTCGCCCACCTGGATCAGGCCGAGCGCCTCGGCTACCGTGCGCGGCTCCCCGCCGCGCGTCGCCAGCTCGACGAACACCTTTTTGGCCGCCTGGTTGTTCACCGTGCCGCCCTTCACCATGGCGATCAGCTCGGCGAGCCGTCCGGCCGGCACGCGCAGCTGGTCCTGATGGTCCTTGGCGTCCGCCAGCACCTCGGTCATCACCCAGTTGGCGGCGAGCTTGGGTTCCGCCCCGGCGTGAACCACGCTCTCGTAGTAATCGGCGACGCCGCGCGCAGCCGTGAGGACGGCGGCGTCCTGCTGGCTCAGCGCGTACTGCGCGACGAAGCGCTCCCGTTTCGCGGCGGGCAGCTCGGGCAGCGTCGCGCGTTGCTCGGCAATGAAGTCGGGGCGCACCACCAGCGGCGGCAAATCGGGGTCCGGGAAGTACCGGTAGTCGTGGCTCTCTTCCTTCGTTCGTTGCGGGCGCACGGTGTTGGTCTTGCTGTCGAACAGCATCGTCTGCTGCACCACGGCGCCGCCGCCCTCAAGTACGGCGATGTGCCGATCGCGCTCCACGCTGAGCGCCTTCTCCACGAACGCGAAGGAGTTGATGTTCTTCACCTCGGTCTTGACGCCGAGCGCTGTCTCGCCCGGGCGCCGCACCGACAGGTTCGCGTCGACACGGAGGCTGCCCTTCTCCATGTCGCAGTCGGAGACGCCGGCGTACTCGAGCACCTGCTTGAGGGTGAGCAGGTACGCTCGCGCTTCGACGGGCGAGCGCACATCGGCGCCCGTCACGATCTCGACCAGCGGGACGCCGGAGCGGTTCAAGTCGACGGCCGTAGCCTTGGGGAACCGGTCGTGCAGCGATTTCCCCGCGTCCTCCTCGACATGCAGCCGGCCGATGGTCACCGTGACCACGCCGCGATCGGGGGAGAGGAACGAGAGCGACCCTGCGGTGGCGAGCGGCTGCTCGAACTGGCTGATCTGGTAACCCTTGGGGAGATCGGGATAGAAATAGTTCTTGCGGGCGAACACGCTGCGCTCGTGCACCTCGCACCCCAGCGCCAGCGCCGCGCGCACCGCGAGCCGGACGGCCGCTTCGTTCGGCACCGGGAGTGCTCCCGGAAGCCCCAGACACACCGGGCAGACCTGCGTGTTGGGCGGCGCGCCGAACGCGGTCGAGCACCCGCAGAACATCTTCGAGACCGTGCGCAGCTGGACGTGGGTCTCGAGTCCGATCACCGTCTCCCACGCCGGCGTCGGGGCCATCAGGCCTCCTCCACCGCCGGCACCGCCCGCTCCAACGCATAGGCCGCTTCGAGCATTTCGTCCTCGAGGAACGTCTGCCCGATGAACTGGCCCCCCACCGGCAGGCCTTTCACCCGCCCGATCGGCACCGACATCGCCGGCAGGCCGACGAGGTTCGCCGTGCACACGAAAATGTCGGACAGGTACATCTGCACCGGGTCGGCGAGCTTCTCGCCCGCCTTGAAGGCGGTGGTCGGCGTGGTCGGCGTGAAGACCAGGTCCACGCCACGGTCGAAGACGTTCCGAAAGTCCTGGGCGAGCAGCGCTCGCACCTGCTGCGCCTTACGGTAGTAAGCGTCGTAGTAGCCCGAGGAGAGCACGTAGGTCCCGATGAGGATGCGCCGCCGCACTTCGGCCCCGAATCCCTGCCCCCGCGTCGATCGGTACAGGGCGGCGACGTCGGGCGCGCCGTCGAAGCGCGGGCCGTAGCGCACCCCGTCGTAGCGGGCCAGGTTCGACGACGCTTCCGCGGGGGCGACGATGTAATAGGTCGGGACGGCATACGGCGTGTGCGGCAGCGATACCTCGCGGACCGCGGCGCCCAGCTCCTTGAGAACGCGGATCGCCCGCTCGCACGCCCGGCGCACCCCCGGATCCAGGTCCGGCGGGAAGTACTCCTTGGGAATCCCGATCACGAAACCGTCGAGGTTCTCCGGCACGGTGGGGAGGCGCAGCGGGTCGCGCCCCTCGCACGTCGCGTCCTTGGGATCCCGGCCGCTGATGACCGACAGGACGCGGGCCGCGTCGTGCACGCTGCGGCCGAAGACGCCGATCTGGTCGAGCGAGCTGCCGAAGGCGACGAGGCCGTAGCGGCTCACGCGTCCGTACGTCGGCTTGATCCCGACGATCCCGCAGAACGAGGCGGGCTGGCGCACCGACCCACCCGTCTCGGAGCCGAGGGCGGCCGGCACGGCCCCGGCCGCCACGAGAGCGGCCGAGCCTCCGGAGGACCCGCCGGGGACGCGGGTCTTCTCGGTCGGGTGGATGGTGCGGCCGTACGCCGAGTGCTCGGTGGAGGATCCCATGCCGAACTCGTCGCAGTTGGTCTTGCCGGCGACGAGCGCCCCCGCCGCCTTCAGCTTCGCGACGGCGGTCGCGTCGAACGGGGACCGGTAGCCCTCGAGGATCTTGGACCCGCAGCTCGTCTCGAATTCGAGCGTGCAGATGTTGTCCTTGATCGCGACCGGCATGCCGTAGAGGACGCCTCCGGGGTGCACGGTCTGCGCCTGCTGGACGAGCGACTTGCGCAGCTCTTTGATCGGCGTGAGCAGCGCGTTGAGGCGCTTGGCTTTGGCGATGCGGTCGGCGGCGGCGCGCGCGCTTTGGACGGCGTCAGTCGCCTCGGTCACGCCGCCCCTCCGTCGTCGAACGCCTCGAGGCGCGGGACCACGAAGAAGCCGTCACGGAAGGCGGGGGCCAGCTGTTTCGGCCCGAACGCGAGCGGCCAGGGCTTCACTTCGTCGGCGCGCAGCGCGATGGCGTCGGGGCCGGCGACGTACGGCCGGGCCGTCTCGCCGGTCGGCAGCCGGTTGAGCTGGGCGACGTAGTCCAGGATCCGCGACATCTGCTCGACGAGGGTGGGGAGCGCCTCCTCGACGACGTCGAGCTCCGCGAGGCGCGCGATGTGCAGCACTTCTTCCCGGCTGATACTCATGCACTCTCCCAATCGCGCTCGAGGCCGGCATAGGCCGCGAGCAGGTTTTTCGTTCCGACATCCGGGTCGTCGAAGTCGACGGTCACCTTGAGGTTCCGGCCTGCGCCCGACACGGTGCGGACGATGCCCGCGCCGAATTTGCGGTGCCGCACCCGCTCGCCGGCGACATAGCGCGGCGCGTCCTGCGTCCGCTCGGCCTCCGAGTCGTCGGTGTCGAGGAACTCGGTGACGACCCGTCGCGCGGGCGCCGTCCGCGCCGTCCGTTGCCACGCCGGCGTCGTGGTCCGCTCGTGCACCGCGTGAAACGGCACCGCTTCGAGGAACCGCGAGGGCTGCGACAACTCCAACCGCCCGTAGCGGTACCGCGTGCGGGCCCATGAGAGATACAATCTTTCGCGCGCGCGCGTGAGACCCACGTAGCACAGTCGCCGCTCCTCCTCGAGCCCGCCCGGCTCCCCCGCCGTGCGGGCGAGCGGGAACAGTCCCTCCTCGAGTCCCGCGAGCGCGACGACGGGCCACTCGAGCCCCTTGGCCATGTGCGCCGTGAGCAGTGTGACGCCGCGCGGGTCGCCGACCGCTTCGTCCGTCGGGCCGAGCAGCGAGGCCTGCGTGAGGTAGCGCTCGATCAACGAGCCATCGCCCTCCTCGCCTGCCTGAGCCACCTCCGCCCACCCCGCCGCCCCGGCGACGAGCTCGCGCACGTTGTCCAGCCGCTCGGCGCCCTCCACGCCCTCCTCCGCCAGGTACTGGTCGTAGCCCGTGACCGCGATGATCGTCTCCAGGGCGGTGGCGGGATCGACCGCGCTCACGGACTCGCGGAGCCGGTCGATCAGGGCCGCGAACTCCCGGAACGCGTCCCGGAGGTTGGGCCGCAGGCCGTCCACGCGATCCGCCGCGCGCGCGACCTCGAGCAGCGGCCTGCGCCACCGGGTGGCCGCCTGGCCGAGGAGGTGGAGCGAAGCGTCGCCCAGGCCGCGGCGCGGGACGTTTACGATGCGGGAGCAGGCGCCATCGTCGGCCGGGTTGGCGACCAGTCGCAGGTACGCGAGCAAATCCTTGACTTCCCGCCGCTCGTAGAAGCTCACCGCCCCGATGAGCCGGTACGGGATGCCGCGAAACCGGAACGCCTCTTCGAGCGGGCGCGACTGGGCGTTGGTGCGGTACAGCACCGCCATGCCTTCGTACGGCAGGTCGTGGTCGGCCGCGAGCCGCGCGAACTCGCCCGCGAGCCATTCCGCTTCGTCGCGCTCGTCGGCCGCCGCGCACACCACCGCCGGGTCGCCGCCTTTGCGCTCGGTGAACAGGGTCTTGCCCAGGCGCGCCACGTTCTCGGCGATCACCGCGTTGGCGACGTCGAGCACGATCTGGGTAGAGCGATAGTTCTGCTCCAGCTTGACCACGATGCTTTCGGGAAAATCCTCCCGGAAGGCGAGCATGTGCCGCACGTCCGCGCCGCGCCACCCGTAGATCGCCTGGTCGTCGTCGCCCACGACGCAGAGGTTGCGGTGCCGCGCGGCGAGCCGCTGGACGATCTGGTACTGCGCGGCGTTCACGTCCTGAAATTCGTCCACCAGCACGTGATCGAAGCGTTGCTGCCACCACGCCAACCGCTCGGGGTGCGCCGCGAACAGCGTCAGCGGGTGCAGCAGCAGGTCGTCGAAGTCCATGGCGTTGGCCTGCCGCAGGATCCGACCGAGCTCCTGGTAGCAGTCGGCCGCGACCTTCGCGAGCGCCGAGTCGGCGTCTCGGGTGAAGACCTCGGGCGAGATCATCCGGTTCTTGGCTGCCGAGATGAGGGAATGCAGCGCCCGCGGCGGGTACGTCTTGGCGGAGAGGTCCCGCTGCTCCAGCATGCGGCCCAGCAGCTGTTCGGAGTCCTCCGAGTCGTAAATCGAATAGCTGGGGCTGAAGCCGAGCAGCGGAGCTTCGCGGCGCAGCAGGCGTGCCGCGAGCGAATGGAAGGTGCCGATCCACAGCCCGCGCGGGTCGGCCCCGAGCAGGGTCGCGACGCGCCCGCGCATCTCTTCCGCGGCCTTGTTGGTAAAGGTGACGGCGAAGATGCGGTCGGCGCGCACGCCGCGGGCCAGGATCAGGTGGGCGATGCGCGCCGTCAACACGCGCGTCTTCCCCGACCCGGCGCCCGCCAGCACCAGCAGCGGCCCGCCGCGGTGCTCAACCGCGGCCCGTTGGGCGTCGTTGAGCGCGAGGGTCATGCCGAGGTCGCCGGAAACTCCATCACGAAGGTCGTCCCCGGCCCCGCGCCGTGGTAGAGGAGCCGGCCGCCGTGCTGCTGCTCGACGATGCGCCGCGCCAGCGCGAGCCCCATCCCCCACCCCCCCGGCTTGGTGCTGACGCCCGGCTCGAACAGCTGGGCCCGCACCGCCGCCGCGATCCCCGGCCCGTCGTCGCGCACGGAGACGCGAGCCGCGGCGCGATCGCTCCCCGCTTCCACGCGGACCTCCACTCGGCCCCCCCGCCCGCTCAAGGCATCGACCGCATTCTTGACCAGCGCCTCCAGCGCCCATTCTACCAACACCGGGTCGCCCGCGACGGTAGGACCCGGCCCCGCGGCCTGGAGCGTCAAGGTGACCGGGTTCGCGAGCGTGGGCAGCCGTTGCTGGAAATAGCGCACGACCCGCTCGGCCACGGCCCCCAACGCCACCGGCTCGGGCCGCGGGGGGCGGCCGATGCGCTCGAAGCGCTTGGCCACGCGCTCCAGCCGCTCGACGTCGGCCCCCAGGTGGTCGGCGAGCTCACCGATCGGCACGCCAGGGTTCTCTCGCAGATAGGCGATCCAGCCGGTGAGGCTCATCAGCGGCGTGCCGAGCTGGTGCGCGGACTCACGCGCCATCGCCACCCACAGCCGGTCGCGGGCCGCGGCCACACGGGAGCGGACCGCCCACACGACCAGCGCGACGAGGCACAGCAAGACGCCGCCCTGGAGCGCGGCGAGGCGGCCGAGCCGCCGCGCGATGGGGACCGACCCGTAGTGAATGGTGCCGACGCCCGGCTGGACGATCGGCTCATTGACCGCATCGAGTCGCGCCACGAAGCGGCGCACCACGGCCGTATCGGTCGCGACGGCGGGGGGGACGTTGTCGAGGGCGGCGACGCGACCGGCGGCGTCGGTGACGACGATGGGAATGCCCAACGCGCGAATCTGCGCGGCAAGCTCCAGCAGCGCGTCCGTCCCGGCGTCCGGGCGGGGGTCGGAGAGACCCCCGAAGACGTAACCGAAGAGGCGGCTCATATCCCGCGCGTCCTGCCTGAGGTGCCGCGCCACCCCCCACGCATAGCCCACGGACAGCGCGCCGAACACCAGTGCGAGCCCGATCAGGGCGCTCGGGCCCGCGCGGCGGAGCGCCTCCTTAACTGGCACCGGCGGGCGTGAGGCGGTCCGTGCCCAGATACGGGACGAGGGCGGGCGGCACACTGACCGAGCCGTCCGGCTGCTGCCGCGTCTCGAGCAACGCCGCGATGGTGCGCGGCAGCGCGACCCCCGACGCGTTCAGCGTATGCACGAACTCCGGTTTCGCCCCCGGCGCTGGCCGGAAGCGGATGTTGGCGCGGCGCGCCTGATAGTCGGTGTACACGCTGGCGCTGGAGACCTCGAGCCAAGCGCCGACCGCCGGCGCCCAGACTTCGAGGTCGTACTGCTTGGCGTTGGCGAATCCGAGCTCGCCCGCGGGGATCAACACGACGCGGTACGGGAGCTCCAGGCGGCGCAGGACCTCTTCGGCGTGCCCCACGAGCTTCTCGTGCTCGGCTCCCGACTCCTGCGGGCGACAGAATCGTACCAGCTCGACTTTGTCGAACTGGTGCACGCGCAGCAGACCCCGCGTGTCCTTGCCCGCGGCGCCGGCCTCCCGCCGGAAGCAGGGCGTATACGCGACGAAAGCGCGCGGCAGGCTCGCGCCGTCGAGCATCTCATCGCGCAGCAGGTTGGTCAGCGGCACTTCGGCCGTCGGGACGAGAAACAGGTCGTCCGGCTCCGTGCGGTAGGCGTCTTCCTCGAACTTGGGGAGCTGCCCTGTCCCTTGCATGATCTCGCGGCGCACCAGGAACGGCGGCGCGCACTCGACGTATCCGTGCTCCCGAGTGTGGAGGTCGAGCATGAAGCCGAGGAGCCCGCGGACCAGCCGCGCGCCGGCGCCGACGAACACGGGGAACCCGGAGCCGGAGAGCTTCGCGCCGCGCTTCAAGTCGAGAATCCCCAGCCGCTCGGCGATCTCCCAGTGCGGCGTGCCTCCCGCCGGCGCGGGCGTTCCCCACGTGCGGACGACCGGCGCGGCGGACGCGTCACCCGTGGGAACGTCCGCGAGCGGGAGGTTGGGCACGAACAGCGCCTTCGCTTCGAGCACGGTCTCGATATTGCGGAGCTCGGCCTCGAGGGTTGCGATCTGCAGACCGTGGCGGCGGCGCTGCTCGGCGATCTCGGCGGGGAGTTTACCGTGTTGCTTGACGAGCTGGGCGTCGGCCTTGGCGTACTCGTTGCGTTGGGCCTTGAGGCCGTCGAGCTGCGTCGCGAGCACGCGACGGCGTCCGTCGAGCTCCTGTAACTCCGCCAGGAGGTCGAGGATGCCCGGGTCGCTGCGGCGCGCGAGCGCGGCCCGCACCTGGTCAGGCGCCGAGCGCAGCTGCTTCAGGTCGATCACCGGACTACCGCTTGGGAATGCCGGGCTCGAGCCCGCGGTACCCGCAGTTCTGGTCGACGAGAATGTTGTAGTCAATCCGGCGCGCGACCGTATCGACGCGCAGCACCTGCAACTTGGCGTACAAGTAGACCGTGCCGACCACACACGAAGAAATGGGCCGCGAGCGTAGCACCGCGGTCGCGCCGCTGTCCACCGCGACAGCCGTGCTGTCCTGGTAGCCCGTCGTCGGGGCGACGGTGATCGAATCGAAGGGTTTGGCCGGGAGCAGGATCCCCGATGCTTTTCCCAACCCCAGCGCGCCGGTGGGCAACAGCACGGCCTCACCGGAGGGCGTGATGTTGAACGCGAAGTCGAACCCGGTCGTCTGGTCGGTGCGCACCGCCACGCGCCCGGAGATGCTGTACGCCGACGGCGTGGTGAGTGGTGTGCCGTCCAACGCCCACAACGAAACCGAGTCCACCACGTTGTTGTATCGGGCCGCGGGCAGCCCCAGCGAGTTGTCGCCGCAAGCGGCGATCGCGGCGAGGGCGGCGACGACGAACACGACGAGCAAACGGGGGGCGCGCATGCGTGCGGGGGAAGATACTGGGCGGCGTCCAAGTGGGTCAACCCACGGTCAATGCTTGACTTCCACCCACCCCGACTCTACGTTGGCGCCACTATGGCGACCATCCGTGACGTGGTCGAGGCGCTGAGCCGGCGCAGCGGCGTCGA
>QHVC01000145.1 GCA_003222205.1 Gemmatimonadota bacterium | reverse complement strand
GCAACGCGGTTGCCGGCGGGGCTCGCGGGGCTGGTCGTCGCCGGCATCCTCGCCGCGGCGATGGGCACACACGCCTCGGCGATCAACTCGCTCGCCTCGGCGACGACGCATGACTTCTACGCCAGCCTGACCGGTGAGCGCGACCCCCAGCGCCTGCTGCGCGTCGGGCGCGCAGCGAGCCTCGTCTGGGCGCTGGTGCTCGTCGCGGGCGCGATGCTGTTCCGCGACCAGAATACTCCCGTGGTCCAGCTCGCCCTGAGCGTCGCCTCGCTCACCTACGGGTGCCTCCTGGGGATGTACGTGCTGGCCGCCGTGCGCCGGGCGCGCCAAGTCGACGCGATCGTCGCCGTGGCGGTCGGCATGACCCTCATGGCGCCGGTGGTGCTGGGCGCCGTCATCCCGCACTTCCCCTTCCATTGGTTGCCGGGCCTCGCGTGGCCGTGGTATGTGCCGCTCGGGACCGCGGTGACGGTGTTGACCGGACTCGCCGCGTCACTCGTCGGACAGTCGGACAGCCGGACAGTCGGACAGGTAGGCGTAGACTGATGAAGCATCAGTCCGACAGTCCGACCGTCCGTCAGTCCGTCCTCATTGGGGTCGATGCGGGCGGCAGCCACACCGCCGTCGCGATCGCCAACGGCAGCCTCCATGTCCTGGCGCGGGCCGAAGGCCCGGGGGCGGCGATGCGCCCCGACGGCGGGACGCGCTCGGCGGCGGTCATCGCCGAGGTCGTGCGCGACGCCGCGGGGCGCGCTGGCGTCACGCTCCCCGCCGATCGCCTGGTCGTCGGCGCCGCGGGCGCCGGACGCGAGCCCGAGCGCGAGCAGCTCGTGGCCGCACTCCTCGCCTGCGGGCTCGCGGGCGAGGTGCGCGCGCTGGGCGACGCTGAAGCCGCCCTCACGGCCGCGTTCCAGGACGGCCCCGGCATCCTCGTCAGTGCCGGCACGGGGTCCATCGCATACGCCCGGGATGCGCACGGCGCGGTCCATCGCAGCGGCGGCTACGGCTGGCAGATGAGCGACGAGGGGGGCGGCTACTGGCTGGGACGTCGTGCCCTGGAGACCGCCGGCCGCGCGGTGGATGCGCGGGAGGAGGGCTCCACCCTGCTCACGCGCCTGCTTGCGGCGCTGGCCCTCCAGGACTTCGACGGGCTGATCCGGTGGGCCGCGAACGCCACGGCGGCGCAGGTGGCTGCGCTGGCACCGCACGTCCTCAACGCCGCCGGCGAGGGGGAGGCCGTCGCCAAGCGCGCGGTCGACGCCGCGGCGCGCGAGCTCGTCGGCCTCGCCCGCAGCCTGGAGCGGCGCTTCCCCGGCAGAGAGCCGGTGCCGGTGGCGTTGGCCGGCGGGCTGTTCCACCAGGGCTCCGCTCTCCTCACTGCGTTCCAGCGCCTGCTGAACGCCGACATGCCACGGGCCCGCCTGGCCAGCGAGCCCGTGGATCCGGTGCTCGGAGCGTTGCGGCTGGCGCGCGAGATTCCCTCTTAGCCTGCATCTTCACTCGACCCACAACTCCGGGGACCATCACGCATGGCCGTTTGGGCGTTCCTCCGTCGCCGCACGCTGACGCAATGGATCCTGATCGGCATGGCCCTCGGCACGCTGTTGGGCTGGGCCGACCCGGACCTCGCCATCGGTCTGCGGCCAATCTCCACCACCTTCCTGCGGATGATCAAATCGATCATCGTGCCGATCATTTTCGGCACGCTCGTGGTCGGTATCGCGGGCCACGGCGACGACATGAAGCGGGTGGGCCGCCTCGCGCTCAAGGCGCTCATCTACTTCGAGGTCGTCACGACCCTGGCGCTCGGCGTGGGCTTGCTCGCGGTGAATCTGGTCCGTCCGGGCGACGGCGTGCGCCTGCCACCGCCGGCCGCTGGCGCGCCCATCCACTCACCCCTCGGCGAGCAGCCCACGCTGACGACCGTGCTCGAGCATATCGTCCCGCAGAGCTTCTTCGAAGCGGCGGTGCACAACGAAGTGCTGCAGATCGTCTTCTGGGCGGTGCTGTTCGCGCTGGCGTTGTCGCAGGTGAAAGGCCGCCCCAAGGAAGTCATGCTCGGATTCTGCGAGGGCGTGGCCGAAGTCATGTTCAAATTCACGGGGCTGGTGATGAAGTTCGCGCCGATCGGGATCGGGGCGGCGATCGCGGCGACCGTGGGGCACGGCGGCCTGGGCGTGCTGTCGAATCTGGGGAAGTTGGTGCTCACGCTGTACGGCGCGCTGGTGGTGTTCGGGCTGGCGGTACTGCTGCCCGTCGCGCGGCTGGCGAAGGTGCCGCTGAAGAAGTTTTTCCGCGCCGTGAAGGAGCCGGCGCTGATCGCGTTCTCCACGACGTCGTCGGAGGCCGCGCTCCCGAAAGCGATGGAGCAGATGGAGGCGATCGGCGTGCCGCGGCGCATCGTCGCGTTCGTGATGCCCACAGGCTACTCGTTCAACCTCGACGGCAGCACGCTGTATCTCGCCGTGGCCTCGGTCTTCGCGGCGCAAGCGGCCGGTGTGGCGATGACCCTGTCTCAGCAGCTGTTGATGATGTTCACGCTGATGGTCACGAGCAAAGGCGTGGCGGCGGTACCGCGGGCGTCGCTCGTCATCCTGGCCGGGACGCTGGCCTCGTTCCACTTGCCGCTCGAGGCGGTCGCCGTGATCCTGGGCGTGGACGAGCTGATGGACATGGCCCGGACGACGGTGAACCTGGTCGGCAACTGTCTCGCGACCGTCGTCATGGCGCGGTGGGAGGGCGAGTACGACGTGCCGGCCGCCGCGGGCGTTCCGGCCGCGCCCGATCGATGAAGCGGTGACCTAGGAGCGGTCGGGCGGGGACATCTGGCGGACGCGGCTGTGGCGCACGCTGTAGAGGAAGTAGATGCTCGCCCCAATCGCCATCCACAGGCCGAACCGCACCCACGTGAGCAGCGGCAGGCTCAGCATCAAGTACAAGCAGAACAGGCATGAGACGATGGGCAGAAACGGCACCCACGGCGTGCGGAACGGCCGCGGCCGGTCGGGCTCGCGGCGGCGCAGCACGATGATGCCCAGTGCCACGAGAATGAACGCGAACAGCGTGCCGATATTGGTCAGCTCGAGAATCCAGCCGATGGGCGCGAAGCCCGCCAACACCGCCACGAAGATGCCGGTGATGATTGTCGTGATGTGCGGCGTCTTGTAGCGCGGGTGCAGCTTAGCCGCCCATGGCGGCAACAGGCCGTCCCGCGCCATGGACATGAAAATGCGCGCCTGACCCAGTTGGAACACGAGCAGCACCGAAGTCATCGCGGCCACCGCGCCGAGGGCCAGAATGCCCGCCGCCCAGTCGGCGTGGATGTACTGCAGTGCCACCGCGAGCGGGTCCGGTACGTTGAGCTTGTCCCACGGGATCAGCCCAGTCAGCGCCAGGGCGATCGCCACATACAGCACGGTGCAGATGATGAGCGACGCGATGATGCCGATCGGAATGTCGCGTTGCGGGTTCTTCGCTTCCTCCGACGCGGTGCTCACGGCGTCGAACCCGATGTAGGAAAAGAAGATGATCGCGGCGCCCACACTGATGCCCTTCAGGCCGTTGGGCGCGAACGACGGCGAGGTCCACTGCGCCGGGTGAATGTGCAGGAAGCCCACCACCAGAAACAGCCCGATGACGCCTAACTTCACGGCCACCATCAAGGCGTTGACCCAGGCCGACTCCTTGGTGCCGATCACCAGGAGCCAGGTGATGAGACCTACGATGGCGAACGCGGGGAGGTTGAAGACGATGGGGATCGGGCCGAGATGCGGAGCGGAGGCGAGGAGCCCGGGGTCGTGCAGTGCGGCCCGCAGGTCGGTCACCAGCCACCGCGGCATGGTGACGCCGAAGCCCCTGAGCAACGAATCGAAGTATCCCGCCCAACCGATGGCGACCGCGACGTTGCCGACGGCGTACTCGAGGATCAGGTCCCAGCCAATGATCCACGCGATGAGCTCGCCGAGGGTGGAATACGCATAGGTGTATGCACTGCCCGAAATAGGGATGAGCGCCGCGAACTCGGAGTAGGTCAGCGCCGCAAACGCGCTTGTCGCCCCCGCCAGGATGATCGAGATGACGATGGCCGAGCCCGCGCCCACATGGCCGGAGTCGCCCGCGATCGCCGTGCCGATCGCCGCGAAGATACCGGCGCCGATGATGGCGCCGATGCCCAACGCTGTGAGCTGGACCGGGCCGAGGGATCGCTTCAGGCCACCGCCCGCTTCCCCGTCCGCGATGCATTGGGCGACAGTCTTACGCGCGAATAACTGGGCCATAACCGGTTATCGGTTATCGGTTATCGGTTATCGGTTATCGGTACCGACTACCGAAAACCGACAACCGACAACCGATGACGTCCTCATACAAACAACGGAGCTAGCACGAGCGTCACGGTGCTCAGCAGCTTGATCAGCACGTGCAGCGACGGGCCCGCGGTGTCCTTGAACGGATCGCCGACCGTGTCCCCGACGACCGCCGCCTTGTGGGGCGCCGAGCCCTTGCCTCCGTACTCGCCGGTCTCGATGAACTTCTTGGCGTTGTCCCAGGCGCCGCCGCCGTTGTTGAGCAGCGTCGCCAGCAAGATCCCGCCGATCGTGCCCACCATCAGGAACGCGGCCACCGCCTCGGCCCCCACGTGGAACACCTTGAAGAACAACCCCACCGCGATCGGCATCCCCACCGCCAGCAACCCCGGCGCGACCATCGCCTTCAACGCCCCGATGGTGACGATGTCCACCGCCGTGCCGTAGTCGGGCTTGGAGGTGCCCTTCAAGATTCCCGGATCGGCCTTGAACTGGCGGCGCACCTCCTCGATCACGCTCACCGCGGCCTTGGTCACCGCGCCGATCGCCAGGGCCGAGAACCAGAACACCAGCATCGCGCCGAGCAGGCCACCCACGAACACTTCGGGCTTGGAGATGTCGACGCCCTGAAGCGGCGAGCCCAGCGCCGCCACTTCGTCGAGGTACGCGGAGAACAGCAGGAACGCGGCGAGCGCCGCCGACCCGATGGCGTACCCCTTGGTCAGGGCCTTGGTGGTGTTCCCCACGGCATCGAGCCGGTCGGTGCGACGGCGGATCTCCTCCGGCTGGTGCGACATCTCGATGACGCCGCCGGCGTTGTCGGTGATGGGCCCGAACGTGTCCATCGCCAGGATGTAGGCGGCCGTGCCCAGCATCCCCATCGTCGCCACCGCGGTGCCGAACAACCCGGAGTGCGCCAGGCCGCTCGCGGCGCCGATCTTGTAGGACGCGATGATCGCGGCGCCGATGGTGAACGTCGGCAGCGCCGTGCACTCGAGCGCCACCGCGAACCCGGCGATGATGTTCGTCGCCGGGCCGGTCACCGACGCCCGGGCGATCGATTTGACCGGGCGGTAGCGGTATTCGGTGTAGTACTGCGTGATCCACACGAACGCGATCGAGGTCGCGATGCCGATCACCCCGCACAGGAAGAAGTGCCACCAGGCGTCGGGCGCCGTGGCGGGGTTCAAGAGCCACCGCGTCCCGGCAAAGAAGCCGATGGCAGCCAGCACGGCGGTCACCAGGTAGCCGCGGTTCAGGGCGCTCATCGGGTCCTCGGTCTCCTTGACCCGCACGATCACGATGCCGATGATCGACGCCACGAGCCCGAAGGCGCGGACGACGAGCGGGAACAACATCACCCCGACCACGGCGAGGGGACTCGAGAACGCGCCGGCGTTGAGCGTGGCGAGCGTCGCGCCGAGGATCATCGCCCCGATGTTCTCGGCGGCGGTGGACTCGAACAGGTCGGCGCCGCGGCCGGCGCAGTCGCCGACGTTGTCACCCACGAGATCGGCGATGACCGCGGGGTTGCGGGGGTCGTCTTCGGGGATCCCGGCCTCGACCTTGCCGACCAGATCGGCGCCGACGTCGGCCGCTTTCGTGTAAATGCCGCCGCCCAGCTGCGCGAACAGGGCGACGAACGACGCGCCGAAGCCGTACCCCACGATCACCAGCGGGATCTTGGTCACCGGCACGAGGTGGAGGCCCTGGATCACCGCGTACAGGCCGCCGACGCCCAGCAGGCTCATCGCCACGACGAACAGCCCCGACACCGCGCCGCCGCGCAGCGCGATCTGCAGCGCGCGGTTCAGGCTCGTACGCGCGGCGCTCGCCGTGCGGATGTTGCTGCGCACGGCGACGTACATCCCGATCACGCCCGCCACCCCCGAGCACAGCGCGCCGAACAAGAACGAGAACGTGGTGGTGAGCGCGAGCTTGACGGGGGTGAGGCCGGCGCGGACTTCATCGGGATGCAGCTGCCGGAAGAACGCGTACAGGACGTAGATCAGGACCGCGAGCGCGATGCTCAGCAGGCCGATCGTCCGGTATTGGCGTCGCAGGAACGCTTGCGCGCCTTCCTGGATTGCGTCGGAGACCCGCCGCATCTCGGGCGTCCCGTTGTCCTGCTTGATCACCCAGCGCGCGAGGGTGACGGCCACCGCCAGGGCAAACACACTGAGCACCAGAACCAGGCCCAACAGCATGGTCGTTATGACTCCGGAGTTATTGCTGGCAACGTGAAGCCCGCCAGTCAGCGGGCAAGGGTTAGTGGCTAACCGTGATATCCCTGATGTCCGGGACCGGCCGTCCGTTGAGATTCAGCGCCGGCCGGAACCGATAGCCCATCATCCGCTCCTGCATCTCTTGCCGACATCCGCGATCCCTCAGCGTCGGTGTCACCTCCACCCTGGAAACGTGGCCGTCGGCCGCCACCCAAAAGCGGACCGTGTAGCGTCCGCGCATACACTGGGGGGGCAGTATCGACCCCCGTAAATCGGCGCGCTGAATGTAATCTCCTTCGCCTCCCGTTCCAGGCCCCACGTCGCTGCCGGTCCCTGGCCCCGTACCG
>QHVC01000102.1 GCA_003222205.1 Gemmatimonadota bacterium | reverse complement strand
CCGATTGCCGGAGCGAATCGCCCCGCAGCGGGTGTCCGCGGCGGGGCGATTTGCTCCCCTCACCTTCGGCCGCGCCCCGGCCGCTAGTTCGAGGCCAGCCGCAGGCGCACGAAGAACCGCGAGCCCGCTCCCACTTCGCTCTCGGCCCACAGCTTCCCCCCGAGCGCCTGGACGATGCCATGGCTGATCGCGAGTCCGAGCCCCGCGCCGCCGTGCGCGCGCGTCGTCGAGCTGTCGAGCTGCCGGAACGGCTCGAAGGTCACCTGCAGTTTCTCGGGCGGGATCCCCGGGCCCTCGTCGGCGACCTCCACGACGACGCCGTCCCCGTCCCTGCGCCAACGCACTTGGACCCGTCCGCCCGGCGGGGAGAATTTGATCGCGTTCGATACCAGATTGACGACCACCTGCTCGACGCGGCCGCGCACGCCGAGCACGCGCAGCGCTTCCGCCGGCGGCTCGGTCTCGACCGTGACGCCCGCGTCGGCCGCGAACGCCGCCAGCGCCTCGATGCTCGACTTGATCGCGTCCGCCAGGGCCACCGGCTCGAGCTGGAACTCCATCCGGCGCGCCTCGATCCGGGAGAGGTCCAGGAGATCGTTGACCAGCCGGATCAAGCGGTCGGCGTTGCGCAGCGCGATCTCGAGCATCTCGCGGGCGGCGGGGTCGAGCGCGCCCGTGGCGCCGGCCAGCAGCAGCGCCAGCGATGTCTTGATCGACGTCATCGGAGTCCGCAGCTCGTGGCTCACGACCGAGACGAACTCCGACTTCAGGTGTTCGACCTCGACCTCGCGCGTGACGTCGCGGTACAGCACGATGTGCCCGACGAGCGCTCCCCCCGGGTCGCGGACCGGGGCCACGACCCGCTGGCACGTGGCCGCGCGGGGGAACGCGAACTCCACTCGGTCGCGGAGTGGGGCGGCGCCGGCGAGCGCCTGCTCCTGGGCGGTCAGGGCGCTGGGGTCGCTAAGAGCGCCCGCGAGAAACCGGTGCACGATCTCCAGTCCCGTGCCCCGCATCGCGTCGCCGGGGATCCCGAGGAGGCGGGCCATCTCGTGGTTCGCGTACGCCACACGGCGGTCCGAGCCCACGAGCATGATGGCCGCGTCGCTCGCTTCGATTAGCGCTTCGAGCTGGTTGCGTTGCTGCCGCACCGCGGCGTGCTGTCGGGCGAGCGCCTCGCGCTGTTCGGCGATGGTCTTCAACAGCTTCGAGTAGTAGAGCGAGGTCTCGATCTGGCGGCCCAGCACGACCGCCCAGTCGAGATCCTCGTCGGTGTACTGCCCGGGCGCCTCGTGCCCGAAGTTGAGCGCGCCAATCACCCGTTCGCCGACGTGCAGCGGCACGATCATCGCGGAGACCCGCGTGCCGTCCTGGAGCAGGATGCCTTCGGTGCCCGGGAGCGCGTCCACGCGGATCGGCCGGCCCGAGCGGATGGCCTCGCCGGTGACGCCCCGCGCGATCGGGAACACCGCCTCTCCCGGGATGAAGCCGCCGCGCACCTTGTCGTACAGCGTGTGGAGGTAATAGTGGGAGGCCGACTCGTCGACGAGCACCACGCTGGCGCGCCGGAAATCGAGCACGCGCTCTACCTTGAGGATGGCGCCCTGAAAAATCTCGCGCATGTCCACGGCGGCGTTGATCAGCGACGTCAGCTCCCCCAGCACCGCCAGCCGGGCGGCCGGCGTGCGCAGCGCCCCGGCACGCACCGTCGCCCGGTATTCGCGCGCGGACGCGTCGAGCTCGCCCACCGCGGCCGCCGCGACACGCCATTCCTCCGGCACCGCCTCGCCGCGGGTGAGCCACCCGCGGGCGAGCCCTTCGAGGTCGGCCGCGGCCTGCGCGAGGCCGTCCGCGCCCATGGATCCGGCGGTCCCGGTCAACGCATGGGCGGCTTGATACAGCGCCCGCGCGTCCTCCACACGAAACTCGTGTTGCAGCCGGCCGAGCGCCGCCTGCATGGCGTCGATGCGCTTGTCCAGCCCGGCCGCGAATTCGGCCCGGACTTCGGCCAACGGATCGGGCACTGTCATCGGCACAACTCTCGCACCTGCTGCGCCAGGGTCTCAGGCTGGAAGGGCTTGAACACCACGCCGGCCGCCCCGGCGTCGGCGAGGCGACGCTCGTCCAAGTCGCGGCGCGCGGTCAAGAACACCACCGGGATGCCCGCCGTCGCCGCATCCGCCTTCAGCCGCCGGCACACCTCGTAGCCGTCCATCTCCGGCATCATCAGGTCCACGAGGATGATCTGGGGGCGCATCGTCTTGGCCAGCTCGATGCCCGAAGCGCCGGTGCTGGCCGTCCGCACTTCCCAGCCAGCGGTGAACTCAAGCGTGCGCCGCACCAGGAGGAGCAGGTCCCGATCGTCGTCGATGATCAAGGCTGCTGGAGGGGTACCGGCCATAGGTCCTGGCTGCGTACGGGGCTGGCGCCATATTAGCGGGGCGCCCGAACCAATATTGGACCCATGAGTGCCAAAGTCTACATCCTCGACGACGACCTCGTGCATGCCAAGCTCGTGGCCGCCAACTTGGGGCCCGGGTTCCAGACGCGACTGTTCGACCGCCCCGACGCGCTCCTGGCACATCATGCCGAGGCGCCCGCCGATGCGGTCATCACCGACCTCGTCATGCCCGACCTCGACGGCGTCGAGGTGACGCGGCGGCTGCGCACCGGCGACCGCCATCTGCCGATCTTCGTTCTGACGGGGCACGCTGACGTCGCGACCGCGATCGACGCGCTGAAGGCCGGTGCGACCGAGTACCTGACGAAGCCCGTCAACATCGACGAGCTGACCACGCTGCTCGCCCGCGCGCTCACGGAGCGGCCGCTGCTCGAGGAAGGCGCTTCGCTCGAGCAGGCCCGGGGGAAGGAGTACTCGGTCGCAGCGATCCTCGGCCGGCATCCGCACGTCGAGGCGGTCCGCGCGTTCGTGGACCGCATGGCGGCCGTCCCGCGCCCGACCGTGCTCCTCCTCGGGGAGAGCGGCACCGGGAAAAACCTCGTGGCCCGCGCGATCCACTATTCCAGTCCGCATTCGGTGGGGCGGTTCGTCGAGATCAACTGCTCGGCGCTGCCCGCCAACCTCCTCGAGGCCGAGCTGTTCGGCTACAAGAAGGGGGCCTTCACCGACGCGCGCGAACCCAAGCGCGGGCTCATCGAGGTGGCGGACGGCGGCACGCTGTTCCTCGACGAGATCGCCGAGCTCGGCCCCGCGCTGCAGGCGAAATTGCTCAACTTTCTCGAGAGTCGCCGCTTCCGCCGGCTCGGCGGCACCGACGAAATCGAAGTCGCGCTGCGCCTCATCACGGCGACCAACCGCGACCTGAAGCAGCAGGTGGAAGCGGGTGCGTTCAGACCCGATCTGTACTACCGCATCACCGTCGCCGCCGTGACCCTGCCGCCCCTGCGCGAGATCAAGAGCGACCTGCCGCTCCTCGCCGACCACTTCCGCGAGACGTTCAACCGCGAGTTCAAGAAGCGCGTCGCGTCCGTCGATGCCGACGCCCTGCAGGCGCTTCAGGCATGGGATTGGCCGGGGAATGTGCGTGAGTTGCGCAACGTGATCGAACGGGCTCTGATCTTCAGCGACGGGCCGAGCCTGAAACGCTCCGACTTGCCCCCGCTCGGGCAAGTCGACCGCGCGGCGCGCGGGGACTCCCGTCCCGAGAGGTTCGAGTTACCGCGGGGGCTGTCGCTCGCCGAGGCCGAGCGCGAATACATCCGCCACACCCTGGAGGACACGGGCGGCGACATCCAGCGCGCGGCTGAGATCCTCGGCATCTCGCGCAAGAACCTGTGGGAGAAGCGCAAGAAGCATGGGTTGCTCGAATCCAGCTCCGACCGCGGGGAGCCGACTTGATACCGTTCCCGTTACCAGACGGTAACGGACCTGCCGGACGCCGACCTGCACGCTCCCCGACAGCTCCGCTAACTCATTGCCATTCGTGCAGCTGCACCCAGGGCCGGTCGGCACGCGGCTTGCGCCCGCCTTCACCCACATGAAGACCCGTCTGCTTCTGTCTGGTGGCATCCTCGTGGCCTTGCTCGGTCTCGCGGCTGCGGCGTCGGCACAGACGATTTCCTCAGCCGCCAATCAGACGTTCATAGTGGGCGATCCGAGCACCGCGATGAGCCCAATCACCATCACGACAACTTCGGGCGGCCAAATCAAGTCGAACACCGATATCCGCGTGCGCATCCCGGCGGGTTTGAACATGACGTGGGACCCCACCATCACCACCGCGACGATCACGGGCTCGGCCGTACTCAAGGTCTCGCCGGCCGTGAGCTATGCGAACGGCAACCTCGATCTCGTGCTCAACGTCACCGCGAACTTCGGGAATGGCGACCAAATCACCGTCTCCGGGCTCAACTTCAGGACCTTCACCGCCCCGTCAGCGGCAAGTCGCCTGGGGTTGATCACCGGTGGCGCCGTCGGCGCCGTCGTCGCTACCGACGCCCGAACCAAGACGATCCTGGCGAAGGTGTACGCGGTGTTGGTGAGCCCGCACGCCACGACCGCGAGCCAGCTGCCGAGCAACGGCCTCAACTACACGGTGGCGTTCACGGTCTCCAACACCGGGAACGGCTCCACCAGCTACGATCTGCTGACGACCAAGCGCCCCGGCACCGTCATCACGACCGTGTCGATTGTCGGGACCGGGATCACGCAGGGCGCGAACCCCGATAGCGCACGCCTGGCGAACCTGCTAGCGGGCACCTCCGCCACCGCCACGGTGACCTACGCGGTGGCGATGGCCGCGTCGGGAACCAAGGACACACTGATCTTCAAAGCCCGCGCGGTCCTAAGTCCGGCGACCGCAGACACCGGGAAGCTGACGGTCACCGTCATACGGCCAACCATGACCGTGGCCAAAGCAGTGAATCCCAGCGGCACGCAGTTGCCCGGCACCGACCTGACGTACACGGTCACCATCACCAACGCCGGCAGCAGCAACGCCACGACGGTAGTCGTCGTGGACACGCTGCCGGCGGCGACGCTCTTCAAGGTCGGTAGCATCGTGACCACGTTGCCCGCCGGCGTGTCGGTGCTGGTCGATTACTCGAACAACGGCGGCGCGACTTGGACGTATGTGCCGACCAGTGGTGCGTGCAGCGCGCCGGCCGGCTACGACGGCTGCGTCAACCGCGTCCGCTGGCGCCTCCAGAACCCTCTGAGCTCCTCCGCCCCGAACAACACGGGCACGCTGCAGTTCGTCACCCGGATCCGCTGACCCACCAAGGGAGCGGGAGGGAGCCGGTTACGCGCCGCGTTACCGTTCGGTAACAGTTGCCTCAGGCAGGGCCACACTCCCAGGCTGTCCGCAGACTCGCAACTCACGATTTGCAAAGCAGTTACCTGAAGCAGACACGGTAGGCATGGGACCTGCCCTCCCGCATGCACAAAAGGAGCATATCGCGCATGGTTTTACGCTGCCCCCAGTGCTCGGAGCTGAAGTTCTTCGGCCGCACCCAGGTACTCGGTGAGTTGGTGGTTTGCCCGGCGTGCGAGGCGGTCTTCCGGTGGAGAGAGGCGGAGACCGACCCGTCCGAGGCAGACGGCTCACCGCGCGACGCGCGCCGTGCCGAGCGGAAGCGACGCAAACGATGACTCACAAGGAGAGTCGCCCATGAAGCTGCTGCGATGGCTGCTCGTTGGGATGCTGGCCTCGGCCGCACAGGCTCAGGCCCCCCAGCCTCTCGTGATCACAGCGCACAACGTGACTGCGGACACGGTAAGTGTGCGGGGAAGGGACGTGGTGGCTCGGCCCGGCGACGTGATCCGCTACGCGCTGGTCTTCACGAACGTGACGGCCGGTCCGGTGCGGAACATCCAGTTCGTGGACCCGATCCCCGCGGGGATGGTCTACGTGCTCGGCTCGGCCACGGCCGATCACGCCGTGCGGATCGAGTACTCGATCGACAGCGGCAAGAGCTATGCGGCTCGGCCGGTGATCGCGGCGCTGGTGAACGGCCAGCGGGTGGAGAAGCCGGCGCCGCGAGAGCTGTACACCCACGTTCGCTGGACGGTGCTGGGATCCCTGGCGCCGAGAGCACGGGTGATGGCGGAGTTTCGCACCCAGGTGAGTGAAGCGCCGGGCGAGGCGAAGTAAGCGTCCCGGCAACTGCTGGAACCCTTAGGAGGAGCCTGCGATGGTCAAGCACTTGAGGTTTACCTACAGCCTCGCCCTGTCCGCGGTGGCCCTGATGGCGCTCGCGGGTCGAGTGCGGGCGCAAACGCCGGAAGGCACGGTCATCACGAACACGGCGACCGCGACCTACACCGACGCAAACAACAATCCATACGCCGCGGTCAGCGGCTCGGTCTCGGTGACGGTCGGCTTCAAGGCCGGCGTCGCGGTGACCGCGAACACCCCCACCCCGAGCTCCGCCTCGCCCAGCACGGCGGACACCATGACGTTCACGGTGATGAACGTCGGGAACGGCACTGACAGCGTCACGATCTCCGAGAACATCTCCGTCGCGGGGGTGATCACGGTGACCGGCTACCGCCTCGGGGCCACGACCTATGGAACGCTCGGGACCCTGAACACGGCGCTCGCGACCGTGGCGATCGCCCAGGGCGGCTCGATCACGCTCAAGATCATTTATAACGTGGCGAGCGGGCAAGGCGGCGTGAGCACCGTTTACACGCTCACCGCCAACTCGCGGCGCACGCCGGCGACGTCCGGCAACGCCGCCAGCACCATCACGCCGGCGACGACCTACGCCGTGGCGACGACGCCCGACGGAAGCCAGAACGTGCAGCGGCTCCCGGGAAACGGCTACTCGTTCACGTTCGCCGTCCAGAACAACGGCAACGGGAACGACAACATCGACGTGATCGCGACGAGCCCTGGCTCGCCGGTCATCACCATCGTTTCGGTGAACGGCGTCTCCGGTGACAGCACCCGCATCACGCTGGCCCCCGCGGCGTCGCAGCCGATCACCGTCGTATACAACGTGGCGAACGTAGCCGGTGGCTCGGTGGATACGCTGTATCTGCGCGGCCGGTCGGTGGCGCAGCCCGCGACGTTCGACGACGGCTTCATGGACCTGACGGTCATCAAGCCGAACGTGACGCTCACGAAGGCGGCGTACCTCGACGACGGGGTCACGGTCGTCTCGGGCACTGTCGTCCCGGGGCAGGTCATCCGCTATCGGTTCACGGTTACCAATACCGGGGCCACCTCCGCATCCAACGTGCAGGTGACCGACGCGCTGCCGGCGCAGGTGACGTACGTGTCGACGAGCTCGAGCACCGGGTGGACGGTGTCGGTGACCGGGCAGAACGTGACCGCGAGCTATACGGGCACGGGCGGCGTCCTGGCGGCGAGCGCCAGCGCCACGTTCGAGCTGCGCGTCAGTATCAACTAGGGGCCGATGGCCTATGCGGCTCGGTCCCCGAGCAGTCGAGAGCAGGCGGTTCGCCCGCCGCGGTCGTCCGGCCGCGGGCTGGGCGGCCGCCTTGCTCGCTGTTCTCGGCCTGCTCGCCGCACCGACCCTGACGGCCCAGGGAACGCCCGCGGGAACCCGGATCCGCAACTGGGCCACGCTCGCATTCGATGCCGGAGCCCAGTCGTATGTCGTCGCCTCGGACACGGTCGATTTCCTGGTGGGACAGGTGGCCGGGGTGGACCTGCGGCCGCCACGCTTCAGCATCGGCGCCGCGGGCACCGCCGTCGTGTTCGCGCACACCCTCACGAACCTCGGCAACGGACCCGACTCCTTCACCGTCACCGCCGTGTCGGTCCGCGGATGGCCGGTGACGCTGTATCGCGATTGGGACGGGGACGGCTTGCTGGGCGCGGGCGATTCCCTGCTCACGGGGCCGGTGCCCCTGGCGCCGGGCAGCGCCGCCGCCCTGCTGGCGCGCGTGGCAATCCCGGGCGCCGCCAGCCCGGGCGTGAGCGACACGATCACCGTTACCGCCACGAGCCGCTTCAGTCCCGCCGTGAGCAGCTCGGTGCAGGACCGGTTGGACGTCTCGTCGGCACCGGTGGCCGTCAGCCTCACCAAGCTCGTGGATCGGCCGACGGCCGCTGTGGCCGACGTCCTCACCTACACGGTCGACTACGCCGTCTCCGGTAGCGCCGTCGCATCCGCCGTCCAGCTCGCCGACTCGATCCCCGCCGGGACGTCCTACGTCCCGGGGACGATGCGCTGGAACGGGGCTCCCCTCACCGATGCCGGCGGCGACGACGCAGGCTCCATCGCGCCCGCGGGCAACGGGGTCGTGGTGGTGGACTTCGGCGCGCTCGCGCCGGGAGCGACGGGGTCCGTCACCTTCCAGGTGCAGGTAAATCCGGGCCCGGCGCGCACCGTGGACAACCGCAGCAACGTCACCTTCAACGCGGGCGGCGCATCCGACACCACGCTCTCAAACACGGTTCGCACGAACGTGCTCGTGCCGGCGCTGTCGCTCAGCAAGCAGCTCACGAGCCCGGCGGTGGCGCTGGTGGGCCAACAGGTGCACTACACGCTGCGCTACGCCAACGCCGCCGGCGCCGCCCCGGCGCTGAGCGCCGTCCTGACGGATACGCTCCCCACGGGGCTCCAGTACCTCAGCGCGACGTCGGCGCCAGCCGTGGCCGGCCAAGTGCTGACCTGGTCCCTCGGTACGCTCGCGGCAGGGGACAGCGGTGCTATCGACCTGGTGGCGGTGGTGGCGCCCACGGTGCGCGACACGGTGCTGGTCCGCAACCTGGCGTACCTCCAGGCACAGGGGACCGCGGCCCAGGTGGCGGCCGCGGCCCAAGTTGCCCTCGTCGGCCCGCCCAGCGCGGCGCTCGGGCTCGACTTCACGGCCGACGTGCTCGAGGTCGGGGTGGGCGAGGCGATTCCGTACACGGTCATCGTCGGGAACCCCGGCACCCTGACGGTCACGAGCATGCGGATCACCGTCCAGCTGCCGGTCGGGGCGCGATACGTGCCCGGCAGCGCGATCGGCGCCGACTCCAGTGTCGGGGGCGGCGGCCAGCTGATCCTGTTCACCGGGGCGGCCCTCGTCCCCGGCGCGAGTCGGACGCTGCGATTCGTGGCGGCGCTGGTCTCGGCGCCGGGCTCCGTGGCCGCGGCGCACGCGACCGCGTCCGGGCAGGTGTCCGGCGGCCTGGCCGGCTCGCCCGAAGCGATCGCGTGGGTGCAGGTGCGCCGCGCGTGGCCGATGGAGACGCGCGCCGCGATCGGGAAAGTCTCGGTGCAGGGTTCGGGCGAGATCAGCCTGGCAAACATCGACATCTGGACCGAGGACGGACAGGTTGCGACGACGGACTCCACGGGGAAGTTCTCGTTTACCAACCTGCGCCCGGGTCGGCACGCGTTCCGCGTCGATCCACGCTCGATCCCCGAGGGGTACCAAGTGGCGGGTGAGGAGGTTCAACTCGTGGACGCGAGCGGCTGGACGACCCCGCGCGTGAGCTTCCGCCTCCTCGCGGGCGGCGCAGCGCCCGTCGCAAGGATCCGCCAGCCCCGTGCCCCCGTCCGGGACACGGTGCGCCCTGAGGCGATTCGACGCCCCGTGAAATTCGCCTTTGCGGCGATTCCACTCCCGGCGCCCGCCTCTGACGGGCCGCTCTCCGACACCCGGCTGCCCCTGGGGCAAGGTCCGCAGGTGCGCTACGAGGTGATGCTCCGGCAACCGCAGGACGCTCCCCTCGACGCGGTCGTGAGCTTCAGCCCGCTCGCGGATTCTGCCGTCGTCTATCGGGACGGCGTGCGGTTCACGAGCTACCCCTGGCTCGACAACGAGGCGATCCCCATCCCGCCCGCGCGCCCGGGTGCGGAGATCTGGATCGTGGCGTGGTCGGCCGAGCGGCGCGACTCCGCTACGCTGCGGATCGCGACGTGGCCGTCCGCGCGAGGCGCGTCCGACATGATGCGACGGCTCGCGGGCCGGACGGAGGTGCACGTCCGCGCAGCCGTTCACAACCCCCGCCTCCCGGTGCTGGTGGCGGTCGGCGTGCCGGCTACGGGCGGGGCGCAGCCGGTACCGGACACCGCAGTCGCCGTCGTCCCGGCTTCGGCTGGGGCCGTGCCCGCACCGGATACCGCGGCGGCCGCCGACGCATCCGGCCACAGCGCGCCCACGGCGCTTGCGGAGACGGTGTTCGTCGCTCGCGCGCGCTCGGCGGCGGACCGGGCGACAGAGGGCCAGGCCGCGCTGACTCGCGGTCCCGGGGTCGGGATCTTGGCCCCGCGTGACGGCGCCGTCCTGGTTGAGGACCGCGTGTACATCGGCGTGAAAGGCGAACCCAACGCCGCCCTCGTGCTTTACGATGGAGGGAATCTGATCGACACCGTCCACGCGCGAATCGACGGGGTCTATGACTTCATCGCCGTCCCGCTCGCCCGGGGTCCTCATCGCTTGCGCGTTGCCATGAGGAACTCCTGGGGCCAGGAGCGCTGGGACAGCATCGCCGTCCACGTGACTGGCTTGCCCGCGCGGTTCGAGGTGCCCAGCCGCGTGACTCTCGTTGCCGACGGGCGCTCCACCGCCGTGGCGGACGTGCGCGTCCTCGACGCCTGGGGGGTGCCGGTGGCGCAGCCGGCGTACGTGTCAGTGAACGCGACGGGAGCGGAGCCGCTGGGGGCGGATGCCGACCCCTCCTCGGTCGGGCGCCAGCTGCTCTCGAACGCGACGGGCCGGCTCGTGATCGCGCTGCGGCCGGGCCGAGAGGTGGGCCGGGGCGCCCTCGAGCTCAAGTCGGGCGACGCGACGGCCACGGTGCCGCTCGAGCTGCTCCCCGAAGTGCGCGGCCTCACCGTCGCCGGATCGGGGATGGTGGGGACCGGGGCGAGCCCCGAGTCCTACGGCGCGGTCACCGCGCGCGGCCGGCTGGACTCGCAGACCTCGTTCACGCTGGGGCTCGACTCCCGCCGGTTGCGCGACGGGCAGGACGTGTTCGGCCGCAGCGTCGACCCGCTGGGGCAGGCGCAGTATCCCATCCTCGGGGACGCGAGCGTGCAGCAGAGTCGCACGGCGTCCCGGACCTGGATGTCGGCGCGGCTCGAGCGCGGCTTCGACTGGGCGGCGTTCGGCGATCTCTCCAGCGCCGACTTCGCGAGCGGCCTGAGCCTCGCGCAGTACCGACGGTCGGTGACGGGTCTCGCCGCGCACATCACGACGGGCGCGGTCACCTGGAGCGCGTTCGGGAGCTTGACGTCGCAGTCGCTGCGGCAGCTGCAGATCCGCGGGGCGGGGATCTCCGGTCCCTATCAGCTGGCCGGTGGCATCCTGCCGGGCACGGAGTACCTCCGTCTCGAGACACGGGACCTCCAGAACCCGGAACGGGCCGTCGCCACGCTGGCCCTGACCCGGTTCGTGGACTACCAGATCGACTATGTCGACGGCGTGGTGCTCTTCAAGCAGCCGATTCCGGCGGCCGACGCGAGCGGCAATCCCATGTTCATCGTCGCAACCTTCGAAGCGGCCGCCGGCGGGCAACCGCGGCTCGTGGCCGGCGCCCGGGCGGCGCTGGACATGCGTCCCTTGGTGGAGGGCCTGGGGCTGGACTCGCTGCGCATCGGCGTGACTGCCGTGAACGCCGAGCAGGCGATCGACCGCTACCGCCTGGTCGGCAGCGACGTGCGAGCCTTCCGGTTCGGGGCCGTGGACGTCGGCGCGGAAGTCGCCTATGCCGAGCACGGCGACTCCACAGGCCTCGCCGCCTCGGCGAAGGCGAGCTACAGCCTGTTCGGCGGCGCGGTGACGGTCGGGGGCGGCTACATGCGGGTCGGCCGCCAGTTCACGAACCCCTCCAACGTCGCCCTGCAACCCGGCTTGACCGAGGAAAGCCTGAGGGGTGGGCTGAGGCTCGGCGGGACAGAGCTGCGGGCGGAGCACACGCGCCAGACTTTCGAGCTCCAGGGGATCGACCGCGAGCACACGCGCGTCGGCATCGTGCAGACGGTCGCCCCCGGGTTGCGAGTGGACGCGGGAGTGGCGAACGATCAACTGGGGGGTGGCGCGCTGACGTCGAGCCAGGTGACGGCGGCTGAGGTGAAGACGCAGTGGGGCGTGTCCCCGGCGCTGCAGCTCTGGACCGAAGCGCGGCGCCGCCTGAGCATCTCCGGCCCGGAGTTGTCGCCGGAGGTCTGGGGCTTCGGCGCGAGCTACCGGGTGGCTCGGGGCATGGCCCTCGAAGCCAGCCACCGGTACGTCTCGCGCCCCGACAGCCAGGGCAGCTACTCGGTCTCGAGCCTCGGCGTGCGGGCGGACATCGGACCGGGGACCCAGGCGTGGGGCAGCTATCAGCTCAGCGGCGGCGTGAGCGGCGCCGGCAACGCCGCCATCGTCGGGCTCCGCAACCGGCTACAGCTCTCGTCGGACCTCACGGTCAACCTGCTCTTCGAGCGCCGCCAAGGCGTGCGGAGCGCCTCCCTCGCGGATCCCGTGCGGGCGCTGCCGTTCCTGCAGACCGAGGGCGACTACTGGTCCGCCGGCGCCGGCTTGGAGTTGCTGCCGCAGCACGCGCCGTACCGGTTGACGGCGCGCGCCGAGGTCAAGGACGGCGCGCTCCAGTCGACTCGGCTCGCAACCGTGGCGGGCGACGTGACATTCGACGCTTCGCTCGCTCTGCTGTCGCGCCAGGAATTCTCCCAGAACGCGCTCCCCGGGGCTCCGCTCGCTCGCCGCCTGTCGAGCCTGTGGGGCCTGGCGCTCCGGCCCGCGCACAGCGACCGGCTCAACGTGCTGGCGAAGCTCCAGTGGACCGACGACCGCAATCCGATCGGGGGTGGCGTGCTGGTGCCCCAAGGGAAAGAGCAGCGGCTGATCGGCGCCGCCGAGCTCATCTGGGCGCCCAGCCCGTCCCTGGAGTTCGCGTCCCGCTACGCCATGCGCCGGACGCAGGCCGATCGCGTGTACGCCGACGGCACCCCCCAGACCCTGACCGCTTGGGCCGACTACATCGGGGGCCGGATGACCCTCGACATGACTCCCTGGCTGAGCGTGCGCAGCGATGGCCGGCTGCTGGTGGAGCGGACCACCGGCTCCACGGCCTGGGATGGCTCGCCGGCGCTGGTCGCGCGTCCGGTCAACGGGCTGGAAATCGCCGCCGGGTACCGGTTCGGCAACCTCGACGATCCGGACTTCTCCGTGCGCGGAGGGCACGGGCTGTTCGTCACGCTGTCGGCAGCCCTCACGGAGAAGATCTTCCACTCCGCAGCGGACTTCTGGCGCCCGCGGTTCTAACCGCTGGCCGCCGCTGTCAGCGGGCTCCTCGTCGGGACCAGCGCGAGCGGCGCCTGATGCGTCCACAACCTCCAGAACTGCCGCTCGTTGCGGAGTAGCTCCTCACAGCTGCCTTCCTCCACGACGGCGCCGTTCGCGAGCACCGCGATCTTGTCGGCTTTGGCGACGGTGCTCAGTCGGTGCGCGATCACGACGACGGTCTTGCCGGCGCTCCGCAGATCGTGGATGACCTGTTGGACGTAGTGCTCGGAGATGCCATCGAGCGCCGACGTCGCCTCGTCCAGGATCAGGATCTCCGGTCGCCGGTACAGGGCGCGCGCGATCGCCAGGCGCTGGCGTTGTCCCGCCGAGAGATTGACGCCGTTCTCGCCCAGGTAGGCGGCATAGCCGGCGGGCAGCTTCTCGACGAACTCGTGGATCCCGAGGCGTTTGCTGACGTCGAGCACGCGCTGCATGTCGGGCGAGAACTCGCCCACGGCGATGTTCTCCACCACGTTTCCCGCGAACACGTCGACCTGCTGCGGGACGGCCACGACGATGCGGCGCAGGCTGGCGGCGCTGACGTGCCGAATGTCATATCCGCCGATCCGAATGCGCCCGCTTCCCACCGGGTAGAGGCCCTGCAGCAACGCGAGCAGGGTGCTTTTGCCCGAACCGCTCTCCCCGACGATCGCGGTGACGTGGCCTCGGGGAATCGTGAGGCTCAGATCGGTGAAGACCGCTTCGCGTGTCCCGTAGCGGAACCCGACGTGCTCGAACTCGATGTCGCCCGCGAGGTCCGCGGTGAGCTCCATCGTGTCGCCGGGCGCTTCGCGCTCGAGGTCCATGATCTCGAACAGCCGGTCGGCGGCGACCAGCGCATCCTGGACGGTCCGGTTCGCGCCGATGAGGGAGAGCACAGGCGGCGTCAGGTATCCGATGAGCGCATAACACGACATCAATTCGCCGGGGGTCAGGCCGCGCGCCATGACCAGCTGCGCCCCGACCCAGAGCAGGGCGATGGTGAACGCCTGCGAGACGAACAGGGCGGCCTGGGATGACGCGATGGAGGCGCGGCCGCCGCCGTACACGGCGCGGAGCACGCGCACGAAGCGCGTCTCCGTCCGCAGGCCCGCGGTGTCCTCGAGTCCGAACCGCTTGATCGTGCCGACCGCCTTCACCGACTCGACGAGCTGGGCCTGAAGGTCCGAGCCGTGCTCCATGATGGTGCGCACGTTCTTGCGGTTGAACCGGTTCGTCACCGCGTAGATCACAGCGACCACCGGGATCATGCAGGCTACGACCAGCGCGAGCTTCCAGCTGTAGAGCAGCATCAGCCCGAGCGAGAAAACGACGATCAGGGCGTTCACGAGCACGTCGAGCGCGACGTCGTTGATGAAGGCGCGGATCTTCACTGCGTCGTTCACGCGCGCGAGGATCTCGCCGACCCGCATCGTATCGAAGAACTGCTGGGGCAGCGCCAGGAGATGCCTGTAATAGCCGAGGATCAGCGCCCCGTCGATGCGCTGGCCGGTTCGCAACGTCAGCAGGCTCTTCATGCCCCCCACCACCACCCGCATCCCGAGGAGCGCGACCATGATCACGCTCATCAGATTGAGCAGATTGCGATTCCCGTCGATCAGGACGTAATCGACGATCTTCTGCACGTAGATCGAAGTGGCGAGCCCGAGCAGGGTGAACACCAGGGCCCCGACGAACGCCTGCGCCATCACCGTTCGGTGGGGAGCGAGCAACTCCCAGAAGCGCCGTGCCAGCGGCACGGTCTCGTCGCCGCGCCGGAAACGCTCGGCCGGCGCGAGCAGCACGAGCACACCGGTCCACGTCTTCGCGAACTGGTCGAGGGGCTGCTTGTGGACGAGCCCGTCGCCCGGATCCATGACGACCACGTGTTTCGCGGTCACCGCATAGATCACCACGAAGTGCGCGAGGCGTTGCCGCACCACGACGTGCGCAATCGCCGGTGTGGGAATCTTGGCGAGGCTCTCGACCGTCCCCTTTACGCCCTTGGCCGCGAAGCCGAGGGCGGTGGCGGCCTCGACCAGACCGAGCACGTTCGTCCCCCGGAGGTCGGTCGACGCATACTGCCGGAGGCGGGCGACGGAGAGCGTCCGACCGTAATGGGTCGCCACGGACTTCAGGCACGCCGCGGCACAATCCGTGACGTCGTGCTGCTGGACGCGGGGAATCCGCCGGAACATAAGGCCCTCAGGGTGCCGGAGCGGCGGCGAGGGGGGCGCGCGCGGGATTGAGCCAGTCGTTCACGTCGTCCCGGAGGAGCTGGAGCAGGCTCCGCTCGGCGACGACGAACCGCGCTTGCAGGGTCATGCCCTTCCGGACCGTGCTCGTGAAGCCGTTCGCGAGCGACAGGCGCGTCCGCGCGAGCGCGCAGGTCACCTTGAACATCGGCCGGCCATCGACCTCGACGAAGTCGTCCGAGATCTCGGTGACCGAGCCCTCGATGACCCCCCAGTCGCTGTAGTTGAACGCATCGACCATCATCCGGACCGCCATGCCCGGGTGGAGCAGGCCGATGTCCCGGGGAGCCACGTACACCTGGGCCACGAAATCCGAGCGCGGCGAGATCACCGCCAGGAGCTCACCCTCCTGGACGGGGCTGCCCGCGGAGAGACTCGCGACCAGCTCCACGGTCCCCGAAGCCGGCGCGGTGATCGTATACGCCGCCCGCTGCTCGGCGACCTGGGCCTGCTGCGATGCCACATCCTGAAGATCGCTCCGCAGACTCGTGAGCGCGGTCTGCCACCGGCTGCGGTAGCGTTCGAGAATCATGCGACCCTGGCTCTGCAGCTGGGCGAGCTGAAACTCTTTGTCCTCGAGATCGCTCGCCGTCGTCGCTTGCGTGCGGTAGAGATCGCGGACCCGGGCCGTCTCCCGGCGGGCGCGCTCTTGTGCCAGGCGGTTGTCGCGCACCTCGGTCACGAACTGCCGGTACTCTCGCTGGTAGTCGGCGGTGTGCAGCGCGGGGTCGCTCTTCGAGAGCAGCAGGGTGAGGTCCGCGAGCAGGCTTTGCTTCTCGAGGACGCGCGCGGCCAGCAGGGCGACGCGGTCATCGAGCGCGGTCGCGTGGAGCAGCACGATGGTGTCGCCCTGCGCCACCGTCTGGTTGTCCCTGACCAGCACCTGCGCCGCGAGCGCCGACACGAGGGCGTGGATCTCCTGCTTTTCGGTGGCCGGGCGGATGATCCCGGGGCTGCGAACGGTCACGTTGACCTTGACGACCGGCAAGGCGGTCGCCGCGGCGATCACCAACGTCAGCGTCGCGAAGTACACGCCGCGGCCGGCGCGGGCGTAACGCGCCAGATGCGTCTCGAGCGAATCATCGAGCGCGTCGGCCGGGTAGAGTTGGTCGGGCATCGGGGGCGGCGTGGTCCGGGCGACGCGTGCCGCGCCGTCCGGACCACCATCTCACCTAGGACGTCGCGGCGGCGTAGCCGTCGGAAATCCCATCAAGAAAACTGTCGAACTGGGCGATCAACGTCCCTAGGATCACGGCACACCACCAGCAACCGCCCTCCAGATGCCGTGCGGTCTCGGCGTCCAGCTCCTCCACGTCGAACGCCGCGACATTCGTCAATGCCACCGAAGTCATAACGCCTCCTGACTGAGGGTGGAATCCTGACAGCGACCCATGTCTACGCCGTGCAGCCGAGATACCCGTCCAAGGGTGCGTTCTCGAACATGCCGACGAAGTAGCCGATGCCGTAGCCGACGTAATACCAGAGCGTCTCCCCGCCGCCAACGGCCTGCAGCTCCTCGGGCGACATTTCCGCGACCCGGTAGGCGCGAACGTCCATAACCCACCTCCTCGTTGAGAGTAGAACTGCGGGGTCACCGCAACGATGAATCGCGGTGCGGCACTGGGAAATTCCGGTCTTTTACGGGGTGCGACGGAGGGACTTGCCCGGGGGAGAAGCCCGGGTACGGCGAGGACGGCGCTAGGCGCCGATCAGACCGGCCCGGATGGCGTACCGGACCAGGCCCGCGGTGCCATGGATCTGCAGCTTTTCGGCGATGCTCTCACGGTAGCTCTCGGCGGTCTTGACGGAGATGCCGAGCTCGGCGGCGGCTTGCTTCGTCGTCAGGCCCTGGGCGATCAGACGCAGCAGCTCCAGCTCCCGGGGCGACAGCGAGTCGTGCGGGGGAGATCCGTTGCCACGCGATTCCTGCCGTCCCGTCCGCGAATACGCGGGGCTCACGTACATGGCACCCCGGGCCACGTCGCGCACCGCCTGGACCAGGTCCTCGGCAACTTCCGACTTCAGGACGAGCCCGCGCGCTCCGGCGCGGAGGGCGTCCGGCACCGGCGGCTCCGGCGGCATGCCGGTCAACAGGATCAACCCCGTGTCCGGCATGCTCTCCATGATGGCGCGAGCGGCGCTCAAGCCGTCCAACACGGGCATCACGAC
>QHVC01000148.1 GCA_003222205.1 Gemmatimonadota bacterium | reverse complement strand
CGAACTGGTCGGCCAGCTGCTCGAACGTGCGCAGCAGCACGAACACGACGCCCAGCACCGCCGTCCCGACGATGGCCACTGACGGCGTGTGGAAGCGCGGGTGCACCCGCGCGACCGGCCTGAAGAGCAGCCCGTCCTCGGCCATCGCGAAGAAGATGCGCGGCGAGGTGAGGATCGAGCCGAGCAGCGTGCTGAACGTCGCCACCATCACCACGACGGCGACGAGCCCTACGCCGATTTGTCCCACGATGAGCTGCGCCGCATCCGCGGCCACCAGCGGGGATTTTGCCATGCGGTCGATCGGCAAGAGGTAGAGGTAGGCGGCGTTCACCAGCAGGTAGATCGCGATCACTCCGACCGTGCCCAGCACCAGAGCGCGCGGCAGGTTGCGCTCGGGATCCCGGACTTCCCCGCCCACGAACGACAGGTCGCCCCAGCCGTCGTACGCCCACAGCACGGACACCAGGGCGAGGCCGAACAGCCCCGCGTGCGGCGCCCCGGTCGCCTGCCCGAAGTGCGCGAACTCGCCCTGCCCCACCGCGAAGCCGAGCACGACGAGCAGCACCAGCGCGCCGTACTTGGCGCCGGTGGTGAGGTTCAGGAGCAAGGAGCTCCAGTTCACGCCGATGTAGTTCAAGGTCGCCGTCACGGCGATCGCCGCCGCGGCCACCCAATGCACCGTGGTGGCGTAGGGCTCGAGCGCCGGGTTGTAGCCCAGGGAGCGCAGCAGATATTCCGCGAACGGCGTAGCGATGGCGCCCAGCGCCGACGCGCGGATCAGCACCAGCTCCGTCCAGCCGAACAGGAACGCCGGCAGGCGGCCGAACCCCTCGCGGACGTAGACGTAGACGCCGCCCGAGCGCGGGTACATGGCGGCGAGCTCGGCGTAGCTCAACGCGCCGCACAGCGCCAGCACTCCGCCCAGGATCCACACGGCGAACATCGGGCCGGGCGCCGGCACGCGCGCGGCGATGATGGCCGGCGTGCGGAAGATGCCGCTGCCGATCGTCGAGCCGACGAGCACCGCCACGGCGCTCCACAGACCGAGGCGGCGCGGCAGGCGGTCCCCCCAGCGGTCCGGAGTCATGACGTGCGGTGCCGACATGAGGTGCGGGAATATACCTTTCGTCCCCCATGTCGCGACGCTTCCGGCTGCTCGCGTGGGCCGCGGCGGCCTGCACCTACCTGCTCATCGTCCTCGGCGCGGTCGTGCGCATCACGGGCTCGGGGCTCGGCTGCGGCGAGCACTGGCCGCGCTGCCACGGCCGCTGGTTCCCGCCCTTGGACGACGTCGGCACGCTGATCGAGTGGAACCACCGGTTGGTCGCGGCGCTGGTCACGGTGCTCGTCGTGGGCGTCGCAGCTCTCGCATGGTGGGAATCTCGGGATCGGGGATGGGGGATGCGGGATGGGGCCGAGCGTCTAACCGCCCAGCCGCCTAGCCGCCTAACCTATGTCGCTCTTGCGCTCCTCATCACTCAGATTCTGCTCGGAGCCGTCGTCGTCAAACTCGCGCTGCCGCCGTGGACGGTCGTGCTGCACCTCGGCACCGCGATGCTGCTGCTGGCGACGTTGCTCATTCTGGCGACACAGCCGGCTGGGCCGCTTGGGTTTTCCCCGGGCTTTCCCCCGGGCTTTCGCCCGGGGTCAGTCGTACTGGGGCTCGCGTTCGTGACGGTCCTGTTCGGCGCGCTGACGGCGAACCTCGGCGCGGCGAGCGCATGTCTCGGGTTCCCGCTATGCAACGGGCAACTGGTACCTGCCGGGAACTATTTGCAACACCTGCACTGGCTGCATCGCCTGCTCGGGTTCGCGCTGCTCGCGTCGCTCGCCTGGTGGGCATGGCGCACGCGTCGCGCGGGCGTCGTGGCGGCGCTGGTGCTCGTGCTCTTGCAGATCGGCATCGCCGCGGCGATGGTGCTGCTCGCGCTTCCTCGCGGGCTCCAGGTGGCGCACGCCGCCATCGGCACAGCGGTGTGGGCCGCGCTGGTGCTCGCGGCCCAGGCGGAGTCGGCGCCCACTCCTTGAGCTTCGGGCGTAGCCTACCCCGGAAAGCAAGAGGCCCCGGCGCGGACTCACGCCGGGGCCTCAACGCGCTGAACCAGCTATTGCTTCTCGATCTTGATGTAGTAGTTCCGCACGCCGCCGCCTGAGTAGTCCTGGGCGACGAACCAGTACGTTCCGGCGGGATACGTGACCCCACCTGCGACTTCCGGCTTAGAGCTGCTCGCGCCCCCGAGGCCGTCCAGGGCGCACGGAGCGAACGTGCTGGTATTGTAGCTCGCCGCCGTCGAATCCGAGCAAATGAGCAGGTCAACGTCGGTGCTGCCGCCGTCCCAGTCGGTTGTGAAGGACACGTTGGCCGGTGCGGAAAGGACGAACTTGAACATCGAGCAGGATCCGGTCGGGCCGAAGGCGAACCGGTCCTCCGGGCAGATTCCCGCGGCGTTCGACGCCGCGCCGGTTGCCAAGACGAGACTGCTCTGGCCGGAGGCGGGGACCCGCGACGTGATGTCCGGAGCGGTGTTCCAGGCGTTGGCGCCGGGGAACGGATCCGATCCAGTCGCGGTGAAGCTGACCGAGGTCGGAAGCGTGGCGACTAATCCGGTCACGTAGGTCACCGCAATTCCGGCGATAGTGATGGGACCGGGGTCGCTGAACGGTACCAGCACCTGCAGCTGGTTGGGAGTCTTGGACAGGATCGGCGGAGTGGAGCCGCCGCCGAATGTGACGTTGACGCTCGACGTGTCGAACTTCAGAGATGCCGTCGAAGAAATCGTCAGCGTGCTGCCGACGGCCGCACTGCTCGAAGACAGTGCGCCGTTGAAGGTGAGAGGCAGCACGATCACGATCACCGAATCCGGCCTCGCGCCGGTGCTCGCGGCGATGATACATGGCGCGCCACCGCCGACGGCCCGGATCTTGGCCCGCACCCGCGTCGCGGGGACCGGCTGGAACGTCGGATCAATGGCAACCGTCGCCGCCGCCCCGTCACAGCTCGTGAAGGTGATGGGCTGCTCGAGGGGGGTCATCCGCACGTCAACGACCTGTGCCGTGACGTTCGCCGAGTCCCCCTGCGTCAGGGTGAGCGTCGCGAAGTCCAAAATCACTCTGTCCGGCGTTCCCACGCCGTCAGCAGTGGGGTCCTTCTTGCACGCCGCCAGCGCGGCCAGGATAGCGAGTGCTCCGGAAATGCGTGTTCTCATGCGATCCTCACGTGTAGGTCTCACTGGTCGGCCTCAGAACCGCTGCACGTCCTGGACGCCCTCTTCACCGAGCAGCTCCATCCAGTTCGACCGGCTCGGCTCCCGGCGGTCGTCCGTAAAAATCAGCTGATAATTCCCAAACCGCGTCAAGTCCATGAATACGTATTTCAGCAGCCGCGTCCGCGTGTACTTCCACACCTCGTACGGCGACGTGCTCCCCGCCTGGCGACGCTCCAGGACTTCGTCGGGTGGCCCGTATTTGATGTAGATCCGGCCGCGGTCGGTGCGCCACCCGGGGACCGCCGACTGACCACCCTCCCGGAACCTGCGGTTCGCCTCCGCGATCAGGGAGTAGAAGCGCTCCTGAGCTTCGTTGCGCGCCGTCCCCGCGGTGGGATCGCGCTTCGCCCAGAACTGTCGCAGCCAGCGGCGCTTCCCATCGACCGACAGGCTCGAGTACGTCCCTTGCTCCGCCGAGGTCATCAAGTAGATGAGGGGAGCGTATACCTCGTCGAGCTGCGCCTCCGTCATCCGCCCGAACCGGTCCTCCGGCTGGTTCATCGCCTCGGCCGTCGCGGCGGTCTCGAATCCGGACATGCCGAACCCCGCCGTCCGCCGCACCGTATCCACCCGCCCCCCCGCCGTGACCTCGAGCCGGTAGCGGCCCGGGGGCAGTCCCGTCAAATCCACGATCTCGTGCGTCACCGCGCCGCCCGCGCCGACGGGGAGCCGCTCGGACGGCGCGGCGATCACCGGACTCCCGGCCGCGGTGAGCACCCGCAGGCTCACGGTCAGCGTCTCGGCGCGCGCCGGGTAGAGCTCCAGGTAGTAACCGAGCTTCGCCGCCTGGGGCGTCAGCACGGGCTCGCCGGACGTTTGGACCGCGACGCCGCCCTTGCGGATCTCCCCCGACCGCACGGTCGAGTCCTCCAGGCCCCGCAGTCCTGTGCCGAGCAGGAGATCGGAGGCCGCGGGCGGGGCGGCGAACGCCTCCACGGTGATCTGCTGGCGCGCGACGCGGCCGCTCGCGGAGTCGGTCACGACCGCTTCCACGGTGTAGCGCCCGGCACGGGCGGCGAACGTCAAGTGCTCCCCCACCGACGCTCCCCGCACGCGCAGGATCGCGTCGCCCACCGTTTCCGTCCACGCCTGCGACAGGAGCCGGAGCCCGCTGGAGTCCTGGACGACCACGGCGAAGCGGAAGGCCCCGTCGCTACCTTCCGCTCCGAGCGCGCTGACGGCAGCGACGGGTACGCGCGCGAACACATCCACCACGGTCTGCCCCGCCGCCGGCCGCCAGTAGCGCACGGCGCTGAGGCCCAAGCTCGTCTGCTCCACCGCCTGCGACGCGGCACCCACAGCCGCAATGGCCGTGAGTGCCAGCGTTGGGATCGTCAGTTGTCGCATCCTTGGACTGCATCCGGCACCCTCCAACCTCACCAGCCCAGGCTGAAGCTGAGGAAGTTGGTGCCCCCCAGCGGCCCGAGGTTCCGGTACGCATAGTCGAACCCGAGCTTCCACGTCCCGCGTCCGTAACTGAGCCCGCCGCCCAGCGCCAGGCCGTCTTTCGAAACGCTGGACGTGCTCTGCTGCGTGGTGAAGCCCGCAGCGCTGCCGGGATTGAGGTTGTTGTCCGGCTGGATCGTGTAGCTGCCGCGGGCGGCCAGCGAGAACCCGCTGTTGCCGACGTTGGTGGTGGCCCATTCGAGCCCAACGCCCGCGCCCGGTTTGTTATTGGTCGGCTGGGTGAACTCGCCGAGCACCGTCACGCGGTTCTGCGTTTGGGCCAGCAGGTCCAGCGCCACGCTCACCCGGAAGGACACGGGGAGCCCCCAGGAGGACGTGCGCAGCCGCGCAGGCTGGTTCTCCTGCGGGATGTCCACCGTGCCAAGCGGTGGTTGCCGCTGCACGCCGGCCTCCAGGCCGCTGCCGTC
>QHVC01000147.1 GCA_003222205.1 Gemmatimonadota bacterium | reverse complement strand
CAAGCCCGACACGGGCGACGTGATCGTGGACGGGCTGAGCGTCCCGCACTTGAAGCGCCAGCAGCTCGCCGAGCTGCGCCGCAAGATCGGCTACGTCTTCCAGAACGGCGCGCTGTTCGACTCCGACACCGTATACGAGAACATCCGCCTCGGCATCACCGACGAGGCGTGCTACAGCGACCAGGGCTATTGCGCCGACCGCGTGAAGGAGTGCCTGCGGCTCGTGAACCTGCAGCCGGAGGTCGGCAGCAAGTATCCGGCGGAGCTGTCGGGCGGGATGAGGAAGCGCGTCGGGATCGCGCGCGCCATCGCAGGCAAACCCACCTATCTGCTCTACGACGAGCCGACGTCGGGCTTGGATCCCGTCAACGCCGACGTGATCGACGGCTTGATCGAGCGGTTGCAACAGGAGCTGGGCGTGACCAGCGTCGTCGTGTCGCACGACGTGCGCGGCTCGTTCCGTGTGGCGGACCGCGTGGCCCTGCTCTGGCAGGCGAAGATCCGCGCGGTGGGAACGCCAGAAGAGATCCTCCAATCCAAGGACCCCGCGGTGCAGCAATTCCTGGAGCGAGACCTCGAGATGGCCGTGATCCAAGCTGAAAGCGATGCCCCAGAAACCACGCACCACGCACCACGCACCGGTGGTGGGACAGGCGGAGGGGTGGGTTAGTGGACCTCACCTATAAGCAGGAGATCGGCGTCGGCGCGCTGGTGCTGATGGGGCTCGCGGTGTTCACCGTGGGGCTGTTCTGGCTCACGGGGCGCTCGATCAAGAGCACGGGGGTCAAGGCCGAGGTGGTGTTCAGCAACGTGAGCGGTCTGAAGCAGGGCGATCCGGTGATGGTCTCGGGGGTGAAAAAGGGCCGGGTGCAGAGCGTGAAGCTCGAGCGCGTGGGCCGGGTGGACGTGGTGCTGGAGCTCGCGTCCGACGTGAAGCCGCGGGTGGACGCGAGCGCGTCGGTGGGGTCGACGGACTTCTTCGGCGCGCGGTTCGTGGACTTCTCGCCCGGCGACGACCAAAAGCCGTTCCTCCAGGACGGCCACGCCATCGTGGGCACGACGCCGCCGGCGCTGATGGACGTGGCGACGGGGGTGGCGACGCGCGCCAACGAGCTGATCGGCAACGCCTCCGGCATCGTGAACCAGCAGCTCGCCGAGGACATTCACAACACGCTGGTCGCGACGCAGCGGGGGTTGAACGTGCTGACGGAGGCGGGAAGCGGGTCGATGATCCGCCAGACGACCGCGACGCTGGCGTCGGTCGAGCGGGTGATGGCGCACTTGGACACGATTCTCGGCAGCGGCGCCGGCAAGCGGGTCGATTCGCTCTCCAACAACCTCGTGGCGCTGACCAACGAGCTCTCGCATGCGACGGCATCACTCAACGGCCTGCTCGCCAAGGTGAACAAGGGGGAGGGGACGCTGGGGCGCCTGGCGAGCGACAGCACGTTGTACAACGATCTGCACAAGACGCTCAACGCGCTCACCGATTTGCTGACCGATCTCAAAGAGCGGCCCGGGCGGTATGTCCATGTGAAAGTGTTCTGACGGGCGGAGTCGGGCGGAGACGGGCCCGTCCCTGCCCGACCCTGTCCGCCCCGCCCGTCCCCGTCACCGCAGCTTCATTATCCGCCCCACCGACGGCACCCCGTTGCCGTTCACCAAAAACAGCATGTAGGGCCCAGGGGGAGCAGTGGTCGCGCTCGTGGGGATGACGACTGAGACCCCGCCGCTCACCGGCGTGAAGCTCAGCGGCACCAGGCGCTGGCCCATGTCGGCCGCATGGGTCACCGAGCTCAGCCGGATAAACGTCACCTTCGCGATGCCGGCGCCGTCCGGCGTCTCCACGAACAGCGTCCGGCCGTACGCCACGTCGCTGGGCGTCGCCCCGGTGATGCTCGGCCGGGCTCCCCGGAACAGGTACGGGGGAGAGAAGATCTCGTAGCTGCGCTCTTCGGGCTGAGGGCCGCCCCAGTCGCCGCTGCCGGTGTGGAGCACGCGGGCATCCGGCAGCAGCAGCGTCGTCGAGTGGTAGATACGCGTGACCGCGTTGCTCGCCAGCGTCCTCCACGTGCCGGTCGCGGGGCTCCACAGCTCCGCCGCATGCACGGCGCCGACGGGGTTGTTGAAGCCACTGCCGCTGGTGCCGCCGGTGACCAGGACGTCGCCGGTCGGCAGCAGGGTGGCGTTCATCTGCCGGCGGGCGAACGCCATCGAGCCGGTGTACGCCCATGATGGATTAGGCTGATTGAGGTCGATGATCTCCGCGGTGTTCGTCGGGGGGTCGCCGCCGCCGACGTAGAGGATCTTGCCCGGCTCGTACATGACGGCGGAGCCGTATTCGCGCCACGGCGTGTATTTCCGGACGGGACCGTTGGTCCAGCTTCCCGTGCCGGCGACGCTGAGATAGCGCGACTGCGGCTCTTCCCCGGCGTAGAAGACGCGCCCGTCGGGCGCCACGAACATGCGGGGGTAGTACGGCAGCTCCACGCTCGCCGTCGTCAGTTGCCGCCAGCCGCTGCCGTTCCATACCTCCGGAACCGTCACGACCGTGCCGCTCTCGTCGCGGCCCCCGATCGTCAGCATCTCGCCGTCCGGCAGCGTCGTATTGGTCGGATACCAGCGCCCCCGGGCCATCGGCGGCCCGACCTGCCACGAGTTGGTTGTGGGATCGAACACGTTGGTGTTCGGCAGCCCGTGGTCGTCGCTCAGGTGCCCGCCGGCGACGAGCAAGCGGCCGTCGGGAAGGAAGTCGTGGCCGGCGCAGAACAGCAGCGAGGGAGCGGGGATCGCCGTGAAGGTGCCGGTCGCCAGATCCCACACCTGCGG
The DNA here is from genome assembly GCA_003222205.1 of Gemmatimonadota bacterium. Lineage (GTDB taxonomy): Bacteria > Gemmatimonadota > Gemmatimonadetes > Gemmatimonadales > GWC2-71-9 > QHVC01. The sequence goes on along the minus strand of QHVC01000147.1, from coordinate 1,673 downwards.
ATCCCCCTCGAAGCCGAAGCTCAGCACTTTACCGTTGGGGAGCAGGTGGAGGTGCACCGCCACGAACGGCTCCGGGAATACCGCCGACCACCGGCCGACCACGGCCTCCGGGTTGCCCGACGTGGTGGTGCCGGTCGCCACGTTCGACAGCTCGCCGAAGGTGGCGTCCTGGTCGATCGTTCCCCGATACGCCACCATCTGGAAGTCGTAGGTCGTGCCGGCCGCGAGACCCGCGACGGTACAGCTCTTGTGGGCGCCGATCGCGGTCCCGGCGAGTGGCGCGCTGCAGCTGCCCTGAGTCACCACCGTGGCCGATCCCCAGCCCCAGCCCATGGGATTCAGGGCGTAACGGATGTGGTACGTCGCGGCGTGGCCGGTCCCGTCATCGACTTCAGTGAAGCCCAGCGTGACCGAGTTGTCGGATGACGTCTCCACCGCGAGGTCGGTGACGGTCCCCGGCGCGCCGGGGGTACCGGTTTCCGTGACGACGGTGAGATAGGGGCGATGGCTCGCGACGGGATCCTCACTGCTACTAAAGAAGCGCCAACGGTCCCGCAGTTTGGAGCGGTCGGAATTCACGAGCAGCCCGAAGTTGGTGGACGGGTCGCTGAGCCATCCTTGGACCAAGGCCGTCACGTCCCATTGCTTGAACCCCACGGTCTTGTCGACGTCCTTGGTATCCACGGGGAGACTGATATCCGCCTGCGCCAACGGAATGTTGTATGGACAACACCCAGTGGGCGTCCAGCCATTGACCCCGTCGTAGGTGTAGCCCGTCGCCGTCGTGACATCAGGGTTGAAATTGACGATCTGGTGAACGGTCACCGTGTAGGTGGGGTCCGGGCTGGGATCGCTGGCGGCGAGATAAAGATGCAGCGTCGCGCTCGAGAGCGTCGCTCCCGCGGGGATGCTCGAGAGATCGAACTTCATCACGATGGCATTGGCGACCGTATCGTCCGGCCACGTATAGAGATTGAGCAGCGTATCGGTCGCGTAGTTCGCGGCATCGATGTTGAGATAGGTGTCGCCGCTGGGACTGATGACCGTGGTGGACGTTTGCGCCGCGGGCGCGATCGGGACGGCGCGGGGCGTAATCGGCGCGGTGGGGCGGTCGCGGCAGGCGTGTAGCAACAGCAAGCCGATCGCGGACGCACCCAGGGAAGCAACCAGGGCGCGCGAGCGGCGGGACCAAGGGCGGGTCATGAGCGCCTCCAGGGAGGCCGGACCGGGGCGGGCCGGGCCGAGCCGATGGCCCGCATTCCCCGGGCCAACACGGCGGGGTGAGCGGGGGCGTTGTCGTGCAAGGATTTGGGTGGCAGGGCGTGTAGTACCCGGTCCTCTGCTGTGGCGTGGGTGCTGCCCGTCTCCCGCCCGACCCCGTCCGTCCCCGCCCGACTATATTCGCTCGCGATGCTATCCCTGACTTTTCTCGGCACCTCCGCGGCGCGCCCCACCGTCGAGCGCAACGTCTCCGGCCTCGCCCTGGTGCGCGAGGGGGAGACGCTGCTGTTCGAGTGCGGCGAAGGCACCCAGCGCCAGATGATGCGCTACGGGGTGGGCTTTGCCCTGTCCGAGATCTTTTTCACGCACTTTCACGCCGATCATTTTCTCGGGGTGATCGGCCTGTTGCGCACCTTGGGGCTGCAGGGGCGTGAGGAGCCGATCAAGCTGTA
>QHVC01000146.1 GCA_003222205.1 Gemmatimonadota bacterium | reverse complement strand
GCTCTGGGGCAAACTCCAGCGGGGCGAGACCGTCGAACTACCCGACGGAAGAAAAGTCGCACCGGAGGGAATCGTAGGGGAGAAGCGTAGGGGGAGAAAAGTCGTAATCACGGGTGACACCCGTCCCTGTGCGTCCGTCGTGGATGTGGCGGCGGGAGCGGACCTGTTGGTGCACGAGGCCACGTTCGGCGAGGAAGAGAAGGATCGGGCCAAGGAGACGGGCCATTCGACGGCGCGCGAGGCGGCGCAGGTAGCGCTGGCGGCCAAGGCGAAGAGGCTGGTGTTGTCGCACGTGTCCGCGCGCTATTCGCTCAACGCCGACG